>VGJC01000072.1 GCA_016867635.1 Candidatus Aminicenantota bacterium | reverse complement strand
CGGGGCGTCGAGCACTGCCCCCGGACGGCGCCCGGCGAGCCGGCCCACCTCCTGGTCGTCGAGCCCCTGGGCACGACCCATACGGGGAACGTCGAGCACGAGCGGACGGTCAAGGAGTACGAACGGATCTGAGCCTGATGGGAATACCCATCCGGGCTTCGATGTCCGGACCGGCCGCCGCGCCTTAGAGCGCGTCGATGATGGCGTTGAGCGCCGCGCACGGCCGCATGGCCGCCGCGACCTTCTTCTTGTCCGGGTGGTAGTAGCCGCCCATGTCCACCGGCTTTCCCTGGACCGCGATCAGGGCCGCGTCGATCTCGGCCGCCTTCTCGCCCAGGGCCTTGGCGATCGGGACGAATCGGGCCTTGAGCTCGGGGTCCTTGTCCTGGGCGGCCAGGGCCTCGGCCCAGTAGAGGGCCAGATAGAAATGGCTGCCCCGGATGTCGATCTGGCCGACCTTGCGGGCCGGCGACTTTTCATTGTCCAGGAACGTGCCGATGGCCGCGTCGAGGGTCTCGGCCAGGACCTGGGCCTTGGCGTTCTTGAAGGCCGCGGCCAGGTGCTCGAGCGAGGCGCCGAAGGCCGAGAACTCGCCCAGCGAATCCCAGCGCAGGTAGTTCTCCTTCTCGAACTGCTGGACATGCTTGGGGGCCGAGCCGCCCGCTCCCGTTTCGAACAGCCCGCCGCCGGCGAGCAGCGGGACGATGGACAGCATGTAGGCGCTCGTGCCGATCTCGAGGATCGGGAACAGGTCCGTCAGGTAGTCACGAAGGACGTTGCCCGTCGCCGAGACCGTGTCGAGGCCCTTGCGGATCCGCTCCAAGGAGTATTTCATGGCCTCGACGGGGGCCATGATCTTGATGGTCAGCCCCGCCGTGTCGTGGTCCTTGAGGTACCGTTCGACCTTGGCGATGACCTGGCCGTCGTGGGCCCGGTCGCGGTCGAGCCAGAACACGACGTGGGCGCCCGTCGCCCGGGCCCTCTTGACGGCCAGCTTGACCCAGTCCCGGATCGCGATGTCCGTGGTCCGGGACATCCGCCAGACGTCGCCCGCTTCGACCTTGTGCTCCATGAGGACCCGGCCGGCGGCCGTGACGACCCGGACCGCCCCGTCGAACGGGATCTCGAACGTCGTCGGGTGAGACCCGTACTCCTCGGCCTTCTGGGCCATCAGGCCGACGTTGGGGACGCTGCCCATGTTCGCCCGGTCGAAGGCGCCATGCTCCCGGCAGTCCTCGATCATCGTCTTGTAGGCCCTCGAATAGCAACGGTCGGGGATCATGGCCTTGGTGTCGTGGAGCTTGCCGTCCGGCCCCCACATCTGGCCCGACTCGCGGACGACGACCGGCATGGAGGCGTCGATGATGATGTCGCTCGGGACATGGAGGTTGGTGATCCCGTGGTCGGAGTCGACCATGGCCAGCGGGGGTCGCTTGGCGTAGACGGCCCGGATGTCGGCCTCGATCTCGGCCCTCTTGGTCTCGGGCAGGGCCTTGATCTTGGCGTACAGGTCGCCGAGGCCGTTGTTGGGGTTGAATCCGATCTCTTTGAGGACC
This sequence comes from Candidatus Aminicenantota bacterium, assembly GCA_016867635.1. Taxonomy (GTDB): domain Bacteria; phylum Acidobacteriota; class Aminicenantia; order Aminicenantales; family Saccharicenantaceae; genus RBG-16-66-30. The sequence continues at coordinate 10,126 of VGJC01000072.1, read as the reverse complement.
GCGGCGTGCTTGGTCAGGGCCTCTTCGTAGTAGACCGAGACGGCGTGCCCGAACAGGATGGGGTCGGAGACCTTCATCATGGTCGCCTTGAGGTGGAGCGACAGGAGCAGGCCCTTGGCTTTAGCGTCCTCGATCTGCTCGGCGTAGAAGGCCCGCAGGGCCTTCTTGCTCATGAACGTCCCGTCGATGACCTCGCCCGCCTGGGCGGTCAGCTTGTCCTTGAGGACCTTGACCGTGCCGTCCTTGCCCTGGATCTCGATCCGGAAGTCCTCGCCCTTGTCCATCGTCACGGACCGCTCGTTGCCGTAGAAGTCGCCGTGCGTCATGTGGGCGACATGGGTCTTGGAATCCGGCTTCCAATCGCGCAGAGGCAGCTTCTTGGGATGCTTCTGGGCATATTTCTTGACCGAGAGGGGGGCCCGGCGGTCGGAGTTCCCCTGACGCAGGACGGGGTTGACGGCGCTGCCCAGGACCTTGGCGTAGCGGGCCTGGATCTCCTTCTCGGCCTCGGTCTTGGGGTTCTCGGGATAATCGGGGAGCTTGTAGCCTTGGGACTGGAGCTCGGCGATCGCCTCTTGGAGCTGAGGGAGCGAGGCGCTGATGTTCGGCAGCTTGATGGTGTTGGCCTCGGGCGTCAGGGCCAGCTCGCCCAGCATGGCCAGGTTGTCGGGGATGCGCTGGGCCTCGGTCAGATGATCGGGGAAGTTGGCGATGATCCGGCCGGCGAGCGAGATGTCGCTCAGCACGACGTCGACGCCCGTCCCCTTGGTGAAGCCCTTGATGATCGGCAAAAAGGAGAACGTGGCCAGGTACGGCGCTTCGTCGGTCTCCGTCCAGTAGATCTTGTGGTCGGTCATGGATCCTCCTTGGATGTCGATAGATATAAAAACCCCCGCCCGCGGGACCGGGAAGGCAGACTGACACTGAGCCGCACAGACTGCCACCGCGCCCACCGCCTGGGGGGAGTAAGTAAAGTAGCCGAAACGGCCGGCAGTGTCAAGGACACGAGGCTCTTTGAAATCAGCGCGTCGAGGCGATCACGATGGGCCGTCTTTCGGCGGAGCGAGCCGTTGAAGAGAGCCTTCTAACCTGATCTATTCATAAGAATGCCGATGTGATGAAATATTTTAAGATGATCGTAATCAACAGGTTGAGATGATAATGGGCCGAAACAACGGGCCCTTCTCCCTAAGCCGTGGTATAATGGTTTTGTTCATAAGCAATGGGAAACCCCAGCTTTAAACACCTGAATGACTAAAGGAAGGGGCCAGAGGCCCTGATCGGTCACACCCTCCTCTCCTTTATGGCGTTCTAAGATCTTTAAGGACCGGGAAGGCTCGGGAGAGCCTTTCCATCGTCGAAAGGAGACGAGAATGAATATCTATGTGGGCAACCTGCCTAGGACCGTCAACGAGAACGACCTGAGAGAAGTCTTCCAGGCGTTCGGCGAAGTGTCGACGGCCTCCATCATCAAGGACAAGTTCAGCGGCGAGTCCCGCGGCTTCGGCTTCATCGAGATGCCGAACAAGGGCGAGGCCGAAAAGGCCATCTCCATGCTGAACGGCAAGGACCTGAAGGGCCGGACGGCCACGGTCAACGAGGCCAAGCCGCGCACGGACTCATCGCGGTCCGGCGGTTTCGGCGGCGGCGGCAACCGGCGGTACTAAGACCCCGGAGAGACCGGGGTCGTGAAAACGACTCCACTCGGGGAGCGGCTGAACAAGCCGCTCCCTTTTTTTTTACTCAGTTGTCGCGGCGGACCTCGAGCCGGTCGAGGCCGTGCTCGTTGAATTCCTTCTCGTACCGCTCGACGAGCGGCCGCTCGCGCTCTATGCCCTGCTCGGTGTAGAGCTCCTCGAGAGAGTCCTCGCCGTATTTCCGGACGTAGTCGCGGTCGGCCATCCGGTAGATGAGCTGGTCCCAGAAGGTGTTGTCGTTGTAGAGATCCGTGATCTCGGCCATCTTCTCCTCGAGTTCCCCGGAGGGGAGGGCCTTGCCGCTGTCCTCTTCGAATTCGACTAGGTCGCCCAGGCCGTGCTTCTGGGCCGACGCAAGGACGAGGCTTTCGACCTCGTCGTATTCCTCGAGGATGTCGTCGGTCCGCCAGTCGTTGGCCATCCTGTTGCCCAGGTAGACGAGCTTGACCAGGGTTTCGAGCTGCTCTTTGGTCAGTTGGATGTTCATGACGACCTCTCTCCTAAAGTGAAAATATACCATGTCCGGGCGATTTCGCCAAACCCGGTCCGGCGCGGCGCCCTCGGTTGACAGCCCGGCGGGCCGGGAGGTATATTTCCGGAAAACGGGCCCCAGATTACGAGAGGTGAACCATGAAAAGGATCTACGACGCGGCCAATCTCATCCTTCTGTTCCTCATCGGGAGCTTCGTCCATTCCTGGTATCCCCGGCTGCCGAAGCGTATCCCCACCCACTTCGATCTCGCCGGCAATCCGGACGGATGGAGCGGACGCGAAGCGTTCTTCGCCCTGGCCGCCGTTCCCTTGGTCATGACCCTGGTCTTCTATGTCCTGGCCCGGTTCTTGCCCAGGATAGCCAGCAATCCGCGGCACCTGAACATCCCCCACAAGGAGGAATTCTTCAAGCTCCCGGAAGAGAAGCGGCGGGTCTACTGGGATCTTCTCCGCGAGTTCTTCGCCGGCCTGGTGGCCGCCATCAACCTCCTTTTTTACGTCCTCATCCGCGGCACGGTCCGTGTCGCCGCCGGTGAAGCCGGTCTTCTCCCCCTCCGGGAGATGCTCCCGGCCTTCGCGGCCATGGGCCTGATCCTGATATTATATTTGTTCCGCCTGATGAGGACGCCGGGGAAGCTCGTCCGGGGAGAGATCTAGGCCGAAGCCGGAAGGTCCAGGCCGCGCTCGTCAGGATCGACCGAAAGCGCTTCGGACAGCCCGCCCTCCGCCGGGAGACGAGGCTCAATCCCGCTTGAGGGGCACGATGCCGGCCATCTCCCCGATCACGTTCACCAGGTCCTTGTCGGACGGGACGATGATCTTGGCATTGCTCTGAAGGGCGGTCTCGAGGGCCTGGAGGCGGCGCAGGATCTGGGCATTGCCGACGAAATACCTCTCGGCCGCCTCGTTGACCAGCCGGATGGCCTCGGCCTCGCCCTGGGCCTCGAGGATCTTGGCCTGCCGGACGCCTTCGGCCTTTTTGATATCGGCCCGCCGGTCGCCGTCGGCGACGGTCTCGCGGGCCGTGGCGAAGTCGACGGCCGCGATCTTCTCGTTCTCGGCCTTGACGACCTTGTTCATGGTCTCCTGGACGTCCTTGGGCGGGTCGATCTCCTTGAGCTCGGTCCGGACGATGTCGATGCCCCAGCGTCCCGTCTCCGAGGCCAATGTCTTGAGGAGCTCGTCGTTGATCTTGCCCCGCTCGCTGTTGGCGGACTTCAGGGTCAGGGTGCCGATGATGTTGCGGAGGGTCGTCCGGGCCAGGTTGACGATCTGCCATTGGAACTTGTTGACGTTGTACTGGGAGGCCTTGACGCTCGTCTCGTCCTCTTTGACCCGGAAATAGACCTGGGCGTCGACCCGGGCGTTGAGGTTGTCGTTGGTGATGATCTCCTGGGGGGCGGCATCGACCATCTGCTCGGTGACGTTGACCTGGTGGATGGTCTCGACGACGGGGAAGACCCAGTTGAGCCCGGGCTTCGCGAACCGGTTGTACTTGCCGAGGCGCTCGATGAGCCCCCGGTGGGTGGGCCGGACGATGCGGATGCCGGCGAGAAAGACGACGACGGCGGCGATGCCGATCCAAAGAAGCGCGGCCATGGTTGACCTCCCTGAACGAGAACGATCCTCACCGGCAAGGATATGCGAGCCGCACCGCGAAAGTCAATCGGCGATGTAGCCGGCCCGGTGGGTGAGCCGGTACCCGCCGCCCTTGATCCTGACTTCGATATTGCGGAAGGCCCCGTCGGCCCGGTAATCGGCCGGCGTGTAATAGAGGAGATAGTAGTTCTCGAGGGCCGAGACCGCCGATCGCATGATGGCCCCGAAATTCGACGAAGTGCCCGTGAACCCGCCCGTGGCCCGGGACATCTCCCTGAACGGTTCAAAGATGTCCTCGGTCCGCTCCTCCATGACGACCCCGGGCACGGTCTCCGCCGGCGTGCTCAGGAACAGGAAGTGGACGGCCGTCGACGAGTCGGAATAAGCCTTCTTGATGAAGTCCGTGTCGAAGGTCGAATCCCTGCGGGAGAAGTCGAAGAAGTTCATGAGGGAGAACAGGATGTCGACCCGGTCGTTATAGACCATCATGAGCCGGGTCAGGACTTTAGGGTCGACTTTGGGGACGAATTCCCTCTGGTAGAAGAGGAAGACGTCCTTCTGCCCGTCGAGGGTCTTGAGGTAGCCGGCGAAGTCGAGGAACTTCTGGCTGTCGACCGCGCGCAGGGTCTCCAAGCGCTGGAGGAGCGCCCCGTAGTTCTCGAGCTGCTCCTCGAAAGAGGCCCCGGCAAAAGAGGGGTCCCCGGAGGCCGTCGTCGCCGGCGTTCCGGCGCTGGTCGCCGCGGACAGGACCCTGGCCACTCTCTTCAGGTCCTCGAGCAGGCCCCGGTACTCGGAATTCCCGATGAGGACGTCACGGCGGATAAGCTCGACCAGCCGTTGGAGGATCCTCTCGCGGTCCGCCTGGAGGGAGTTCTCCGCCCGCATCCGGTAGGTCCTCATGGGCGTGATGACGACCAGGCTGTCGCCGGGAATGAGGACGCTCTTGACGAAGTAGTCCAAAGCCTCGTCCAGCCGGGGATCGTACTCGCTCACCTCGAAGAGCAGGGTGAAATGGCGGGCCGTCCGGGGGACGAACGTACGGGTCTCCTCGCGGCGCTCGATGGCCGCCTTCCTGACCAGATAGACGGCGTCGAGCTTCTGGAGCCGGCCGCTGTCGTAAACCTCGAAGTCCTCGAGTTTCAGGCCGTCGACGAAATCGGCGCCTTTGAAGACCCGGACCGGGATCTCCACGTTGATGGTCTTGGTCTCGTGCCGGATGACCTGGCCGGCCGCGGGCCCGGCCAGGACGATGAGAGTTGCGAGCGTTGCGGTGAGCTCTCTGTTCATGGTCGTCCTTCCCCACCTCTATTATACCATCCGGCCTCGAACGGCCTGGTCACATCTTCCAGGTCCCGGCCACGATCAGGTTGGTCCCCGTGACCGCGGCCGCTCTGTCCGAGGACAGGAAGGCCACCGCCTCGGCCACGTCTTCGACGGTCCCCAGCCGGGCTTCGGGCAGGTTCCGGACCGGGGGCATGGCCCCGCCTTTGATGAGCCCCGGCGAAACCATGTTGACGGTGATGCCGTTCACGGCCTCGGCCTCGGCCGCGGTCCGGGTCAGGATGAGCAGGCCGGTCTTGGCGGCCGCATAGGGAGCGATGGTCGGGAAAGCGGCCAGCTGCTCGGCCCGGCTGTAGCCGATGTTGACGATCCTTCCCCACTTCCGCTGCCGCATCCCGGTCAGCGCGGCCTTCATGCAAAAGTAGGAACCGAGGAGGTTGCCGCGCAGGGCGCGCTCCCAATCGGAGACCTCGAGGTGGTCCCAGGGCTTGACCAGGAACGGCCCGACATTGTTGACCAGGACGTCGATGCGGGCGAACCGCTCCTCGACTTTCTTGATCAGGCCGGCCGCTTGGGCCTTCTTGGTTAGGTCGGCCCGGAAGGCGGCGCTGAGCTTGCCTCTTGCGCGGAGGACGGCGGCCAGCTCCTGGGCCTCTTCCCTGCGCTGGAAGTAGTGGACGGCGACGCCGGAGACGTCCTCGGCCAGACGCAGGGCGACGGCCCGCCCGATGCCCCGGCTCGCGCCGGTCACGAGGGCGATGCGAAGGCTCATGGCACGGCCTCCGTAGGATCTATGATGTCAGATGAGCTGCCCGACGGCGCTTTCCACGGCTTCCAGGATCTCCCCGGACTCGACGACCTCCTTGAGCCGGTTGATGTCGTCGTAGAGCGGCCGGTCCTCCTCGAGGTGCGCGACGTGCTTGCGGACGACGTCGTAGGCGGCCTGGACACCCTTGCTCGGCTTGAGAGGCTTGCGGAAATCGACGGCCTGGGCCCCGGCGATGAGCTCGATGGCCAGGACGGCCTGGGCGTTGTCGATGATCTGGCGGGTCTTGAGGGCCGTCGTCATGCCCATGCTGACGAAGTCCTCCTGGTCGGCGGCGGCCGGAATGGAGCCCGTGGCCGCCGGATGGCAGAGCACCCGGTTCTCGCAGACGAGGGCCCCGGCCGTGTACTGGGACAGCATCAGGCCGGAGAACATGCCCGCGCCCTTGGTCAGAAAGGCCGGCAGGCCGGCGTTGAGATGGGGGTTCATGAGCCGGTTGTGCCGCCGTTCGGAGAGAACGGCGACCGTGGTCACGGCCGTGCCCAGCAGCTCGAGGGCCAGGGCCATGGGCACGCCTTGGAAATTGGCCCCGGTCAGGACCAGCTGCTCGTCCGGGTAGAAGACGGGGTTGTCGGCCGCGCCGCGGAGCTCGATCTCGATCATGCTCCGGGCCCACTTGAGGGCGTCGCGGGCGGCCCCGACGACTTGAGGGGTGCTCCGGAGGCTATAGGCGTCCTGGACCTTCTTGCCGGATCGGCCCAGGAGCTCGCTCCCGTCCGTGATGCGGCGGACGTTGGCCGCGGACTCGATGGCCCCCGGGTATCCGCGGGTCTTGTGGATGCGTTCGTCATAGGCCTTCATATTGGCATTGAGGACCTCGAGGGTCATGGCCGCGGCGATCTCCGACATCTTCAGCCAGCGGTGGGTGTCGTGGACCTCGAGGGCCCCCAGGCCGGCGATGACGTTCGAGCCGTTGATCATGGCCAGGCCGTCCCGGGCATGAAGGACGAGAGGCTCGATGCCGGCCCGTTTGAGGGCCTCGAGGCCGGGCAGGCGCTCCCCTTGATAGAAGGCCTCCCCCTCTCCCATCGCCGCCAGGGCCATCTGGGACATCGGCGACAGGTCGCCGCAGGCCCCGACCGAGCCCTTCTCGCACATGACGGGTGTCACGCCCTTGTTGAGCATGTCGACGAGGGTCTCGGTGACCACGGGGCGGAGTCCGGAGTGGCCGTGGCAGTGGCAGCTGATGCGGCTGAGCATGGCCGCCCGGACGACGTCCTCGGGCAGGGGCTTGCCGTAGCCGGCGGCGTGGCTGTAGACGATGTAGCGCTGGTATCGCTCGACCTGCTCCTGGGTCAGGACGACGTTGGCCAGCTCGCCGATGCCGGTGTTGACGCCGTACATGATCTCGCGCTTCTGGATCTTGTCCTCGAGCAGGGCCCGGCACTTCTCGATGCGCTTCCTGGCTTCGGGGGCCAGGGCCACGGGCTCGCGGCCGCGGGCCACCCGGGCGACGGTCTCGATGGTCAGGTTCTTTCCTTCCAGGACGATGGACATGCCGGCGCCTCCTCGCGACGTGAGCTGTCGGTCCGCGGTTGCGGTCTATCACTTTATCGGAAGACGGGGCCGAAGGCAAGTGGGATCGGCGAGTTTGACCCCTTCCGGGCCCTGTGCTATATGTAGAGCCTTGTTTTTTCCCTTATCCCCCGGCGGAGAGCGCCCCATGAGCAAAGATGCCAAAAGGATCCTGATGACCGGCGCGGCCGGCCAGATCGGCTCGGAGCTGGTCCAGGCCCTGCGCGGCAAGCACGGAAGCGACAGCGTCGTGGCCACCGATATCATCCGCCCCCAGGGAGAGCTCACGGCTTCCGGCCCCTTCGAGCGGCTCGACGTCACGGACGGCCCGGCCGTGGCGGAGCTGATCCGCAAATACCGGATCGGCACCGTCTACCACATGGCGGCCCTTCTCTCCGCCTCGGGCGAGAAGAACCCCCAGAAAGCCTGGGAGGTCAACATGAAGGGCCTCCACATCGTCCTCGAGGCGGCCCGAGAGCTGGGAGTGGCCCGGGTCTTTTCGCCGAGCTCGATCGCCGTCTTCGGCCCGGCGACGCCTCGCGAGCGCACGCCCCAGGACACGGTCCTCGACCCGACGACGATCTACGGGGTGACCAAGGCCGCCGGCGAGATGCTCTGCGATTATTACGTCCGCAAGTACGGGCTGGACGTGCGGGGTTGCCGATACCCCGGGATCGTCAGCCACCAGACCCTGCCGGGCGGCGGAACGACCGACTACGCCGTGGCCATCTACTACGAGGCCGTCAAGTTCGGCCGGTACACGTGCTTCCTCCGGGAGGACACCCGGCTGCCCATGATGTACATGCCCGACTGCCTCAAGTGCGCGCTTGACCTCATGGAGGCCGACTTCGGCCGGCTCCGGCACCACTCCAACTTCAACGTCACGGCCATGAGCTTCACGGCCGGGGAGCTGGCCGCCGAGATCCGCAGGCACATCCCCTCGTTCGTCTGCGAATACGTTCCGGACTTCCGCCAGGAGATCGCCGACAGCTGGCCGGCCTCGATCGACGACGGCGCGGCCCGGGAAGAGTGGGGCTGGAAGCCGGACTGCGATCTGGCCGCGATGACGGCGGACATGCTGGCGGTCCTCGGCAAGCGCCACGCCGCCGGCAGGCTCGGCGCCTGAGGTCCATCGCCCGGCCTCGCCGGCCCGGCCGCGCGACATAGCGGGTGAGGCCGGATCCAACAAGACTTCCCCCAAGAACCGGAACCCTGTGAGGGGAGGCAGGTCATCAGGGCGGAACCGGCGCTCGGTTCGCCTCCGCGCCTTCGGCCCCCGCCGCCGCGGAGGCGTAGACCCTTTTTTCGGCGTGGTCCCGCTGAAAGATCGAAAGCTTGAGAAAGACGGCGGAGATCATCGCGGTGTGGAAGAGACGCGAGGCCGGATCCCCCCTCCATGTCTGGGCGGCGACGAGCCGCCACCACCTCTTGAGGATGCTCTTCACGGAATAGAAATGGCGGTTGATCTTCCGGAAAGCGTCGAACACCTGGGCCGCCGTGACGATCCTCGGCCGGAAAACGAGATGGTCGCCCTCGTAGTGGGAGAGGTCCCGGTCAACGATCCTCCCCTCCTCCTCGACCGTCTTGTGGAACGGGGTCCCGGGGATGGGGATGGAGATCGAGAGGAGGACCGAGCTCGGGTCGATCTCGTCGAGCTTGCGGGGGATGCTCTCCAGATATTCGGGAGTGTCCTCGTCCAAGCCGAGCATCATTCCGGTGAAGGTCAGGATCCCCTTCCGCTTGAGCTTGTCGAAAAGCTCCTTGTATTCGTGGACCTTGTTCTGATTCTTATGGACCGAGGCCAGGCTCGGCTCGTTGAGCGATTCGAGGCCGAGGAAGGCCATGCCGCACCGGGCCCGGACGAGGAGCTCGACGAATTCGTCGTCGTGGAGGCAGTCGAAGCTGAACTGCGCTCCCAAGCCCCAGAGCTTGAGCTTGGCGATCTCCCTGAGGAGCGCCTTGGCGTAATCCATGTCGCCTCCGAGGTTGTTGTCGAGGAGCATGGCCATCTTCCGTTTGTGGAGCGGCAGGCCCGCCGTCGCCGTCAGGTCGCGGATGACGTCGGGGATCGGGCGCGTCCGGTAGGGGACGTTCTGAACGGTCAGCTGGCAGAAGCTGCAGCGGTACTTGCAGCCCCGGGTGGCCTCGGTGACGATGGGGACCGCGAACTGGGGCTCAACGAGGTCGTAGCGCGGCGGGGGGATGCCGTCGAGCGGCGCGCCGAACGGCGCCTCGTAGACCTTTCCGGCTTTCCCTCTCACCAGGTCCTCGACGACGCGGGGCCAGACCTTCTCGGCCTCGCCGACGACCGTGACGTCCATATGGGGGATGACCTCCCTCGGGAAGGTCGAGGCATAGCGCCCCCCGGCGATGACCGTTTTCCCGAGCTTCCGGAACTTGCGGGCCACCTCGCACGCGTGAGGGTAGCAGAAGTCCATGAAGCTCAGAGCGATGAAGTCCGCGTCCGTCGCGTAATCGATCGGACGGATCATCTCGTGGAGAAGCTCGACCTCGACGAGAGGAGGGGTCAGCCCCGCGACGAGCGCCCCCGAGAGAGGCGGAGCGGGGGAATGGGCGTAGTAGGGCCGGCCCTCTCCCAGGTTTTGGAAAAGGACGATGATTTGAAGCTTCGGGCGGCTCATGAGATCACCTCCTGGGCCTCGCGCAAACGGCGGGCGACCCGGGCCATGGCGGCCTCGACGAGATGGGGAAAGAG
>VGJC01000071.1 GCA_016867635.1 Candidatus Aminicenantota bacterium | reverse complement strand
TTGCCCCCGAACTGCTTGCCGAATCTGTCGGCGACAAGTTGGACCGGGCCGTTCATGCTCTCTCCATCCTACTTCATCCTGACCTCGAGGGCTTTTTTTTCGACCGGGGCGATGACGCTCCTGTCGATCCTGACGACGAGGTCGTCGGTGTCCCTGAAGCGGCAGACGGGCAGGACCCAGTGGTATTTGAAATAGTGCCGGCTCTCGGCGGCCTGGCTTCCGCCCTCGCGGACGATCGGCTGGATGGGCACCGAGGGCAGGTAGTGGACGACGGAGTCGAGGGTCTGGGCGACGCGGCGGTCGTCCGTGAGGTCGGCGATGATGAAGCGCGACATGCGGCCCAGGGTCTTGACTGTCTCGTTCATGTCGCGGGGCCCGGGGACCAGGAAATCCAGGACGAGCGGCGAATAGTCGCAGCGCCGCAGGGCGTCCTTGATGGCCTCGAGCACGGGCTTTCTCTCCGGGGGGAAGCGGCCCATGACCAGGACCGTGTTGAGGGACACGGAAAAAACGTCGTTGCGGGACTTCTGTTGATGGAGGAGCATGCCCACGAGCTGCGCGGTCTGGAGGTTGTCCACGGCCAGGACCGGCTGTTGGGGCGGCATGATGTCGAGGTCCTGCTGGCGGGCGTCTTTGAGGTCGACGTCCCAGAGCGAGATGCCGCAGACCGAGCAGTTGTCGATGACCGCCTTCTCCAGGTTCGTCCGGAGAAGGGTCGCGAAGCAGAGGTTGGCGTTCGACAGATTGGCGGCCCGCAGGTTGGTCCGTTCGAGGACGGCCTCCTGGAGATTGGCGCCGTCGAGGTCGGTCTCGCTGAGGTCGGCCTCGGTCAGGTCGGCCTTGAAGAAGGACGCCTTGCGCAGGGCGGCCCGGGTCAAGTTGGCCCGGAAGAGAGAGGCCTGGCCGAGGTTGGCGCCCTCGAGCCGGGCTTCGACAAGGCTGGCCCCGCTGAGATTGGCCTTGATGAGGAAGGCCTGGCTGAGGTCGGCGGAGTTGAGATTGACCCCGGCCAGGTCCGCCTGGCTGAGGTTGGCTTTGACCAGGGTGGCCCGGTTGAGGTCGGCCCCGGCCAGCTGGGCCCCGAAAAATCGGGCCCGGGTCAGGTTGGCCCCGCGCAGGCCGGCCCCTTCGAGACGGGCCCCGCTGAGATCGGCCTTGGCCAGGTTGGCCCCGGCCAGGTCGGCGCCGCAGAGGTCGGCCCCGGCGAGATCGGGCAGGACCCGGGTGTTCTTGCGGCGCCAGTCGTTCCAGCCGCCGGAAGGGGCCCTGACGATCTCGAGGTGGCGGACGTTGGCCATCGCCTTCATTCTATGGGCAGGCCGCAAGCCTTGTCAATTTCCTTTGCGCGGCGTTTGCCGCGCGCCGCGTTTTTAGGTATAATGCCCTCTTATAACATCACGCAGGGTATCAGCGTAGCGAATTGGCTTTCCCCGCCGGAAAAAGAGTTCCCACGAAAAACCCTCAAGTCGTGTTTCATTCGAAATTGAAAAGGAATCGATATGCTATTCAGTGAAGCGCCCTTGGACCCCCGGCTCCTTCGCGACATCGCGGACCGCGGCTACACGGAGATGACGGCCGTTCAGGAAATGACCCTGGAGAGGACCTTGCGCGGCGAGGACGTCGCCGTCCAGTCCCAGACCGGGACCGGCAAGACCGCGGCCTTTCTCATCACCATCTACCAGAAGATGTACCGGGAGGGCCGGGACAAGAGGAAGACGGCCCTGGTCATCGCCCCGACGCGGGAACTGGCCGCTCAGATCGAGACCGAGGCCAAGCTGCTCGACCCGCGGGGCGAGTTCCGGGTCGCCTGCTTCTACGGCGGCGTCGGCTATGACGGTCAGCTCAAGAAGCTGGCCGCGGGGCTCGACCTCATCATCGGGACGCCGGGCCGCATGCTCGATCTGGCCGACCGCGGCGTCCTCAAGCTCAAGGACATCGGGGTGCTGGTCATCGACGAGGCAGACCGGCTGTTCGACATGGGCTTCCTGCCCGACCTTCGGAAGCTTCTCCGGAGGATGCCCCCTCCCAACGCCCGCCAGAGCATGCTCTACAGCGCGACCCTCAACCTCCTCTCGCAGTCCATCGCCTACGAGTATCTCAACAACCCGGCCACCATCCGGATGACGCCCGAGCAGGTCACGGTGGACGGCGTCGTTCAGGAGCTCTACAAGGTCAAGAGCCACATCAAGGACAACCTCCTGCTGGGGATCCTCAAGCGCGACACGCCGCGCAACGCCCTGATCTTCACCAACATGCGCCACACGGCGGAGTCCCTGTCGCGGCGGCTCAAGCTCAACGGCTATTCGACCCGGCACCTGACCGGCGACCTGACCCAGGCCGAACGCGAGCGCGTCCTCGACGATTTCAAGAGCGGCAAGTTCCCGTTCCTGGTGGCCACCGACGTCGCCGCCCGCGGGCTCCACATCGACGGCCTGGAGATGGTCATCAATTACGACCTGCCCCAGGACTGCGAGAACTATGTCCACCGCATCGGCCGGACGGCCCGGGCCGGTGCCACGGGCAAGTCCGTGTCCTTCGCCTGCGAGAAGTTCTCCCAGCACCTCGACGCCATCGAGGGCTACATCGGGGCCAAGGTCCCGCTCATCGAAGCGCCGTTCGAGCTGTTCGCCCGGGACGCGAGCGTCGGGGCCCCGCCGCCGCCGGAGCGCGAGAGGCGCTCGGGAGGCCGGTCGCGCGGGGGCTCGGGGCGGTCGGGAGGCTCGCGGGACTCGCGCCGGCCGGGAGGGCGCTCCGGCGGTTCCGGAGGCCGCGGGGGCTCGGGAGGCCACGGAGGCTCGCGAGGATCGGGCGGTTCAGGCGGCTCCAGGGGCTCTTCCGGTCATGGGGGTCGCGGGTCGAGCGGCGGGCACAGCCGCGGCCCTTCCTCAGGTCACTCCACCAGATAGCCCGGGCGATCGGCCCGGTCGGTTCAAGGGGATGGGAGTGGTAGCGCTACGGGGATTCGAACCCCGGTCTGATGGCTGAGAACCACCTGTCCTAGGCCTCTAGACGATAGCGCCGCAAGGGAGCATCATAAATAGCAGAATCCCCCCGGGCTGTCAACCGCCTAACGAACGGGGGGACACGTACCTCTGGTACATGTCCCCATTTTATTTGACAGGGCGGGGAGCAGAGCCTAATCTGAAAGAGAGGGCGACATGGCGCTCGATCTCGGCGTCCCCAAGGAGTTCCGGGGGCTCCTGCGCCTCGGGACGTGCTCCTGGAAGTACGACAGCTGGAAGGGCCTGGTCTACGAGCCGCGGAAGACCTATCGGGCCGATGATTATCTTGCCGACTACGCGCGGCATCTGGATTCGGTCGAGGTCGACCAGTGGTTCTGGAGCCTGTTCCCCGGCGGGGTGCGCCTGCCCGACCCGGCCGTCGTCCGCCGCTACGCAAGAAGCGTGCCGGACGATTTCATCTTCACGGTCAAGGCCCCGAACTCGCTGACCCTGACCCATTATTACGCCAAGCAGACGCCGCCGAACGCGGCTTTCGCCAACAAGCCGAATCCTCATTTCCTCGACCTCGACCTCCTCGGGCGGTTCCTCGAGGCCATCTCCCCTCTCCGGTCGAAGCTTGGGCCGATCATGTTCCAGTTCGAATACCTCAACAAGAAGAAGATGCCGACCAAGGAGGAGTTCTTCGAGCGCTTGGGGGCGTTCGTCGAGGCGGCGCCGAAGGGCTATCAATACGCGGTCGAGATCCGCAATCCGAACTACTACTCGCCGGCGTTCTTCGATTTCCTGAAGGCGAACGGGTTGGGGTTCGTCTATCTCGACGGCTACTACATGCCGCCCATCGGCCGGATCTTCGAGAAGCACAGGCCGCAGACGGCCTCGTTCCAGGTCGTGCGGCTCCACGGCGGGGACAGGCTGGAGATCGAGGAGGAGACGGGCGAGATCTGGGACCGTGTCGTCGCGCCCAAGCCGGGGGGGCTCGAGGCCGCGGCCAAGATCGTCCGGGCCAACGCCAAGAAGCGCGTCCTGACCTACCTCAATTTGAACAACCACTACGAGGGCAGCGCCCCGCTGTCGCTCCGGCGCTTCCTCGACGTCCTGGCCGGAAAAAAGCTCGACGAGCCGCCGTTCTAGACGCGCCGGCCGGCGAGCATCAGCTTGGCCGCGGTCTCGCCGCCGTTCGTGCGGTAGAGCATCGGCAGGGGCCGGTCGAGGCCCTCGACGAGCTCGGGTGTCCCCTCCCATCGATAATTGAGGATGTTGGCGTAGTCGGAGAAGTGCTGCCAGCGGCGGCGCGGCAGGCCGGTGACCATGTGGAAGTGGTTGGCCGGCATGCCCATCTTGGCCTGGCTCGCGGGGACGTGGTCGAAGGTCAGGAAGGTGTGCGGCCAGGTGTAGTCGGAGGCGTGGCAGACGCGCTCGGCGAGAGGCGCCGGAAGCTCGACCGACTGGGCCTCGTCCTGGACCATGGTGAACATGCCGGAGAGGTCCGAGTAGGCGATCCGGCCGGCCATCCCCTTGATGCCCTTGGGAGACAGGTAGCTCACGGAGAAGCCCAGACCGGGGAAGTAGTACTCGACGGCCTTGAACAGGAACCCCTTCTCGCCGTAGTCGAGAGAGCCGGAGCCCGAGTTGTCGCCGTCGATGAAGCCGCGCTCCATCCAGGGCTCGCGGCGGAACGGACGGAGGTCGAGTCCCAAGGCTTTGGCGTTGCTCTCGATCTCCCAGGGCTCGTAGACCTTGCGGAAGTCCATGAACAGGGTCGGCTGCCCGCCGGACAGCCAGCAGTAGGCGATCATCGTCAGCAGGGCCTGGATGTCGTTCTCGGTGGCGAAGGGGACGACGGTCTTGCGGCCGGTGTGGTCCTCGGTCGAGTTGAAGAGCGACTCGGCGATGTCGGCCGTCGACATCGGGAGGCCGCGGCGGTCCGATCCCCAGGCCAGCTGGTTCGTCCAGCCGCCGCCGACGGCGTTGATGTCGCGCATGTGGTCGCGGATGATGAGGTAGAGGGCCAGGCCTTCGTCGAGCTTGGCCCGGTCGGCGGCCGAGAGCGGGCGGGGCTTCACAGGCTTTCCGGTCAGGATGGCCCGGCCGTGCTTCTTGATGTCCTCGGTGTCGGTGAAGATGCGGTCCTTGAATTTGCGCTTGACGATCCAATCGCGGAGGGCCGCGAGCTCGGCCCGGTCGTAGCCGCCTTTCTTGCGGAGCATGTCGGCGAACAGCTTCATGGACTCGCGGGTGCTCTCGAGGCCGAAGAAGCGGCGGGCGGCGTGGACGTGGTTGAGGGCCGTCTCCATCTGCATGGAGTCGGTGTCGACGGACAGGAAGCGGCGGCCTTGGAGCGCGGCGCGGCACAGCATGGCGTAGGCCAGGTCGACGACCTCGTCCTGGGTCTTGCGGTCGAACTCGGGGTTCTGGCCGGTCTCGGGCATGGTCCCGATGACCATCGGGCAGAGGCGGCCGGTCTGGGCGTAGGCCCCGACCAGAGCGTCGATGCCGACGACCCCGGGCTTGGGGGCGTTGTTGCCCCCGACGCAGGCGATGGGCGTCGAGGGCGCGAAGTGGGCCGTGACGGCCATGGCCGTCTTGCCGGGGAAGAACCAGGTGTCGGGGACGATGAGGAGGGCGCCGGCGCCGGCTTCCTTGAGCTCGCGGGCCGCGGCGTCGGCGGCGCGCTCGCTGTCGACGAGGGCCGAGCAGAAGAAGACGTTGGGCGGGTGGCCTTCGGGCAGGCGGAGGCGCTTGGCGAGGAGGGCGGCGGTCATTTTCCCGATGTTGAAGGCCCGGGTCCGCGACTCCTCGTCGATGCGCGGGTCGCAGGGGACGAAGATCCCGAGCGTCGGGGCGTCGGGGCGTTTCTTTCCGGCGAACGGCATGGCTTCTCTCCTTCGTGTCGGGCGTTCGGGAGCGCCGGAAGCGGCGGGAACAGCCCTAGATGTATTCGATGGTCGCGGGCGGCTTGGCGGTCAGCTCGTAGGCCACCCGGGTGACCTCGGGGATCTCGGCGGTGATGCGCTTGGCCATCTTGATCAAAACGTCGAACGGGACGGCGGTCGGCTCGGCGGTCATGGCGTCCCGGCTTTCGACCGAGCGGATGATGATGATGTTGCCGAAGGCCCGCTTGCCGTCGATGACGCCCGTGCCCTTGTCGTTGAGCAGGACGGCGAAGGCCTGGAAGGGCTTGAGGGCGGCGATCTCCTCCTCGACGATGACCGTGGCCGCGCGGACCAGGGCGACGCGCTCGGGGGTCACCTCGCCGATGACCCGGGTGGCCAGGGCCGGGCCGGGGAAGGGCATGCGGGCGTAGATCGATTCGGGCAGGCCGAGCTCCTTGGCGACCAGGCGGACCTCGTGCTTGAAGAGCTCCTTGAGCGGCTCGACGACCTTGAAGCCGAAGCCCTCGTCGGGGTCGATGCCGATCTGCTCGAGGATGTTGTGCTGGGTCTTAAGGCCCTTCTGGGTCTCGATGATGTCGGCGGCGATCGTGCCCTGAACGAGGTAGCGGGCCTTGCTCTTGAGGACTTCGCGGCCGAAGGCGCTGTAGAAGGTGTAGCGGAAAGCCTTGCGCTTCTCCTCGGGGTCGGTCTTGCCGGCCAGGGAGGTGAAGAATTCCTGGGACTTGTCGGCGATCTCGACGTCGATGCCCAGGCCGGCGAAGACCTTGACGACCTCGGCGGGCTCGCCGGCCCGCATCAGGCCGGTGTCGAAAAAGATCGACTTGAGCTTGGGGCCGAGGGCCCGGTGGGCCAGGACGGTGCAGGCGGAGCTGTCGACGCCGCCCGACAGGGCCGAAATGGCCTTGCCGTCCCCGACCGTCTTGCGGATCTCCTCGACCTGGGTTTCGATGAATTTCTTGACGTTCATGCCGGCCTCCCTGCGTGAGTTGGCCTCATAATACCGATTTGACAAGAAGGGGTCAAATCTCCACTTATTAAGTCCTGGATGTCAATAACTCACGGGCTGAGCTTGCCGATTTAATAAGTGGAGATTTGACCCCTTCTTGCTGACCCCTTCTGGGGGTGGGGTCTCGCCCATGGAGGCGAGCCCCGAGCAGGGAAAATCACCCACGGGTTAGCCGGGGGCGGGGATTGACCGGACGAACGGGGCCTGCGACCATGAAGCCATCGCAAGGAGGGCCTTCATCCAAGGCTACTGCGATCAAGGGAGCGGGACAACGGGGATTCCTCTCCAGGCCCTCCTTGCACCCTTTTTCTCTCCTGATTTCCTTCCCGGCGGCTCCCGAGGGGGGGCCGCTCTGTCTGCCGCCGGGGCCCGCCGTTTCCGTTGAAGCGTTCGGGCCTTTGCGATACGATAGGCTTCCGAACGACGCGAGG
Source organism: Candidatus Aminicenantota bacterium (assembly GCA_016867635.1). Classification (GTDB taxonomy): domain Bacteria; phylum Acidobacteriota; class Aminicenantia; order Aminicenantales; family Saccharicenantaceae; genus RBG-16-66-30. The sequence continues at coordinate 4,576 of VGJC01000071.1, read as the reverse complement.
AGGTCCCGATGAACAAGATACGCCGCGTTCCGCTGGCCCTGGCCCTGGCCTTGGCAACGATCCTGCTCCCGGCCGTTCTCCTGCCCCAAACCGCCATGGAAAAGAAGATCCGGGCCCTCACGGACAAGCTGACCCCCGAGCTCATCGCGATCCGCCGGGACCTCCATCGCCACCCGGAGCTGGCCTACCAGGAGACGCGGACCTCGGCCATCGTCGCCGACTATTTCCGAAAGCTCGGACTCGAGGTCCGGACGGGTTATGCCAAAACGGGCGTGCTGGGCATCCTCAAGGGCGGAAAGCCCGGCCCCGTGGTGGCCATGCGCGGCGACATGGACGCTCTGCCCATCACCGAGGAGACCGCTTTGCCCTTCGCCTCCAAGGTCCGGGCCATGCTCGACGGCCGCGAGACGGGCGTCATGCACGCGTGCGGACACGATGTCCACACGACCCTTCTGATGGGTGTCGCCGCCGTCCTCTCGGCCATGAAGGCCGAGGTCCCGGGAACGGTGGTCTTCATCGCCCAGCCGGCCGAGGAGGTCGAGGACAGCGGGGCCAACCGGATGATCGAGGAAGGGGCGTTCAAAGACCTCGTCCCCGCGGCCTTCTTCGCCTACCACGTCGACGACACCCTCAAGGCGGGCAAGATCGGCTACGCGTCGGGGTACATGTCGGCCAACGTCGACGGCTTCGACCTGACCATCCTCAGCGAGGGCGGCCACGGCGCGAACCCCGCCTCTTGCGTCGACCCCATCGTCGTCGGCGCTCGGATCGTCACCGCCCTCCAGATCATGATCTCGCGGGAGATCGGGGTCCACGACAACACGGTCATCACCGTCGGCTCCTTCCACTCGGGCACGGCCCGCAACATCATCCCCCGGTCGGCCCGCCTCGAGGCCACTGTGCGGAACTACGGAGACGGGCAGCGGAAGGTCCTGCGCGACAAGATCACCCGGGTCATCACCGGGATCTGCGAGTCGGCCGGGGCCGAGTTCGAACTGGATTACACTCTCGGCACACCCTCGGTCTACAACGATCCGGCGCTGACCGCCGCCGTCTTGCGCACGGCCGAGCGGGTCCTGGGCGGCAAGTCGGCCTTGGTCGAGCAGATGCCCGAGATGGGCGGCGAGGACTTCAGCTACTTTGGCCGGGTCGCTCCGGCGGTCATGCTCAACCTCGGGGTCGTCCCCGCCGACCTGGAGTCGACCTCGGTCCACTCCCCGACCTTCGTCGCCGACGAAGCGGCCATCCCCATCGGCGTCAACCTCATGGCCAACATCCTCCTCGATTACGCCTTGGCTGACGCAAAGCGCACAATTCAAAAGAGATAACGGAAATCACGGATATGCATGCTATGGAAGGAGGACTGATCATGTCCATGAAAAAGATCGTCATCGGAGCCCTGACCCTCAGCCTCGTCGTCTGGGGCGCCGGCTGCGCGAGCTGGAGCAAGACGGCCAAGGGCGCGGCCATCGGCGCGGCCGGAGGCGCTGTCGTCGGCGGCGTGGTCGGCAAGATCGCCGGCAACACCCTCCTCGGGGCCATCGCGGGGGCGGCCGTCGGCGGAGCCGCCGGGGCCTACATCGGCCGCCAGATGGACAAACAGGCCGAAGAAATGCGCCGCGACCTCGAAGGGGCCAAGGTCGAGCGCATCGGCGAAGGCATCAAGATCACCTTCGAGTCTGGCCTGCTCTTCGATATCAACAAGTACGACCTCCGCCCCGAGAGCCGCGACAACATCGTCAAGCTGGCCGCCATCCTCAACAAGTATCCGGACACCAACATCCTCATCGAGGGCCACACGGACTCGACCGGCACCCGCGAGATCAACCAGCCGCTTTCCGAGAACCGGGCCAAAGCCGTCTCGGCCTTCCTGGCCCGGCAGAGCGTCCTGTCGAACCGGTTCACGGTCATGGGCTACGGCCCCGACCAGCCCATCGCTCCCAACGATACCGTCGAAGGGCGCCAGCAGAACCGCCGCGTCGACCTGGCCATCATGGCCAACGAGAAGCTCAAGAGGATCGCCAAGGACCAGGGCTGACGGGCCGGGCGCCCGGGCCCGCCTGAGCGCAGCGGATGAGCGGAGCGACGGCTTGACGCGCCGGCATCGCCGCCCGCCTCATCGGGCGAGCTCCGTTGCGCGGGACAATAAGGATAAGGAGGCTCCATGGACCAGCATTCCGCCAAGCGCCTGGCCCGCCTTATGGCGGCCGCGGCCCTGATCGTTCTTCTGACCGCGCTCCTGCCCGCCGCACGCCCTTCGCCCGAAGACCGGACCGCCCCGCCCGCGCGGCCCGAGGACGCCGAGACCGACCCTCTGGTCCTCAAAAAGCTCGCGCAGTGGCAGGATTGGAAGTTCGGGCTGATGATGCACTGGGGCCCCTACAGCCAGTGGGGGGTCGTCGAATCCTGGACGCTTTGCTCGGAGGACGAACCGTGGTGCCGCCGCTCCATGGACAACTACGTCGAATACAAGAAGGCCTACGAGGCCCTGCCGCGGACCTTCAACCCCTCGAAATTCGATCCGGCCAAATGGGCCGCCGCGGCCAAGTCCGCCGGCATGCGCTACGTCGTCTTCACGACCAAGCACCACGACGGCTTCTCGATGTTCGACACCCGGCAGACCGACTACCGCATCACCTCGCCCGACGTCCCCTTCCACGCCGACCCCCGCGCCGACATCACCCGGGCCGTCTTCGACGCCTTCCGCGCCGAGGGCCTCGCCGCAGGGGCCTATTTCTCGAAGCCCGACTGGCACCACCCCGACTTCTGGGCGCCCGAGTGGGCGACACCCGATCGCGATGTCAACTACAGCATCGACAGATACCCCGACCGCTGGCAGCGCTTCCGCGATTTCACCTACCGCCAGATCGAGGAGCTCGTGAGCGGCTACGGCCCGCTCGACATCCTCTGGCTCGACGGCGGCTGGGTCCGGCCCCGGCCCCTGATCGAGATCGCCCCGGGCCATTTCCTCAAGAACGCCAAGAACATGGACATCGACATGCCCCGGATCGCGGCCATGGCCCGCCGCCACCAGCCCGGCCTGCTCATCGTCGACCGCACGGTCACCGGCCGCTACGAGAACTACCGCACGCCCGAGCAGGAGGTCCCGGAAAAACCTCTCCCCTTCCCCTGGGAGACCTGCATGACCATGGCCGGCCAGTGGTCCTGGAACGCGAACGACACCACCAAGAGCACCCGCCGCCTTATCCATCTCCTCGTCGACATCGTCTCCAAGGGCGGCAATTTCCTGCTCAACATCGGCCCCAGCCCCGAGGGGGAATTCGCCCCCGAGGCCTACGACCGGCTCCGGGGCATCGGCGACTGGATGAAGGTCAACTCCGAGGCCATCTACGGGACGCGTCCCCTGGCCCCATACAAAGAGGCCGGCATCTGCTTCACGTCGCTCCCCAACGGGACGGTCTACGCCATCTGCCTGGCCGCCGAAGGCGAAACCGCGCCTCCGCCGAAGATCATGCTGACCTCCATCTCGCCCCGGCCGGGAAGCACGGTCGCCATGCTGGGCGTCCGCGAGCCCGTTCGCTGGGAAAAGGTCGGCCGGGGAGCGCTCCTGACCCTGCCCCGAAGCGCGCTCACGAGCCCGCCCTGCGCCCACGCCTGGGTCTTCAAGCTGGTGACCCCGTAGCGGCGGTTTGGCCATCCCCGGGCCTTCCGATATAATGGATATATCCCTATTTCGGGAGGCGTCATGACCATGCCCATTCCGGCGACCTTGAAGAACATCCTCCGCGGGGCCGCGTGTCTGGCCCTGCTGGCGTCCCTGGCCGCGATATCCCCGGCCGTCCCCGGGCAGCAACCGAGAACCGATCCCGCGGGACAGCCCGCGGCGAAGCCCCCCCTCCGGGCCCCCATCGAGCGCGTCGTCACCCTGGGCGACCTCTGGAACATCCAGTCTTCCGAAAAGGTCAAAGGCGCCGGAGAACAGATCTCCCTGCCCGGCTTCAGGTTCGACGGCTGGTACCCGGCCCTGGTCCCCTCGACGGTCCTGGGCACGCTCGTCCAGAACAACGTCTACCGCGACCTCTTCGTGGGCGACAACCTGAAGTCCGTCCCGACCGAGCCCTTCCAGACCTCCTGGTGGTACCGCAAGGAGTTCACCGTTCCCCTGGGCGCCGGGATCAACCGGGCCCACATCGAGTTCGACGGCCTCAACTACCGGGCCGACATCTGGCTCAACGGCGTCCGCATCGCCGAGGCCGCGACGACCTTCGGCCCCTTCCGGCGTTTCGCTTTCGACATCACCGAGGCCGTCAAGACGACCGAGAAGAACGTCCTGGCCGTCGAGGTCTTCCCGCCGAAAAAGGGAGAGCCCGCGATCGGCTTCGTCGACTGGAACCCGGCCCCGCCCGACAACAACATGGGTCTGTGGCGCGAGGTCCGCGTCCGGGCCACCGGGGACGTTTCGATCGAATTCCCCTTCGTCACGACCAAGCTCGACCTCGAGACCCTCAAGGAGGCCCGGCTGACGATCTCCGCCGAGCTCCGCAACCACGCCGACCGGCCCGTTTCGGGGACTCTCGAGGCCCGGATCGAAGGCCTGCGCATCTCCCAGGAGGTC
>VGJC01000070.1 GCA_016867635.1 Candidatus Aminicenantota bacterium | reverse complement strand
CAGCCGTCATCGCCGAGCTGATCTCGGGCCTGACCTGCGAGGAGCTCTGGACGGTCCTGCGGAACATCACCCCGGCCCTGCGGGTCGAGATCTTCAGCCACCTCGACGAGAGCCTGCAGGTTGAGATCGCGCGGACCCTCCGCCGCGACGAGCTGGCCGGGCTGCTCGCCGACATGTCCCACGACGACCGGGCCGACCTGTTCAAGAAGATCCCCAAGAGCCTCCGGGAGGCCGTCCTGCCGGCCATGGCCATGGCCGAGCGCGAGGACATCCGCCGCCTGGCCGCTTACCGGGAGGGCACGGCCGGGGCGGTCATGACCTCGGACTACGCGGCCCTGTCCCCGGAGCTGACGGCGCACCAAGCCATCGAGCGGCTCCGGCAGGTCGCCCCGGACAAGGAGACCATCTACTACGCCTACGTCGTGGACCGGGACCGCAAGCTCCTCGGGTTCGTATCCCTCAAGGACCTCATCCTGGCCAAGCGCGACGACCGGGTCGAGGACATCATGCACGGCGAGGTCATCTCGGTCCGGGTCGAGGACGACCAGGAGGAGGCGGCCCACAAGATCCAGAAGTACGACCTCCTCGCCCTGCCGGTCGTCAACAGCGAGGGGGCCCTGGTCGGCATCGTCACCTACGACGACATCCAGGACATCATCGAGGAGGAGGCCACCGAGGACTTCCATCGCTTCGGCGGCCTGACCTACAAGACGGACGGCCTCGACCTCAACATCCGCGAGGCGGGGTTCCTGACCATGCTCAAGAAACGGTTGCCCTGGCTGCTGGCGCTGGTGTTCGTCAACATCTTCAGCGGGGCCGGCATCGCCTATTACGAAAAAACAATCGCCGCCGCGGTCTCCCTGGTCTTCTTCCTGCCGCTCCTGATCGGCAGCGGGGGGAACGCCGGGTCCCAGACGGCGACGCTCGTCGTCCGGGCCATGGCCGTCGGCGACGTCAAGATGTCGGACTGGTTCCGGCTGCTCGGGCGGGAGGTCGCGGTGGCCCTCGGGATCGGGGCTGTCATGGGCGCGGCGGTCTACGCGATCGGCGTCTTCCGCTCGGGTCCCGAGGTGGCGGTCGTCGTGGCCATGGCCATGGTCATCAACGTCCTGTTCGGGAGCCTGGTGGGCATGAGCCTGCCCTTCCTCCTGACCCGGCTGAATCTCGACCCGGCCGCGGCCAGCGCGCCGCTCATCGCTTCGATCGCCGACATCGGGGGCGTGCTCATCTATTTCGGCCTCGCGACCTGGTACCTGAAGGACGTCATCGCCGCGGCCTGAGCCCCGCTTCCGATTCGGGAGGGCCTGGGATATAATCCCCGCATCCAGGAGGTCGAACGTGAATCTGCAAGCCGTGGTCGATACCATCAACAGCTTCGTCTGGGGCCCGCCGCTGGTCATCCTGTGCCTGGGGGCGGGGATCTATTTTTCCGTGCGGACACGCTTCCTTCAGGTCCGGCTGATCAAGGACATGGTGACCAAGCTCTTCGGGGGCAAGACCTCGAAGACGGGCGTCTCCTCGTTCCAGGGTTTCGCCATGGCCCTGGGCGGACGGGTCGGGACGGGCAACATCGCCGGGGTGGCCACGGCCATCGCCATGGGCGGCCCGGGGGCGCTGTTCTGGATGTGGATGATCGCCTTCCTCGGGGCCGGCTCGGCGTTCATCGAGGCGGCGCTGGCCCAGGTCTGGAAAGAGGAGATCGGCGGCGTCTACCGGGGCGGTCCGGCCTTCTACATCCAGAAGGGCATCGGGCGGAGATGGTACTCGCTGATGTTCGCTCTGGTCACCATCCTGTCGTGCGGCATCCTGCTGCCCGGCATCCAGGCCAACAGCATCTCGACGGCCTTCTATAACGCCTTCCCGGCCGTGACCCCGACCATCTCGGGCGCGTTCGTCACCGTCATGCTGGGGCTCATCATCTTCGGCGGGGTCAAGCGCATCGGGCGGGCCGCCGAGCTGCTCGTGCCGTTCATGGCCATCGGCTACATCATCCTGGCCCTGATCATCGTGGCCATCAACATCCACCGGGTGCCGGAGGTCTTCGCGTTGATCATCAGCTCGGCCGTCGGTCAGAACGCCGTGTTCGGGGGGATCTTGGGGTCGACCATCTCGTGGGGCGTCAAGCGGGGCATCTTTTCGAACGAGGCGGGGCAGGGGACGGGGCCGCAGGCGGCGGCGGCGGCGGAGGCGGCCCACCCGGCCGAACAGGGGCTGGTGCAGGCGTTCTCGGTCTACGTCGACACGCTGCTCGTGTGCACGGCGACCGGGTTCATGATCCTCATCACGGGGATGTTCAACACGGCCGACGGCAAGGGCGGCTTCCTGGTGGAGAACCTGCCGGGGGTCGAGGGGGGACCGATCTGGACCCAGCTGGCCATCGATACATTGACGCCGGGCTTCGGGAGCAAGTTCGTGGCCATCGCGTTGTTGTTCTTCGCCTTCACGACGCTCATGGCCTACGCGTTCTACACGGAGTCGAACGTGGCCTATCTGTTCAAGAAGAGGCCGGGGATCGCGATCTTCGGCGCCCGGGTGTTCCTGCTGGTCATGACTTTTTACGGGTCGCTGCGCACGGCGACCCTGGCCTGGGGCCTGGGCGACATCGGGGTCGGGCTGATGGCCTGGCTCAATGTGATCGCCATCCTCATCTTGGGGAAGGCCGGGCTGGCGGTGCTGAAGGATTACGAGGAGAGGAAGCGGGCCGGCGGGGCGATGGAGTTCGATCCCGACAAGCTCGGTATTCGCAAGGCGGAGCTGTGGCACGAGATCCGGCGGCGGAGGAGGGGCGATGGATAAAAATTACGGATGCGACGAGAAGGACCTGGCCCACTACACGTGCCTGAGGACGCCGCGGCCCATCAAGGTCGACGGGCGGCTCGACAAGCCGGAGTGGCAGCGGGCGACCAAGTCGGGGCGGTTCGTCGACCTGGTGAGCGGGACGCCGGGGTTCCTCGAGACGCGGATGGCCGCGCTATGGGACGATGAGAATCTCTATGTGGGCTTCTGGGTCGAGGAGCCCAACGTGCGGGCCCGGCTGACCGAGCGCGACTCGTTCGTCTGGACCGAGAACGACATCGAAATTTTCATCGGCGGCGAGGATTGCTACTACGAGTTCCAGATGAACGCGCTGGGGACGGTCTACGAGGTGTTTTATATCTGGCAGGACGCGTATCGGCGGGGCGGCCGTTTCGACGCGCCGGAGTTCGATCTGCTGGGGCGGAAGGTGGACGTGCTGGGCGGCTTCCAGGACGCGTCGCGGCACGGCAAACACCCGCGCGGGGCCAGGTGGGCGTTCATGGACTGGGACTTCCCGGGGATGAAGGCCGCCGTGCAGGTGGCCGGGACGATCAACGATTCGTCGCAGGTCGACCGGGGCTGGACGGCGGAGGTCGCCTTTCCGTGGAGCGGCATGAAGGCGCTGGCGGGGGACAGGCCCGTGCCGCCGAGGGACGGCGACGTCTGGCGCATGGATTTCTCGAGGTTCGAGCTGCTGGAGTTCTGCGGCGGCAAGGCCGAGCCGCACCCCGGCTGGGCCCTCAACCGCCACGGCGTCTACGACTCCCACATCCCCGAGTGCTTCTCCTTCGTCCATTTCGCCGCGGCTGCTTAAATTATTTGATATCTGTTGATTACAACAGCCAGGGCAGGCTTGACCAGGCTTGACATATTCTTTACAAATCCTTGACAACTGGCCGTCGCGGCGGGGCTATTCTTGAGAGCGACATCCTCGACACCCGCGGCAGGGATGCGGGGATGATCGCGATCAAGGAGGAAAAGACATGTTGAGGAACAAGGGGAAAGCGATGGGGTTCTTGGGCGCTCTGGGGGCCGTGGCTCTCGTCCTGGCCCTCTATGTCCCTGGCTTCGCCCAGGCGAACGGCGCCAAGACCTTGACCATCCTGCACACGAACGACACGCACTCGGCCATGCTGCCGTTCGGCCACCCGGCCCTGCCCGGGCCATTCGCCGGGCTGAAGGGCATCCCCGGCGCGGGCTCGGGGCCGGGAGCCATGAGCGCGGGCCGGGCCGCGGACGTCCGCGAGACCGGAGGGATCGCCAGGATGGCTACGCTGATCAAGGGCTTGCGGGCAGGGAACCAAAACGTCCTGGCCCTGCACGCCGGCGACGTCTTCGTCGGCAGCTTCGAGTTCAACAAGTACCTGGGCTATCCCGAGCTGAAGATCATGGAGTCGCTCTACGACGCCATGACCCTCGGCAACCACGAGTTCGACCTGGGGGTCGACACCCTGGCCGGGATCCTCGGCGGTCAGATCGCCGGCGGTCCGCCGGTGACCTTGCCGCTGCTCTGCGCCAACATGAGGCTCGACGACACTTTTCTCGCCGGCATCGTCCAGAAGTCCATCATCAAGGACGTCGGCGGCGTTAAGGTCGGCATTTTCGGGATGACGACCGAGGACGAGCAGAACTACTCCGCCGAGATGATCGCCCGGTTCTCGGGGGATCCCTTCACGGTGGCCGGCACGCAGGCTCACATGCTGAGGCTGGCCGGCTGCGAAGTCGTCGTCTGCCTGTCGCACATGGGGACGGCGGCCGACCTCATGGGCCTCGCCGACAACGTGCCCGGCATCGACATCATCGTCGGCGGTCACAGCCACGACCTGTTCGATGAGGCGATCGAACGCGGCGGGAAGATCGTCGTCCAGGCGGGGAGCCACGGCCGCTTCCTCGGCCAGCTCCGCATCAACTACACGCCCGGGGTCGGGGTCAGCCTCGTCGATTGGCGCCTCCACGCCGTCGACAGCCATGTCAAGCCCGACCCGCCGCTCCAGGCGCGCCTGAACGTCCTGCGCGCCGGCATCGTCCAGGACCCGCGCTTCGGCCCCGTCTACTCGAGGCTCGTGGCCCTGGTCGGCAAGGACATCGACAAGGATTGGCCGGCGACGGGCCCGAACCGCGACACGCCCCTCGGCAACCTGGTCACGGACGCCATGAAATGGGCCGTCGAGCAGGCCGGCTTCGAGGTCGACTGCGCCCTCGACGCCCTGGGCTTCGTCGCCTACGGGATCCCGGCTGGGAAGGTCGTCGGCAACGACGTCCTGCGGGCCGTACCCTACGGCTACGACCCGGTGTCCGGGCTCGGCTTTAAGCTCCTCGTCGTGCCCATGCCCGGCATGCTCATCCTCGGCGGCCTCGAATATTCGACCTCCTACGTGGAATACATGAGCGACCTCAGCATCCAGGCCTCGGGCATGACCTACGCCTACGATTCGAGCCGGGTGCCGCAGATGTTCGGCGGGCCGGGCCGTCTCGAACCCATGTCGGTCATGATCGACGGCGAGTACGTGGCCGCTAACCTCGACAAGCCCTACATGGTCGTCATGACCGAACAGGTCTTCAAATTCCTGCAGGCCATCGTGGCCTCCCAGGGGATCGAGCTGGTGTCCTTCCCGACGGGCATCCTCGAGTACAACGCCGTGCGCGACTACATGCGGTCCCTGAGGCACGTCGTCTACGAATCGGAGGGCCGGGTCCGGGACATCCGGTAGCGGTAGCGCCGGGCGGGGCGTTGGCCGCCGGCACGGAGCGGTCTTTCCGGGCCGGCGGCCCTCCGGACCGGGGGGGTGGGCGTTCGAGGCCGCGATCAGAGCGGGGCCAGCTCGAGCCCGAGCCGGGCGAAGTCCCGGCGGTTGAAGCTCGCGACTCCGGAGCACCCCGCCACCCGGCTGCCGGCGGCGATATAGGCGTCGGCGAACTCGGCGCCGGTCGTCGAGGCCAGGGTCAGGGCCTCGGCGACGAGGGGGGCGTCCGTCATGGTCATTCCGGGTGTCGCGAAGATCGCCCGGAGGATCTCGAGGACGCGGTCCTTGGGCGTCTTGTAGGCGGCGCGAAGCGTCCAGGCCAGCTCGAAAAGGACGGGAGGGCCGGTGACGAGCCGGCACTCCTCCCGGCAGGCGGCCTCGAAAAGACGGGCGGCCTTTTGGTGCTGGCCCTGGTCGTCGACGGTCAGGAACCGCAAGAAGACGTTGGCGTCGACGAACCAGGTCGTCATGACGCCTTTTTCAGCCGGCCGGCCACGGCCCGGGCCGCCTTGTGAGTCTCGACGCCGCGGGGGAGGGCCCGGCCCAGGGCCCCCTTGAAGTCCATCAGGTCGGGCGCGGAGCGGATGACGATGGCGTCGCCGCGGACCTCGACGAGCACGCGGTCGCGGGGCTTGATGCCGACCTCGCGGCAGGCCGCCGCCGGCAGGGTGATCTGGCTTTTCGAGGACACGGTCGCGGTCGTCATGGACATTGCCTTTACTATTTAATATTTCCTTTACTAACTATATATAGTAAAGAAACTCTTGTCAAGGGACGATCGGCCGGGTCCGCTTTGTCTTTGCCGGGGAGCCGTCCTCTCAGCTGTCCTCTCACGGATATAGACGCGCGGGCGGGGCGGATCGTCTCACGCGCGGGGGGGGGCGATTCGCGTCGGGCTGGAGCGTCGCCCGAATCCGCCCGAGTCCGCCTTGACTTCGGGACCGCGGCGAGGCTATATTCCGTCCGGAGCCCTATGATCTGCAGGCGTTGCCGCACCGCCAATCCCGACACATCCATTTACTGTTCGCGATGCGGGACCCCGCTCGTAAGGGGCCCGTCCCGCGCCAAGCGGGGCATCCCCTGGGTGGCCGCGGCCGCCGGGGCCGTCGTGCTGATCGGGGCCGGGTTCTTCCTTGCGGGGCTGCTCTCCGAGCGGGGGGACGCGCCCGCGCCGGATGCCGGGAAAGTAGAGAGGCCCCCCGACGCCCGGGCCGCACGGGCGGCTGGCGACCGAGGCGCGATCACGATCACGGTCGCGGGCGAGATCGCCGTTCTCGATGCCCGCGGCGCGGAGGTTTCTCGGACGCAGGTGCCGGTCGCCGGCGGCGGATGGGCGGCCCTGCCGCTCTCCGCGCTTTTCGGGGGAACGTCCCTCGAATTCCACTCCCACGGCGCGTCCGCGTCCGGCGGCGGCCCGGTGCCCATCGAACGAGGGATCTGGGCGGCCGGCGAGCCCTTGGTCCTCTTGCGGATCGAGGCCGGGGCGGGGGGTGGAAGCGGAGCCATCGAGCTGCGGCCCTGGCGGCAGGCCCTGCCTCTCGAGTGGCACGCCGTCTCCGCGGACAGCGGCCCGTACCAGATCGAGGCTGAGGCCGTCTCGGACGCGCGAAGAGCGATCTCGGCGACGATCGTCCTTCCTCGCGAGGTACGGCAGCCCGGCTTCTTCGTCCAGGACGATCGGCTCGTCGGTTGGACATTCGGTGAAGGCCTGGAGACGGGATACTTGTGGACGGGCCGGCGGGGCGCGGAGATCGAGGCGAACATCGACGTCGGCGAGTTGCTGGATTCCATCGTCGCCCCGAGCCGGGAGGCCGCCTTCGCCCGGGCGCTGGCCGCGGGCGGCGCCGTCCCCGCGCTGGAGAAGTTGCGGGCCCTGGCCGCGGGCTTCGATCAAGCGCCGCTGCTTCAAGCCCGGGACCTTCCGCCCGGGCTGCGGCAGGAAGCGGTCACCCGCGAGATGCACGCCGTCTCCTCGGACCTTATCCGGAGGGGCGGGGGGCGCGACGTGGCCGCGGTCCTCAACTCCTACGTCCTGGCCGAGGCGGCCGACCCGGAGCTCGTCAAGGACGCCGTGCTGGCCGTGCTGGCGGTGGAGGACTACAACCGGGCCTTGCGCCACCTCGAGCGGCTCAAAGCGGGCCTCTCCGCCATCCCGCGGGCGACCCGGGCCCTGGCCGGCCTGGACGCCTTCCACGCCAAGCTCTACAAGGATTGGATCCGGCAGATCGTCGAGAAGGGCGGCTACTACAGCGGCGAGTCGGCCTACGAGGAAGCCCGGCAGGCCTTCCCGGATGACGCGGAGGTCCACCTGCTGGGGGTCGAAGTGGCCCTGGCCGCCAACGACCACGAATTGGCGGAGGAGCGCCTCAAAGCGCGCGAATACCGGGCCAAGGACAAGGAGTGGGCCGATCGGCTCGCGGCCCGGCTCCAGGCCCACGAGGAAAGCCAGACCGTGGTCATCCGCTTCGGGCCGCGCGAGCAGCAGATCAAGCTCGACGCCAAGATCAACGGCGTGCGAACGCAGGAGTTCATCGTCGACACGGGCGCCAACACCTCGTCCATCCCCTCGAGCGCCCTGAAGGCGCTGGGCATCAGGATCGACGATTCGACGCGGGTCGTGCGCGTGTCCACGGCGGGGGGCGTCGGCCTGACCTACCAGGTCTCCCTCGATTCCATCGGGATCGGGGGGCTCGTCGTCAGGAACCTCGAGGTCCTGGTCCTCGACCTGCCGCACGATGACGGCGTCGGGCTGCTGGGGCTCGATTTCCTGAGGCACTTCCGCTACGAGATCGATAACCAACAGGGCACGCTGACCCTGCGGAAGAAGTGAGCCTGTCCCGTCCTTCGTCCTGGCGGCGGGCGGCGCGGAGGCTGTGACGGCGGGATCTCGGGAATTCGTTAGTTGCGATAGTTGGGACAATGAGAGGAGGCCCCCGATGGCCGACAAGCCCGACGCGATCACCGAAAAGCTGAGGGTCTGGGAACCTCCCCCCGATCGGACGCGGATCACGACCCTCGACGCGCATACGGCAGGCGAGCCGCTGCGCATCGTCACGGGCGGCTTTCCCGAGGCGCCGGGGCGGACGATCCTCGAAAGACGGGCGTTCATCAAGGACAACCTGGACCACCTGCGGACGGCGCTGATGTTCGAGCCGCGGGGGCACGCGGACATGTACGGGTGCGTCCTCACCAGGCCGGTCGAGGAGGGGTCGCGCTTCGGAGTGATCTTCATGCACAACGAGGGTTACAGCACGATGTGCGGGCACGCCGTCATCGCCCTGGCCGAGGTCGCCGTGCGGACAGGGATGGTCGAGGCCGTGGCGCCGGTGACGGAGATCGCGATGGACACCGCGGCGGGGAAAGTCAGGGCGTTCGTGCGCATCGAGGGGGGAGAAAGGGGCGAGAAGGGCAAGAGGGGCGAGGGGGGCGAGATCGCGGCCGTCTGGTTCCACAACGTGCCGTCGTTCGTGCTGGCGGCGGGGCGGGCGGTCGATGTGCCGGGCCTGGGGACGGTGAGGTACGATATCGCCTTCGGCGGGGCCTTTTACGCGTTCGTCGACGCCGACGCGCTGGGCATCGCCATGGAGGAGCGGAACGTCAGGGACCTGATCCAAAAGGGGATGGCCGTCAAACGGGCGGTCATGGCCAGCGGCCCGATCGTCCATCCGTTCGAAAAGGACCTCGGGTTTTTGTACGGGACGATCTTCACGGGGCGGGGACACACGGCGGGCGTCGACAGCCGGAACGTCTGCGTCTTCGCCGAGGGCGAGGTCGACCGCAGCCCGACGGGAACGGGCGTCTCGGCGCGGATGGCGCTGCACCACAGCCGGGGGGAGATCGGCGTGGATGAGCCGATGGTCATCGAGAGCCTCATCGGGACGCGGTTCGTGGGGCGGGTCGTGCAGACGGTGAAGTTCGGCCCGTACGACGCCGTCATCCCGCAGGTCGAAGGACGGGCTTTCATCACTGGCCGGCACGAGTTCCTCATCGACCCCCGGGACCCGCTCGGGGCGGGTTTCATCCTGCGCTGATTCCGCCTTGGCTGCTGTAGTTCAGCGGTAGTCTTTGAGAGCGATGAGGCGGGCGCCCCACGGGCAATAATAGCCGACCGTCTGCAGCCAATAGTCGAGGTTGGCCTCGACGAACGACGGGAGGCCGTCGCACAGTTCGATGGTCGCCTCGGCCATCTCGATCTCCTCGGGATCGATGTGCCAGGACCACGGCAGGTTGTACGAGACCCGGCCGGCGCGGAGGCGGCCGTTGGGGATGCGGGCGTTCGACTGCCCGTTCCACAGGGCGATGATCTGGTCGATCGTCGAGGCCTTGGTGACGAAGACGCTGAACCGCTCGCCGTAGACATCGAACGTGGCCAGGACGCCGCCCTCGAGCCCGGGCCCCGTGGCTGACTTGCAGGCGGGGAGGAGAAGGAGGAAGGCGAGAGCGGCCCCGATCGCCAGACCGGTTACGGCTTTGACCGTTGCCGCGGACGGGTTGCGAGCCGCATGACGCTTGCTGCTTCTCATACAGGCGGACCCTCTATTCATTATATAGCCCAGAGTATCCAGTCTGTCCAGTGGGCGGCGGTGAGATCGGTTTTTTCTGGGGAGATGCGGGGAGAGCGCGCAGTCGTCCGTTCGGAGGCGGCGCATCGCGGGGTCGACAAAGCCGCTCAGGCCGCCAAAAAGGACCCCGCTGCAAAAGGCAGGTTGGATCTCAGCGGCCTGTCGCGGCCAGGGCGCGCAGGTGCCGGATGTGTTCGGCGAGCAGGCCGCGGGCCATGGCCATGACGGCCGGCATGGTGTCCTTGGCGAGAAGCTCCCGCCCTTCGACCGGGTCGGCGAACGACAGGCGGACGTTGAGCTTGACGCTCCCGGGGCGCGACAACTGCCGGATGAACTGCAGGACCTCGGCCACCTTCTGGCGCCGCGGGGCCGACCGGCGGATCTTGGTCAGCATGCTGCGGGCGAAGCGCGGCATGACCACGCCGCTGGCGATGGCCGCCATGAGCCGGGTCTCCGGCGCCTTGCGCAGCATGAGCTCGACGCTCCGCGACCAGCCTCCGACGGCGGCGGCCGCGGCCGGAACGGGGCAGATCTCCGGGTCGGGCTCGACCTCGCCGTGGGGGAAGATCAGCAGGGCCTCGCCTTTCCTCAGGCGGCGGACGGAGTCCTTCAGGGCGGCCATGCGCCCGGCCGCGTGGCGCGGGGTGTAAACGAAATGCCTGCCGGCGGCCTCGAAAGCGCGGGTGAAGGGGACGTCGGAGATGACGACGTTGACGTCCTTGCGGGGAATGGACGACAGCAGGGCGATCGAGTCGAGGCCTCCGGGATGGTTCGCGACGACGAGGAGCGGGCCTTCCCGCGGGATCTTCTCCGCGCCCCGGGCCGAGACCTCCATCCCGAAGTCCGGCAGGATGCGGCGGGCGCCTCCGCTGATCCCCGATGTCAGGGCGGCTTCATCGGCGCGGGCGGCGATGCGGCCCATCTGACCGGCGGGAAGCTTGAAGAGCGGTCCCAGGAAGGTGCGCGCGACCCCGTTGGCGATGGTGTCGCGGGTCAGGCCGAAGGCGTGGAAGATCTCCTTGATGATCTTCTCGCGGAAGATCTGGACCTTCTCCATCTCCTCTTGCCAGGTCATGGTGCCCCTATTTTACCAAAAACCGATCAAGGGGCACAATACTCCGCGCTTGGCTGTCGCGCGATCCCGGCGGGGGCCTTTTTTCGTCTCTCTTTTTATCGTATACTGGGCCACATCAAGAGCCTTTTCAGGAGGGAAACGCATGAAAAGAAGGGAATTCGTCGAGAAAAGCGGGTGCGGGCTGGCCGCGGCCTGGCTGGCCTCCTTGGGTCTGACGTCCTGCAAGAAGGAAGAGGCCGCCGCCCCCGCCATGAGCCCCGATCAGCCGCCCGCCGAGATCGCTACGGCCGTCGACAGGAAGGACGTGATCAAGAAGCTACTCATGGAGAAGATGGGCAAGACCGGAGAAGAAGCCGAAGCCATGATCGCGGAATTCGAGGCCAAGCTGCCCATGGTCAAGGAGATGTGCATTTGCAAGGGCTGCCCGAGCTATGTCGCCGAGGAGAGCGAGCTCGGCTTCTGCCATCCGTTGATCGGCAAGAGCGCCAAGATCATCGAGGAAAAAGGCTGTGTGTGCCCGACCTGCCCGGTGTATCCCCAGATGGGCATGAAGAACGGCTATTACTGCACCCGGATGTCGGAGCTCGAGCAGGAAGCCGCCAAAGCCTAATTTGGGGACACAATACCCATTCCCCAATTTGCCGGCCCCGTACTTCGGCGCCCGCTGCGATGCAAAAAGTTCATTTTAGGGCCTGCACATTCAACTTCGAAGTGCAACGACTCGGGCAAAGACTTCTAAGGATGTTCGATACTTCAAGCACTTCCTCGGGCGGTTATTGATCCAGGATTCGAC
>VGJC01000069.1 GCA_016867635.1 Candidatus Aminicenantota bacterium | reverse complement strand
CCGTGAGGCGGGCGGCGGAGTACGCCCGCTCGATCGGGCTGGAGGTCCACGCCGGCCACGGCCTCGACTACCGCAACCTGGGGCCGATCCTGGCCATCCCGGAGATCGAGGAGCTCAGCATCGGCTTCTCCATCGTCGCCCGGGCCGCCGTCGTCGGCATCGACCGGGCCGTCCGGGAGATGACCGCGCTGCTGAGATAGCCGGCGGCGGGGGTCCCGGCGGCATCGGCCGGTGCGGGGACATGTACCTCTGGTACGTGTCCCCTTTCTGAGGGAGGCAGATCATGGACGTCAAGGTCAACATCGAGCGTATGAGGAATGACCTCGAAGAGCTGGGGCGGCTCGGGCGGGACGAGCACGGAGGCGTCAGCCGGCCGTCGTTCAGCCCGGCCGACTTCGAGGCCCGGAACTGGCTGAGAGGCAAGATCGAGCGGGCCGGCCTCTGTTACCGCCAGGACGGGGCCGGCAATCAATTCGGCCGGATCGACTGCCCGGGCCGGACGGTCATGGCCGGCTCGCACATCGACACCGTCCCGAACGGCGGCATGTTCGACGGGGCGGCGGGGGTCGTGGCGGCGCTGGAGTGCCTCCGCCGGATCCTCGAGGAGAAGGTGCCGACCGCGAGACCCCTGGAGGTCGCCTCTTTCACCGACGAGGAGGGCAACCTGGTCGGCGATTTCCTGGGCAGCCGGGCCTTCATGGGGATGCTCGACGAGAACGAGATCCGCAAGGGACGGACGTCCTTCGGCCTGCCGTTCGAGGACATCCTCAGGCGGACGGAGTTCACGGCCGACGGCATCCTGGGCGCTCACAAGGACCGGCCGGAACTCGAGGCCTTTCTGGAGCTGCACATCGAGCAGGGGCCTGTTCTCGAGGACGAAGGCCTTTCGGTGGGCATCGTCGAGAGGATCGCCGGCAAGCATTACCGGCAGTGCTCGTTCGTCGGACAGGCCTCCCACGCCGGGACGACGCCGTTCGAGCTGAGGCACGACGCCTTCCTGGGCCTCGCCGACTTCGCCCTCAAAGCGACCCAGCACGTGGCCACCAAGCACTACGGGAGCATGTTGACCGTCGGCCGGGCCGTGCTCCATCCCGGCTCGTTCAGCATCATCCCCGGGCGGGCCGATTTCACGCTCGAGTTCCGGAGCTCGTCGGAAGAGACCCTGCGGGTCCTCGAAAAGGAGATCTTCGCCATCGCCGAGGACGTCGCGTCGACCCGCGGCCTGGGCTTCGCTTCGCGGGTCGTCGACCGGACGACGCCGGTCGTGGTCCCGTCGCGGATCGTGAAGATCATTGAGGAGGAGTGCGAATCGCTCCATACCCCGTGGATGAAGCTCACCAGCGGCGCCGGCCACGACGCCCAGATCCTGGCCGGGGCCTGCGACGTGGGCATGATCTTCGTCCCCTCGCCGGACGGCATCAGCCATTCGCCCGCCGAGCGCATCGTCTGGGAGGACCTGGAAAAAGGCGCCAACCTGCTGTTGCGGACACTCGTCCGCCTCGCCACCTAAGAAGGGGTCAAATCTCCACTTATTAAACTCTCGCCACCATGAAAACACCAGTCGCTGAACATTTAATAAGTGGAGATTTGACCCCTTCTTTAAAGCCGCTGAGCATCGGCGGGCTGGAAGTCGGGTTCCCGGTGACCCTGGGCGCTCTGGCCGGATACAGCGACCTCCCCTACCGCCTCCTCTGCCGCTCCCTCGGCGCCCCGTACTGCGTCACGGAAGCCATGCTCGACCGCCAGGTCCTGGCCCAGGGCCGGCTGAAGAAGCGGCTGGTGGCCACCGACCCCTCGGACCACCCCGTCGGAGGGCAGATCATGGGCCACGAGCCGGAGGTCATGGCCCAGGCGGCCGCGGCCCTCGACGCCATGGGGTTCGACGTCGTCGACCTCAACTTCGCCTGCCCCGTCCGGAAGGTCGTTTCGCGCGGGCGAGGCGGGGCGCTCATGAAAGAACCCGAGGCCGCGCTGACCATCGTCCGGGCCGTCATCGAGGCCGTCCCCCACAAGCCGGTGACGCTCAAGCTTCGCCGCGCTTTCCACGAGGACGGCCGGACCGCGGAGGATTTCTGGAGGATCGCCCGCGGCGCTTTCGAAGCCGGGGCGTCCGCCCTGTCCGTCCATGCCCGAACCGTCGAGCGCAAGTACTCGGGCCGGGCCGACTGGGGCTTCCTGGCCGCCCTCAAGCGCGAGTTCCCGGACCGGACCATCCTCGGCTCCGGTGACGTCATGAAGCCCGCCGACGCCCTGCGGATGATCGAGGAGACCGGTGTCGACGGGGTCCTGGCCGCCCGCGGGGCCATCGGCAACCCCTGGTTCTTCCGGCAGGCCCGCGACCTCGCCGCCGGCCGCGAGCCTTACCTCCCGCCTCTCGACGAACAGCGCGAGATGATCGAACGCCACTACGGCCTCCTCTGCGAGTTTTACGGCCAGGGCCGCGGCTTCAAGAAGATCGTCCACACCTGCCTCCAGTACGCCAAGCTGCACCCGCGGCGGACCGACCTCCGCAACGCCCTGGTCGCCGCCAAGACCGAGGAGCGCTGGCGGGCCGTCCTCGACGCGTTCTACGCTTTCTAGCTTGGGGGACACGTACCGGAGGTACATGTCCCCACCTGTTCCCGCCCGGCGAGGGACGATGACGCAGCGGAGCGGGGGCCCCTTTACTCTCCGGGCCCGATGTGGTATCTATCCGGTGCTCCGAGTCGAAGGCGCTACAGCCGGGCCGGCCAGGCCCTTCGACCGTCAGGGAGGAGCGGGAAACAGCTCCTCCTTCCGTGATCGAAAAGGAGACCTCGTGGGCCGCACTTCCCTCACGATCCGCCGGCACACCGCCGCCGTTATAGCGTTCACCCTCTTCTTTTTGTGCTTTGCTCCTGGTTCGCTCTCGCCGGGGAGCGGCTCCTTTTCGGATGGGGACACGTACCAAACGTACATGTCCCCGAGAGCGGCGGCTGCCGAGCGCTCCCTCATGCTGGCCACGACGACCAGCATGGACGCCACCGGTCTCCTCGACGTCCTGGCCGACGAGTTCAAGAAGGAGACCGGCATCACCCTGAGGTGGATCGCCGTCGGCACCGGGGCGGCCCTCAAACAGGCCCGGGACGGCAACGCCGACGCCGTCATCGCCCACGCCAAGAAGCTCGAGGAAGAATTCCTGCGCCAAGGCTACGGCGTCAACCGCCGCGTCTTCGCCCGGAATTTCTTCATGATCGCCGGCCCGGACGGCGACCCGGCCGGCGTCTCCGGTTCTGGCACGGCCGCCGAGGCCCTCCTCCGCATCAAGTCGGCCGGCAGCCCGTTCGTCAGCCGCGGCGACCGGTCCGGCACCCACGCCCGCGAGCTCGACCTCTGGGCCCGAGCCGGCGGGCCGCCCCAGGGGAACTACCTCGAAACGGGACAGGGCATGGCCGAGACCCTCCGCGTGGCCGCCCAGCGCCGGGGCTATACCCTGACGGACACCGCGACCTTCTTTGCGCTCCAGAACCTCTCCGGCCTTGTGCCGGTCTTCGACAGCGGCCCCGAGCTCGAGAACATCTACGCCGTCATGGCCGTCAACCCGGCCCGCGTCCCCACGGCCCGCTACGGCGAAGCCATGGCTCTCATCGCCTTCCTGACCTCCCCGCGCGGCCAGCAGATCATCGGTGGCTTCACGGGAAGGGCCGGACGCCCCCTGTTCGAGCCGATGGCCGGCGTCCCAGGGGTGGACCTCGACAAATGATCGCCCAAGAGGTCTTCTACGCGATCTGGGTGTCCCTCAAGACAAGCGGCCTGGCCGCGCTCGTCGCCAGCTTCCTGGCCGTGCCCGCGGCCCTTTTCCTGGCCTCCCGGGATTTCCGCGGCAAGCGTCTCGTGCTTCTCGTCAACCAGACCTGGATGGCCGCCCCGACCGTCGTCATCGGCCTTCTCTTCTACGCCCTCCTCAGCCGGACCGGCCCCTTCGGCGGCCTCGGCATTCTCTATACCCAAACGGCCATGACCGTCGGCCAGATCTTCCTCATCCTGCCGCTTATCGTCGGTTTCTCCTACACCGCTCTCCGCCAGGTCGACCGGCGGGCCCGCACGACGGCCTTGACCCTCGGCGCCAGCCGCCGCCAGGCGGGCCTGGTCGTCCTCCGCGAGGCCAAGTTCCCGCTCCTCGTCGCCGTGCTGGCCGGCTTCGCCCGGGCCGTCTCCGAGGTCGGCATCGCCATGATGCTGGGCGGCAACATCCGCGGGGAGACCCGTAACATCACGACCACCATAGCCCTGGAGACGGCCAAAGGCGAGTTCACGACGGGGGTCGTCCTCGGCGCCATCCTCCTGGCCCTGACCCTGGGCATCAACTTCGCGGTCATCGTCGGCTTCCGGAGCGGGGACTGAGATGACGGACGCCGTCTATTCCCTTCAGGATGTGCGGTTCGCCTATCCGCGCGGCCCTTCCCCGTTCTCGCTCGAGCTCGACGCCCTGCGGCTGGACCACGGGGAGATCCTGGCCCTGGTCGGTCCGAACGGCGCGGGCAAGACGACCCTCCTCACCCTCCTGGCCTTTCTCAACCGGCCCTCGGGCGGCAGGCTCATCTTCCTCGGCCGCGACCCCTGGCAGGACGAGACCCGGGCCCTGCAGGCCCGCCGGCAGGCGGTCCTGGTGACCCACCATCCCTACCTCTTCAAAGGGACGATCTCCGACAACCTGGCCTTCGGGCTCGAAGTCCGGGACATTCCCGAAGACGAACGGCCCGCGCGCATCGGCGAAGCCCTGGACCTCGTCGAGCTGCCGGGCTGGGAGAAGAGGTCCGTGTCCGGCCTGAGCGCGGGACAGGCCCAGCGCGTGGCCCTGGCCCGGGCCCTGGCCCTGCGGCCGGCGGTCCTTCTGCTCGACGAGCCGACGGCCAACATCGACGCCGGCCTCGGCCTGCGCATGGAGGCCGTCCTCCGGGAGGTCAGCCGCAACACCGGGATGACGGTCGTCTTCTCGACCCACAACTTCTCCCAGGCCTCGCGACTGGCCGATGACATCCTCTATCTCTCGGACGGCCGGCGGGTCGAGTTCGGCCACGAGAACTGCTTCAGCGGGCGGGCCGAAACCGACGGCCGGCAAAGCTGGATCGAGCCCCGACCGGGCCTGCGCGTCGTTTTCCCCGGAGAGGTCCGCGGCCGCGTGACCTGCGTCATCAATCCGGCCGATATCCGGGTGCTCCCCGCCGGCAGGGCCGCGGAAGCCGGGAACGGCCCGAATGTCTTCGCCGGCCGGGTCACCCGCATGGAGACGACCGAGGCGGGTTTGGCCCTGGTCAGGGTCAGCGGCGACCTGACCTTCCGGGTCACCCTGCCCGTCGGCGAGCTCGACGCGTCCGGCATTTCCCTTTCCCGTCCCGTTCTGCTAAAATTCGAGCCCGGATCGGTGGACATAGCCGGAACCCGTCCCTGAGGAAACTCTCATGCTTGAATATCCGGAAGCCCGGGCCCGCGTCCTGACCGCCGCCAGGTTCCTGGGGGCCGAGTCCGTGCCTCTTCTCGAATCCCTGGGTCGGCCGCTGGCCGAGGACATCAAGGCCCGCGAGGACGTTCCGCCGTTCGCCAAAGCCGCCATGGACGGTTACGCCGTCCGGGCCGCCGACACGCGCGCTCCCGAAGGGGCCTCCTCCGTCGAGCTCGAGGTCGTCGAGGACCTGCCGGCCGGCCGGGTCGGCCGCAAGGCCGTCGGCCCCGGACAAGCCGTCCGCATCATGACCGGCGCGCCTCTTTCGAAGGGGGCCGACGCCGTGGTCATGGTCGAGCAGACGGAGAAGTCCGGCTCCGCCGTGCGCATCCTCCGGGCCGTCCGTCCCGGGGACAACATCGGCCTGGCCGGCGAAGACCTCAAAAAGGGCGAGATCGGGCTCGAGAGCGGCACCGACATCGGCCCGGCCGAGCTGGGCATGCTGGCGGCTCTCAACCGGGCCACGGTCCGCGTGGCGCGGCGGCCGCGCCTGGCCGTCATCGCCACGGGCGACGAGATCGTCGAGCCGGGAGAGCGAAAAGCGCCCGGCCAGATCCGCAACTCCAACGGCTATTCGCTGCTGGCCCTGGCCCTCGGCGCCGGGGCCGAGGCGGAATATCTGGGGATCGCCCGCGACCGGAGATCGTCCCTCGTTCGGAAGATCCGCGGGGCCGGGGACGTCGACATCCTCGTCCTGTCGGGCGGGGTCTCGGTGGGCGATCACGACCTGGTCAAAAGCCAGCTCGAATCGGTCGGCGTCCGGCCCGTCTTCTGGAAGGTGCGCATCAAACCCGGCAAGCCCGTCTTCTTCGGCGTCCGGAGAAGACAGCTCGTCTTCGGGCTCCCCGGCAACCCCACGAGCGCCATGGTGACCTTCATGCTCTTTGTCCGCCCGGCCATCGACCGGCTTCTGGGAAGAAAAGACCCCGGGCCGCGGCGCGCGCGGGCGGTGCTCACCGAAGACATCGCTCTGAAACCCGGCCGGCGGCATTTTCTCCGGGGGATCATCGAGGACGCGGGGCCCGTCCTCCGGGTCGCGCCCTACGCGAACCAGAAAAGCGGCGTCCTGAGATCGATGGTCCGCAGCCGGGTCCTCATCGAGGCCCCGACCGACGCGGAGCGCCTCGAGAAAGGCCGTGAGGTCGATATTATTTTCATCGAGTGACCATGCCCAAGCTCACCCATACGGACCGCAAAGGCAAGGCGAGAATGGTGGACATCGGCGCCAAGCCCGTGACGCGACGCGAGGCCGAGGCCTCCTGCTTCGTCAAGCTCGGCCCGCAGACCCTGCGGCTGGTGCGGGCCAACAGGGTCGCCAAGGGCGACGTCCTGGGGACGGCCCGGCTGGCCGGCATCCAGGCCGCCAAAAGGGCGTTCGAGCTCATCCCCCTGACCCATCCCCTGCCGATCGAGAGCGTGGACGTTCGCCTGGAGGTCCTGAAGACCGGGGTCAAGGCCGTCTGCCGGGTCGCGGTCGAGGCCAAGACGGGGGCGGAGATGGAGGCCCTAACGGGCGCCGCCCTGGCCGCCCTGACCGTCTACGACATGGTCAAGGGCGTGGAGCGCGGGGCCGAGATCACCCGGCTGCGGCTCGACTTCAAGAGCGGAGGCAAGAGCGGGGTCTTCCGGAGAAAGGCATGACCGGGCCGGCCGCCGGGAGGTCCGGCACCATCGCCTCCCTCAATATCAGCCCGAAGAAGGGACAGATCAAGACCCCGGTCGCCGAGGTCGAGCTCGTCGCCGGCGAGGGGCTCCTCGAAGACGCTCACAGGGGTTTCGCCCACCGCCAGGTCTCCCTGCTGATGATCGAGAGCATCGAGGACCAGCGGGCCAGGCTGGGCGACCGGGCCAAGGGCCTCATCGAGCCCGGGGCCTTCGCCGAAAACATCACCACGCGGGGGCTCGACCTCCTATCCGTCGAGGTCGGCGACGAGCTGGCCGCGGGGCAGGGAGTCCGGCTGCGGATCACGCAGATCGGCAAGGAATGCCACACCCACTGCGCCGTCTATCATCTCACGGGCGACTGCATCATGCCCGCCCTGGGGATCTTCTGCGAGGTCCTCGCGGGCGGGACGCTCAGGGTCGGGGATAGGATTGAAAAGCTCTAAGGTCCTGCGCATCTCGGTCACCGACCGCTGCGACCTGCGGTGCATCTACTGCATGCCGGAGTCGGGGGTCCCGCTCGTCGCGCCCGCCGACCTCCTGACCTACGAGGAGATCGAGACCGTGGCCCGGGCGGCTTTGGCCGCCGGCATCCGCCGGTTCCGCGTCACCGGGGGCGAGCCCTTGGTCCGCAGGGGCCTCGAGTCGCTCGTCGAAAAGCTGGCCCGCCTCGGACCGGACGACCTGGCCCTGACGACCAACGGGCTCAACCTGGCCCGGCACGCATCGGCGCTCAAGGCCGCCGGCCTCGGGCGGGTGACCGTCAGCCTGGATACTCTCAGGAAGGAGCGCTTCGAGACCATCACCCGGCGGACGGGGATCGAGCGCATCTTCGAGGGCCTCGACGCGGCCCGGGAGGCCGGGCTCGTTCCTCTCAAGGTCAACACCGTGGTCATCCGCGGCGTCAACGACGACGAGCCCCCGGATTTCGTCAGGTTCGGGGAACGGGAGGGGATCGAGGTCCGGTTCATCGAGCTCATGCCGACGTCGGGCCTCAGTCCGGAGTGCAAGGAGCTGGGCGCCTGGCGACCGGCGCTGTTCGTCAAGGGCGGGGAGGTCCGGGCGCGCGTCGAGGAGGTCTTCGGGCCGCTCGAGCCCGTCTCGGGAACGGACGGCGTCGCCGAGGTCTTCCGGACGAAATCCGGGGCCAGGGTGGGTTTCATCACCCCCGTCTCGGAGCCCTTCTGCGCGGGCTGCGAGCGCCTGAGGCTCGGTCCGGACGGCCGCCTCAAGCTCTGCCTGTTCGACAAGGGCGGGCTGGATATCCGGCGGGTCCTGCGGGAGGAGAAGGCCGGGCCCGCGGAGATCGAAACCCTGTTGCGGACGGCCCTGGGAACGAAGACGACCTGGGACCGCGGCGACCTCGAGGGCCTTCAGAGCGACATGTTCAAGGTCGGAGGCTAGAAGAAGGAGGCAGAGATGAAATTCCCGGCGATCTGCGTTCTGAGCCTGGCCATCATGGCGTCCTGCGGCCCGCCCCGAGCGGCGGTCCAGGGGATGGTCGACGATTACGTCACCGCCTGGAAGGAATTCCAGCCCAGCGACGCTTTCGCCGCCGGGGCCAAGGAAGCGGCCTTCCGTTTCGAAAGCGTTTCCCCCGGAACGGTCGAAGCCTGGGTGGCCTTCAACGCCAAGACGCTCGAACGTCTCCGGCGGCTTCCCGGGGACCTCGCCCTCGACGACCGGGCCGACGCCGACCTCTTGGAAAGGCAAGCTCAGTCCCAGCTCGACGCCTGGCGGGAGGACCGGATCCACGCGAGCTCGCCGGCGTTCTACGCGGGGACGGTCTCCCAGGCGCTGACCCACATCCTGGCCCGCGAGGACCTCGATCCCCCCGATCGCTGGCGGGCCGTCGAAAGCCGCCTGACCGGGGTCCGCCGCCTCTGCGAGGAAGGGCTGGCTGTTGTCCGCGACGGACGACCGCAGAGCACGGAGCGGAGCGTCCGCGGAATGGAAAGCGCGGCCCGCTTCCTCGAGGAAAGGCTTCCCGGGATCGTCGAAGATTGGCCGGGAGAACGGCCGGCCGGTCTCGACGCCCTTCGCCGCGAAGCGGCCTCGGCCGTTCGGTCGCTGGCCGCCCATGTCCGGGACAGCGTGCTCCCCGCGGCGGCTCTCCCCGACGCCCTGGGACGCGCGGCCTACGCTCCCCGGCTGAAGACCTACACCGGGCTGGACATCTCGCCCGAAGAGCTCGAGGACGTCGCCGCGCTCGAGATCGCCGAGGTCCGAAGCCTGATGGCCGTCGAGGCCGGGCTCTATCATGAGGAGCGCTACCCCGGGAAGACGCCGCCCGCCTCGTTCGACGAGCTTGTGGGTTCGGCGATCGGTGATATGGAAGAGAACCGCGAATCCGATCAGGCGGGTTTTCTGCGCGTTTTCGAGGACCTGATCGAGAGGTCGGAGACCTTCATCCGGGACAAGGGCATCGCCACGATCCCCGAGCCCCGGACCCTGTGGACGGCCCTTTCTCCGGCCCACTTCGCCGGGGCGGCCGTCGGAGGGGTCTATTCCGCCGGGCCCTTTAATCCCGGCGCCGACACCCTGTTCTATCTCCCCACCGTGCCCGACGACGCCCCTGAAAACGTCAAAGAAGGCTTCTACCGGTCCTTCAACAACCACTTCAACACCGTGATCATTCCCCACGAGATCACGCCAGGCCACTACATGCAGCTCAAGATCGCGGCCTCGCTCCCCAGGACGGCCCGCTCGCTTTTCTCCGACCCTCTCTATGTCGAGGGCTGGGCCACGCTGTGCGAAGTGATCGCCCTCGACGCCGGATGGAACGGGCACGACCGCTTGGACCGGCTGGCCCACCTCCGCAAGCGCCTGGAGAACGCCGTCCGGGCCTATACCAGCGTCCAGGTCCATTGCCGCGGGTGGGACAGGGACCGGCTGATGGCCTTCGCCGTCACCGAGGGGCTTCTGGCGCCGCAGTTCGCCATCAACCTTTGGGACCGGGTGATCGACTCCCCGTTCCAGATCACGTCCTACTTCCTGGGCTTCCGGGAGATGACCCGGCTCCTGGAGCGGGAAAAGGCCGGGCGCGGCCCGGATCTCGACCTGCGGGCGTTTTGCGACGGCGTCCTCGGGGCGGGCGCCGTCCCCATCGCCTTGCTGCCCGAAATGCTGAGGAGCGGGCAATAAGAGGGGGAGAGAACATCCATTTCCCCGACGGCCAGCCCTTTCCCCTCTATCCCCTGGCGGCGCTGCTCCCTCTCCTTCCGGCCAAGCAGAGAGAGACCGACCCCAACGACTGGATGACGACGGACGCCGTCATATCGCATCAGGCCCAATACTCCGTCTTGACTGCCAGGCCGCCTCTGTCTATGATTCAAGCATGAAGATCGGGATCCTGACCGTCAGCGACAAGGGGGCGCGGGGCGAGCGCGAGGACCGCAGCGGCCCGGCCGTCCGGAAGATCATGGAGGCCGCCGGCGCGGAGATCGTTCAGACAGGGGTCGTCGCCGACGAAAAAGCCCTCATCAGCGCCGTGCTCGTCAAGTGGTCGGGCGAGGGCCTCGATCTCATCCTGACCACGGGCGGGACGGGCTTCAGTCCTCGGGACGTGACCCCCGAAGCGACCAGAGCGGTCATCGAGCGGGAAGCGCCGGGCCTGGCCGAGGTCATGCGCCGGGCCGGAATGGACAAGACCCCGACGGCCATGCTCAGCCGGGCCGCGGCCGGCATCCGCGAGTCCACGCTGATCGTCAACCTGCCGGGGAGCGAGAAAGGCGCACGCGAGAGCCTGGAGGCCATCCTGCCGGCCCTCGGTCATGGCATCGAGATCCTCAAGGGCACGGCCTCGGAGTGCGGCAAGCCGGCGCCGAAAGATCAGCCCTGAAGAACGGGGACATGTACCGGAGGTACGTGTCCCCAAGATTTCAATCGCCCGAGAGATCGGGCTTGAAGCTCCGGCCTTTCTTTTTCTCGGAGACGAGGCGCTTGTCGGCCAGCATCTTCTCCTTGGCCCGCTTGGAGCGCTTCCGCTTCTGGCGGCGGATCTTGGCGATCCGCTGCTGCTCCTCGCTCCGCTTCCCCAGGACCATGGCCTCGATCTTGTCGGTCAGGATGCGGCGCGCCAGGAACCGGTTGAGGGCCTGGGACCGTTCCTGCTGGCACTTGACCTCGACTCCGGTCGGCAGGTGCTTGAGGTAGACGCAGGTCGCGACCTTGTTGACGTTCTGGCCGCCGTGGCCGCCCGAGCGGATGAACTTCTCGACGAGGTCCGGCTCGCGGATGCCGAGCTTCTCCATGCGCTCGGCGAGCGCTCGTTCCTTGTCCTGGCTCGCGCCGTAGAGAGGCATTTATTTCCTTAGTTTTCTCTCATGTTAGCTAAATCGGGGGCACAATGCCAGTTCCCGAAAACGAAACCTCCTTGACAATACACAATAAAAGACATTTTTCTGTCGACAGGCCGAAACTGACCGTCCGGCGCATTGACCGGGGCCGGCGACCCTCGAGACTGATCACTTCTTCTTTTTGCGGGCCGAGGCCAGGAATTTGCCGCAGTTCTCGCACACGTAGACGTCGTTCGAGCCCTCGATGGCCGAATACATCTGGGTCGAGATGTTGATGTTGCAGCCCTGGCAAACCCCTTCGACGACATCGGCCACGGCGAAGCCGTAGCGGTCCATCAACCGGTCGAACCGCCCGAGGAGGTCGCGGTCGAGCTCCTCGCGGATCATCGCGGCCTGCTTGTGGAGCACCTTCTGCTGCTCGCGGCTCGCTTTCTTCCTCTTGATCTCGAGCTCCTGGAGCTTATGGAGGAGGCTGGCCCGGCTGCTGATCTTCTCCTCGTAGACGAACTTGAACTCGATCTCGGACAGGATGGCGTAGAGCTCGGCCTTGTCCTTGGCGGCCTGTATCCGGCCGCGGTAGTCGGGCCGGATGAGG
>VGJC01000068.1 GCA_016867635.1 Candidatus Aminicenantota bacterium | reverse complement strand
CCCTCGTCCGCAAGCTCTATCCCACGCTCCGGGTCCTGCACATCAGCTCCGAGGACGAGATCCTCAGTCCAAAGGAGCTCGACGTGAGGGCCGTCCACATGCCCGCTCTCGAATGGGGCGCCTCCAAGCAGCGCATCCTCCAGGTCGAGGGCCGGCCCACGAGCCAGGAGACCTCCCAGGGCCTCGAGATCCTTCGCTATCGCCGGGAGGTCATGAACCGGAAGTGTCTGGTCGAGTACGCCGTCGGCCGGAACGGGCTGGTGGCGGCCCGTCTCCATCTTTGCGAGAGATACTCGGACAAGAACCAATACATCGCCGACTACAACAAGCTCCGGGATTTCCTCAACGAACGGGTCGGCCGTCCGCGGGCGGACAACGTCGTTTGGCAGAACCGCTACTACGAGAGGGAGAACGGGCGCTGGGGGACAGCCCTCAGCAAGGGTCATCTGGCCTTCTCGTCGGAGTGGGTCTTCCGGGACACGTCGGTCCAGCTGAAGCTGTCGGGCGAGAACGATCAGGTCGTGCTGGGCGCCGAATTCTACGACGTCAAGGCCAAGAATCCGGCCTCTTCATAACCCTCCTTTTTTTTCCGCCCTCTCTTCCGCCCCCCCGGGAGAGAGGGCCTCTGCTCATTCCATGTCTTTTTGGACGAAGCTCAAGCTGACCCGGTTCTTCCCCAGCCATTTGCTGTGCATCATGAGCTGCTCGCCGCGCTTGACCAGGGAATCGACCGAGTCGTATCGCAGGACCAGGCTGGCGCCCATGGAGACCGTGGCGTTGAGCATCCCCGTCTCGGTCGTGATGTAGGATTCCCCGATGAGCAGGCGGAGCTTGTTGGCCACGATGTCGAGCCGGCCCTCGTCGATGTTGAGCAGGATGACCAGGAACTCCTCCGTGCTCCAGCGGCCGACGATATCGAAGAACCGGACGTTCTTGTGGAGCGTTCGGGCCACGGTCCTCAGGATCTTGCCGGCGTTGAAGCGCCCGTGCTTCTCGAGGATGCGGTCATAGTTGTCCACGTCGACATAGATCAGCCCGAAGGGCAGGTTGTATTTCTGGAACTCCTCCAGCCGGGTCTTGAGGGTCATGTCCAAGTATTGCTTGGACGCGATCCCCGTGTCGGGGTCGATGAGGCCCATGCGCTCGAGCTGGACCACGCCGAGAGGGATGGTGACCTTGGGAGCGGTGTTGACGAACACTCCGGCCGCCCCGACGATCTCTCCGGCGTCGTTCGGAACGGGAATGACGCGAAGGGTCACGGGAATGCGGAACCCCTCCTTGTGCTGGAGATAAACGTCGAGGGTCCGTTCGACGCCGTCCTTGAGCGTCAGCCTGAAGGGGCATTTCCCCTTGCAGAGGCTGAGGCCTTCGGTGTCCACGAACAGGCCCAGCTCGTCGAAACAGACCTTCCCCAGGACCTCGGCGTCGTCCCGGCCCGACATTTGCCCGGCGGCCTTGTTCCAGAAGAGGATCTTCTGGTCCACGTCGAGGCAGGCGACGGCGTCCTCGAGATGGTCGAAGATGGTGACGCTGAAGTTCTTGGCGGCTCCGGGAAAAAAATCGAGGGTGTTCTTCTTGTCCATCATAGTACATCTCTCCGCTTTCATTATGAAACCCCTTTGCTTTTTGTCAACCGATTTTTTCGCCGCCGCGGCGGTTGACACCCCGCTAACCTCGTGTTATCCTACGGCCGCCGCCCAGGGGGTGCGCGACGATGAACATGCTCCTCGGGACAAGGCTCAAGAGGGCCCGCGAGGAGGTCAGCCTCAGCCAAGGGGCCTTCGCCAAAGCGCTTGGCCTGTCCTCGGAATACATCTCCCTGCTCGAGTCCGGGAAAAGGACCCCCAGCTTCGAGACCCTGATCAGGATCTCCGAGTTCCTCAATAAGGACGTGGGCTATTTCTTCGAGGAAAAGCGGCCGGCCTTCGAGGGCCTGTTCGCGGCCCAGGGCCTCGACGAGCGGGCCCGCCGGGAGCTCCTGAAGTTCAAGACCTATTGCGAGAGATACCTGCAGCTCGAGGAGGACACCGGTCGGCGGCTTGATGTCGCGCCCCAGTATGTGCGGATCTCCCCCGGCCGTCTGGCCGACGAGGAACGCCGGCGCCTGGGGCTGGGGAACGAGCCGGTCCGCGACGTTTTCGGGCTCTGCGAGCTCAATGGCTGCCGGATCGTCCGCCAGCCGCTTCCCGAGGAGACCCGGATCGCCGGCGTTTTCGTCTTCGACGAAGAGCGCAGGGCCGCTTTCGCCCTGATCAACACCAACGAGCCCCCCGGTCTCCAGGTCCAGATCGCCGCCCACCTCTACGCCCATTATCTCAGGGACCGGGCGGACAGCCCGATCGTCGACAACCCGGATGTCATGGTCGACGAATACGTTTCCCTGTATCCTCCCCGGGAGCAATTCGCCCAGGCCTTCGCCTCCCGGTTCCTGATCCCGCCGGCCAAGCTTCAGGAGATCTTCGAAAAGGACATCCGTTCGAAAAGCCCGGGGTTCGACGACGTCCTGTTCCTCAAAAGGTACTTCGGGGTCAGCACCCGGGCCATGCTCCGCTCTCTGCGGAACAACGGCCACCTGGCCGAGGCCCGTTTCGAAGAGTTCTTCAAGCGGGCCCCCGAAGACCGTGAAGCCGAGGTCTTCGGCAACGCGGCCGGGCACGAGGAACGGAGGTCGCGGACCCTGTTCCGGAAATCGCGGGCCGTTCCCTCCGACCGTTTCCGGCTGCTGGCCGCCGAAGCTGCGGCCGGGGCCCGGGAGCGGGAGGAAAGGACCGCGCCGCCGCCCAAGACGGGAGAAAGCCATGAATAAGTTCCTGAGGATCCTGATCCTTGTCGTCGTCCTGGCCGCCGTCGTCGCCGCCGCCTATCTGGCCTATAAGGCGCTGGCCGGGCGGAGCAGGGGAGAGCCGGCGGATCCCTACGAATGGCTGACCGTCGACGAAGGCTTTGTTCCGCGGAACGCGATCGAGGGATTCATCAAAGCCGACGCGGACCAGAAAGGGCTCCTCCCCGTCTACCTGAGGAACTACGGCCGGGATCCCCTCATCCTCCGGAAATTCCGGGGGGCTCGGTTCGTCGGGGCCAACGAGTCCGTCCTCCAGATGAGCTTCCAGGGTCTCGGCGACTGGATGGTCATCGACCTCAAGTACCGGAACGAGCAGGAGCGGGACATCCAGAGGACCATCCTCTATGTCGAGATCAGCGGCCAGTGGCAGGTCGGGGACTCCGGCCGGTTGATGGACTGAGGGGAGAGACGCATGACGGTCCGCCAGCTGAAGACGGACATCCTCATCATCGGGGCCGGGCCGGCCGGCCTGACGGCGGCTCTCTACGCCGCCCGGGCGGGCCAGAAGACCCTGGTCCTGGAGGGCCGGGGAGCCTCGCGCCTGTCCATCAACTACAAGCTCGAGAACTACCCGGGCTTCCCGTCGATAGACAGCGGGGAGCTGCTGGGGATCTTCCGAAAGCAGGCCCTGTCCTTCGGGGCCGGGATCGAGGCCGGTGATTCCGTCGCCCTCAGCCTCGAAGGCGACCCGAAATACGTCACGACCAAGGACGCCCTGATCGAGGCCCGGGCCGTCATCCTGGCCACGGGCAAGCCCGTGGCCAAGGAGCGCCTGATCCCCGGCGAGGACAGGCTTGTCGGGCAGGGGGTCAGCTACTGCGCCACGTGCGACGGGCCGCTTTTTCGGGGCGCCCGGGTCGCCGCCTTCGGGCATTCGGAAGAGGCCTTGAACGACCTGCGGGCCCTGCTCCAGCTGGGCTGCCGCGTCCTCTGGGTGCCTGGGAGATCCGGCGGCGGCCCGGACGCGGCCGTCGGGGAATTCGAGGCCAAGGGAGTCGACGTGCGCCGGAGCGCCCGGATCACGGGAATCCTTGGCGAGAACAGGGTCGAGAAGATCACCCTCGAGAGCGGGGATGTGACGGAGGAAGTCCCGGTCTCGGCCGTCTTCATTTTTCGCGAGATGCCCGCGGGCTCGCTCTTCGGCCGGGCCGGCATCGCTCTCGATCACAAGCAGTGCATCGCCGTGGACCGCTTCCAGAGAACGAATCTCCCCGGCGTCTTCGCCGCCGGGGACGTCACCTGCGGCGGCCTGCAGGTCGCCGCGGCCGTGGGCGAAGGATGCGTCGCGGCCATGCAGGCCCTGTTGTATCTGAGAAAGTAGGGACCCGGGGGGAGGCGGCGCCCCGGGCCTGCGCCGGTCAGAAGGATCTCAGCTTCTGGCCGGGGGCCGAGTGCTGGAGGGCCTTGAGGGCCTTGAGCTCGATCTGGCGGATGCGCTCCCGGGTCAGGTTGAAATGCTGGCCGACTTCTTCGAGGGTGTACTCGCGTCCGTCCCCGAGCCCGTACCTCATCCGGAGGACCAGGTTCTCCCTCTCGGGCAGGGTGTGGAGGGCGGCTTCGATCTGCTCCCGGAGGTTGATGTGGATGACCGTGTCGGGAGGGGAGGGGAACGACTTGTCCTCCAGGAGGTCGCCGAGCGAGCCTTCCCCGTTCTCTCCGAGCGGGGTCTCGATGGACACGGGGTCCTGAGAGCTGAAGAGCATCTCCATGACCTTGTTCACGGGGAGGTTCATCTTCTTGGCCAGGTCCTCCGGGGAGGGGGCCTTGCCCCTTTCCTGGACGGAGGCCTGGGAGATCCGCTTGAGCCGATGGATGGTCTCCGTCAGGTGGACGGGGATGCGGATGGTCCGTCCCTGGTCGGCGATGGCCCGGGTGATGGACTGCCGGATCCACCACGTCGCGTAGGTCGAGAACTTGTGGCCCCGGCGATAATCGAACTTCTCGGCGGCCCGCATCAGGCCGATGTTGCCTTCCTGGATGAGGTCGAGGAGCTGAAGGCCGCGGCCCTGATACTTCTTGGCGATGGAGACGACCAGCCTCAGGTTGGCCGAGACCAGGTCGCTTTTAGCCCGCTCCCGCGCCCGGCGCCCGGCGGCGATGGCCGACAGGATGGCCCGGCGGTCTTTGCGGGCCTGCTTGGAGGCCTTGCCGAGCCGCTCCCGGAGGCGGAGCCGGACCGACTCGACGACCCGGTCCTTGAACTCGGGCTTGACCTCGAGCTCGCGGGCCAGGCGGATCATGCGGACCGTCAGGCGCCCCCGGGCCGTTCGATTCCGGACCAGGGGCCGGATCTTCTGAAGCCTGGTGAAGAGCCTCCGAATGGCGGTGATCTTGGCCAGGACGTCGAGCCTCTTGGCGTCCAGGCTGTTGCCGGCCAGGTCCTCTTCGGTGATGTTGAAGTGCTTGACCAGGGACTCAGGGCTCTCCCTGAGCATCGTTTCGAGGGATTCGATCTCGTCGATCGTGAACGGGCTTCTAGCCAGGGCCTTGAGAATGGCCCTCTCGCCCCTCTCCATCCTGCGGGCCAGCTGGATCTCCTGGTCCCGGGAGAGAAGCAGGATGCTGCCCATCTCCCGCAGATAGATCTTGACCAGGTCGGCCGTCTGCTCGATGTCCTCGGGGGAATTCAAGCCGTGGCCGTTGGAGCCGTTCCCGTTCTTCGGCCGGGCGGACTTGTCCGCCGCGGCGGCCTCGGGGACCGGGAAGAGGAGTTCCTCTTCGGAAAAGAGCCCGCCTCGACGGGACTGGGGGATGAGCTGAAGCAGCTCGTCGTCCCTGTATTTGTACTGAGAAGCCATCTTCGTCTCCCTTACCCTATGATTTATATAGGAATACTAAAATAATAAGCTTTTCTTTCGAAAAGTAAAGCCTTTTTTTCATGATCGGACCCTTGACTCCAGTCTTTCAAACGGGGCCGAGGGCGAAAAAGTTACACCCCCAAAGGGTGGGACCGTCGCGCAAGAAGCGCTGAGAATACAATTCCTGGCGGCCGATGTCAAGATAAAAATTTACAGAGCGGCCTCGAATTTTACAGGTCCCGCCCGCAGGAGCGGCCTTCCGCCTGGGGAAGGCCCCTGTTTTTCTCCCTGGGATCACCTTTTTCATGGTCGCTTTGTATAGCTTCAAGATTCGTGCCAAACCATCCTCCCTGGGGAGCGGTCGAGCTCCGGCAGCTTCGGAGGTCGGGATGTCATAAAAAGGGGACACCGCCTTGGGGCTACCCCGGGGGGGCCTCTGGGACGTCTTCTGAACTTGACACGGCTGTGCCCGAATCAATAGGATGAATGCGCTTGAATTCAGGGACGGCCGGGCGGCCGGCCCGAGGAGGCCTCGATGAAGCTCGGCGCTCTCGATGTGGTCGTGTTCCTGGCTTTTTACGCCGTCGTCCTCGGCGTCAGCATGTACAAGAGCCGCAGGGAGAAGACGGGGGAAGATTACTTCCTGGCCAGCCGCAGCCTGGTCTGGCCCCTGATCGGCCTGTCGCTCATCGCCGCCAATATCTCCTCCGAGCATTTCGTGGGCATGGCCGGCCAGGGCGCGGGGCTGGCCGGGATGGCCATCGCCAGCTACGAATGGATGGCCGCCATCACTCTGGTCATCGTGGCCTTCCTCTTCCTGCCCAAGTTCCTCCGGGCGGGCCTGTTCACGATCCCCGAGTACCTCGAGTACCGTTACAGCCCGGCGGCCCGGTCCATCATGGCCTTCTACATGATGGCCATCTATGTGGGCGTGACCATCGCCGCCGTGATCTACTCGGGAGGCCTGACGCTGCAAACGATCTTCGGGGACGTCAACAACCCCGCGCATCTCCTCTACGGGGTCCTGGTCATCGGGGCCATCGCCGCCGCCTACACCCTCTGGGGCGGGCTCAAGGCCGCCGCTTGGGCCGATCTTTTCCAGGGAGCCGCGCTCATCGCCGGGGGGGCGCTGACCGTATACGTCGGCTTCAAGGCCATCGGCGTCAAGACCTTCTTCGAGGCCAACGCCGACAAGCTTCACATGATCCTGCCCGCCGACCATCCGGTCCTGCCCTGGACGGCCCTGGTCATCGGGCTGTGGATCCCGAACTTCTACTACTGGGGCCTCAACCAATACATCACCCAGAAGACGCTGGCCGCGCGGAGCCTGCGCGAGGGGCAGAAGGGCATCATCTTCGCCGCCCTGCTGAAGCTCCTCATCCCGTTCATCATCATCCTGCCCGGGCTCATGTCCCGCCAGCTCTACGGCCACCTCATGACCGGGGTGAGCGGGACGGACGCCGCCTATCCGATGCTCATCCGCAACCTCATCGGGCCCGGGGCCCGGGCCTTCATCTTCGCCGCCATCAGCGGGGCGGTCATCAGCTCGCTGGCGGCCATGCTGAACTCGGCTTCGACGATCTTCACCATGGACCTCTACAAGAGGCTTTTTCGAAGGGATGCCGGGGACAAGGCCCTCATCAGGATGGGCCGCCTGTCGACCCTGGTCTTCGTGACCATCGGCTGTCTGATCGCGCCCCAGCTCGGCCGGCCGAGCTTCAAGGGCATCTTCACCTACATCCAGGAATTCCAGGGCTACGTGTCACCCGGCATCCTGGCCGTGTTCATCTTCGGCCTGCTGGTGAAAAAGGCCCCGCCCATGACGGGCGTCACGGGGCTGGTGCTGACCGTTCCGATCTACGGGGCCCTCCAGCTCATCTTCCCCCAGGTCGCTTTCCTCAACCGGATGGCCGTCACGTTCGCGGCCATCCTGATCGTGCTGGCCGTCATGACCGCGCTCAAGCCCCTGGCGGAGCCGCGCGCCCTGCCCGTGCGAGAGGGCTACGACATGAGGCCGAGCCGCTCGGTCGTCTTCCTGGGGGTCTTCGTGGTCGTGGCGACGCTCGCCCTGTACGCCATCTTCTGGTAGCCTCAGCCGCAGACGAAGCCTTTCTTCAAGTAGTACTTTTGATGGTATTCCTCGGCGTCGTAGAAGGCTGAAGCCTTGCCGAGCTCGGTGGCCAGCGGCTTCTTGAACTTGCCCGAGGACCCCAGCTCCTGCATCACGCGGCGGGCCGTTCCGGCCTGCTCTTCGCTGTGGGTGAAGATCGCCGAGCGGTACTGCGTGCCCCGGTCGGGTCCCTGGCGGTCGACCTGGGTCGGGTCGTGGAGCTCGAAGAATCGCCGAACGAGCTGCTCGTAGCTGACGCGCGACGGATCAAAGGTCACTTGAACGGCTTCGGCGTGCCCGGTCCTCCCGGTGCAGACATCTTCGTAGGTCGGCTTGACGGTCTTGCCCCCGGTGTAGCCGACGACGGTGGACACGACGCCGGGGATCTGGCTCAGCTTGTGTTCCACGCCCCAGAAACAGCCGGCGGCGAAGGTCGCCGTTTCGGTCGCGGCGCCACCGGCGGTCGCGGCGCCCATTTTCCCGGTCTCCCCGGGGACGAAATCCATGGCCGCCGAGTTGATGCAGAAGTGAAGGAAGGTCGGGGCCGGCCCGTCGTCGAAGACGTGGCCCAGGTGGCCGCCGCAGGCCGCGCAGCGGACCTCGACCCGCTTCATCAAGAGCGAATAGTCGTCCTTGTATTCGATGTTCCCGTCGTCGACGGGCGAGGTGAAGCTCGGCCAGCCCGTCCCGTGCTCGTACTTCGTGTCCGACGCGAACAGCGGAGTCCGGCAGCCGGCGCAGACGTAAGTTCCCGCCTCCCAGAAGTCATTGTATTTCCCGGTGAAGGCACGTTCCGTATCGCTCTTTCTCAGGATCTTGTACTGCTCGGCGGGGAGCTCCGCTTTCCACTGCTTATCGGTCTTCTTGATCTTCTGGGGCATGTCTTTCTCTCCGATCGCGGCATTGTCGGGCATCTCTACCCCCCTGTCAAGGAGGGCGTTCAGGCCCTTCCACCAGGCCAGGCTGAGAAGCGTGGCCACAGCCAGTATCGCTATCTTAACGCTGATGCGCATGGAACCTCCAATCTTATATAAATCCTATATAAATAGTATACATTGAAAGCCCCGAAATTCAAGCGCTTGGAAAAAATTGATTTTATCAATTGACTTTGGGAGAAAGCATTCTCTATAATGAAAACGCTGGCTGGAGAGGGATCCTCCTTAGCCCCGCTTCCTTTTCCTTTGAAACCTTGGCGCCTCGCCAGCCAGCCTTCCAGCCCTCCGGTCGGCGCCTTCACCTCCGTGCGAACCCCTTTGGATCTCCGGCGGGTTCTTGCAAACCTCTTCCCGGGCCCGGGCCGGGCCCCGGCGTCGCGATGAGGTTATTTCTTCTCAGGCCCTTTCTTTTCGGGCTTCTCGGCCGGCTTGAGGTCCTTGGCCCGCTCCTTGAGGTGGTCCTTGTGGTCGAGGTGGGAAACGCCCTCCAGGTACCAGGCGGGCGCCGGCTTGCCCATGAGGTGGTGGTCGAAGAACTCCTTCATCCGCACCGTGTAGTCCCTCTGGTTGGCGGGCTTCTGGAGGCCGTGGTTCTCCCCGACGTACTGGAGCATGATGACCGGCTTCTTCAGCCGACGGAGGGTGTTGTAGTACTCGATGCCCTGGTTCCAGTCGACGGCCCCGTCCTTGTCGTTGTGGAGGATGATGAACGGGGTGTTGACCTTCTCGGCGTAGTAGACCGGAGAGTTGCGCTGGTAGGCCTCGAGGTTGTCCCAGTAGCCGCCCGTGAACCGCCCCTGACTGCTCTCGAAGATCGCCTGGTTGGCCGACCCCGTGTTGAAGTAGATGGAGCTGTACATGCTGATCATGTTGGTCAGCGGGGCTCCGGCGACGGCCGCGGCGAAATCGGCCTGGGTGATGAGGAACGAGGTCTGGTAGCCGCCCCAGGAATGGCCCTGGAGCCCGACCTTGGAGCGGTCGACGACGCCGGCGGCCACGGCCGCGTCGATGGCCGGCAGCACGCACCAGGCCGCCGACATCCCCGGGTCGTTGATCTTGTAGGTGATGTCGGGCATCAGCACGGCGTAGCCGTTGCTCGTGTAGACGGATTTATTGAAGCCGTTGGCCGAGGGCTGGGCGTAACGGTTGAGCTGCTGGGACATCTTCTCGTAATAGTAGACGAGCGTCGGGTAGCTCTTGCCCTTTTCGTAGTTGGCGGGAAGGAAGAGCGCCGCCTGGAGCTTGTCGCCCTTGGCGCTCGTGTAGTCGAGAAGCATCTGACCGCTCGACCACAGGAAATCCTTCTGCTGGGGGTTGGCCTCGGTGATGCGCCGGCCGTTCTTGAGCAGGGCGTCGGCGACGTAATGATCCGGATAGTCCTTGAACGTGTCGCGGGTGTAGAGGTAGACATCGGCCTTTGTCGCTTTGGCCAGCTGGCCGAACCCGGCGTCGTCCCAGAGCAGCATCGTCGGGGCCGCTTTGCCCTTCTCGACGCGGGCGATGCCGGCCTTCTTGGTCCATTCGCCGTAGACGGCGACGTACTGGGGTTGTCCGAGATCGACGGCCTTCTCTTCGGGGTCGATCCGCAGCCGGCGGTAGCGGAGCTTGTCCTTGAAGCCGTTGGCGGTCAGGTTGACCCCCTTGCCGCCGCCGCCGGCGGGCACGCTCCAGATGTCCCAGCCGTCCGAGAGCAGCGCGTTCGCGCCGTCCTTGGCCGACCCGACCGGGTAGTCGGGCGGGTCGACGACGTTGGTGTCGTCGTCCTCGTTGACGAACGAGGCCGGGACATCCTTGGTGATGTTGACGGTCCGGCCCGTCGCCATGTCATAGGTGTGGAAGTGCTTGTCCCGGTAATAGAGGAAGCGGGTCCCGTCGAAGAGGGGACCGAAGAAGTAGCGGTTCTTCTCGAGGGCCAGGGTCCGGGCGCCCGTCGTCATGTCGATGACATAGATGTCCTGATAGCGCCGGCCGTCGAGGTTCGAATCGAGCTCGTAGGCCCGGTTGTCCTGCCCGACCGCGAAGCGGTGTTTGGGCGCCGGCGCGACCTGGAGGAGCGCGTCGTCGGCCAGCCGGATGAACTTCTTTTCCTTGACCCTGTAGATCGAAAGATAGCTGAAGTTCTTGTCCCGCTGCTCCTGGACCTGCTGCTGGGACTGGAGGCGGCTGTCTTTGCCGTGCCAGATGACGAGGTCGGGGACGTCCTCGTCGGCGACCTCGTCGGCTCTCGGTGAACGGGCCGGAGGCCCTTCCTCGCCGGCCTCCTTCTCGGCCCCTTCCTTCTTCTCGGCGTCCTTCTTTTTCTTGACCTCGTGGATCCCGAACAGGACGGCGTCAAAATTCTCGGTCCAGGCGGGGACCCGGTTGGGGCTGACTGTCATGCCCTCGGGAAAGGATTTGTCGCCGGCCGGATCGTAGACGGTCTTCCGCGGCCCCCCGGCGTCACGGAAGCCGGAGAAAGCGACGACGCTCCAGAGCTTGTCCTCGTAGGCCTTGTCCTCCTTGCCCTTGAGAACGGCCAGGGCTTCGCCCTTTTCCGTCCAGGCCAAGGACTTGTAGGCGGCCTTGTCGGTGTCGAGCGGAACGACGGCGCCGGAGGCCAGGTCCCGGACGAGCAGTCCGTTGGCGGCCTGTCCCTGGGCGTCGATGAGGACGGCCAGCTTCCTCCCGTCCTTGTCGAAAGCGAATTCGGCGACGTTGCCGATATTGATCTCTTTGCCCGTGGCCAGCTCGCGGAGGACGAGGTCGGAGCCCGTCCATTTGTCCTTCTCCTTTTCCTGGCTTTCCGGAGCGTAGCGGTGGAAGGCCGCGAAACCCGGGTTCTCTCCCGAGAAAGCCAGGCCGCGGACCTTTTCGAATTCCGTCTTCTCTCCCGTGGCCAGGTTGACCAGGACGGCGGCGGTCATAACCCGCTTCCTCTCCTTGCGCAGTGCCGCCATCTCTTTCGAGCCGGGATAGGAAAGGAACGCGGCCCACTTGGCGTCCGACGAAAAGCCGGTCCTGAGGGAACCTCCGAACCGGGGGGCCTCGCCGATCGGGAACCTGTGCTCTTTGTCCCCTTTCGTCTGCCGCAGGACCATCTCGCTTTCTCCCGCGAGGGGGGTCAACCGGTACAGGAACCAGCTCCCTTCGGGCGAGAGCTCGGCCGCGCCGATCGCCTTCCAGGCCAGGATGTCCTGCAGGCCGATGGGGCGCGGGGCGGCCGGAGCGGTCTGGGCCGCCGGCGTGTCCTGGGCGGCCGTCGCCGGGAAAGAGGCCAGAATGAGCCCGGCCAGGACGAGAAAGAGCGCTTTCGAGCTTTTCATGGGATGACTCTCCTTATTCCTTCTGCCGTTTCTGCTGGTACATCAGGAAGTCGGCGTGGGCCAAGAAATCGTCGAGCAGGGAGTAT
>VGJC01000067.1 GCA_016867635.1 Candidatus Aminicenantota bacterium | reverse complement strand
CCATCTCCAGGATCTCGGCCATGGTGTAGGTCTTGTCGGGGTCGGCGTTGAGGAAGCCGGCCATGTTCTGGGGGATCTTGATCTGGTTGAGGTCGGCCTCTCCCCGGCGCCCGCCGCGGGGCGGCGTCAGGCAGAAGTTCGACTCGCCGAAGACGAAGGTCAGGCCGATCTCCCGGTGGGCGTCGAAGAACCGGAACAGGGCGAAGGTCTCCGGCGAGGCCCCGGGCCACGGGCCGGAGTCGGCAGCGTGATACTTGAACAGGTGCGGGAAGGCCGTGCCGACGTTGATCCCGCCGGAGCCGTCCTCGTTGATCTTGCCGTCGCCGTCGTTGTCGAGACCCTCGGGGTGGAGCTTCCAGACGCCCTTCTCGTGCTTGGACCAGTCGGCCTTCTTCATCAGCCGGGGCTCGCCGGGGACGGCCATCCATTCCCCTTCGGGGTCCTTGACCCGCAGCTGGGTGATCAGGCCGTCGCCGTCGAGGTCGTCGGGCCCGTCCTCGTCGACCGCGTCGTCCCGGTCGTCGTTGTGGGGCCGGGCGTTGCGGGCGTCGCGATAGAGGGGCTTGGCGAAGTAGCGGGCGGCCGCGTCGGGGTTGCCGCAGGGCAGGATGTACCAGGTCCGGTCGGACCTCATGTCGGCCTTCCCGATGACGAGCTTGGCCAGGTAGAGGGCCGCCTCGCCCGCGATGGGCACGGTGCCCTCCATGTTGGCCGCGACGAAAACGGCCGGGAGGGCTTTGGCGGTCTTGGCCGTCTCGGGCCCGACCTCGAGCAGGACGAGCTCCCGGCCCCCGGCCGACTTGGCCAGGGCGTGGACGCGGGCGACCGCGGGGTTGGCCTTGGCCAGGTCGCGGAGGGCCGCGTTGAGCTCCTCGGGCTTGCGGTAGCGGTCGAAGGCGAGGTCGGCCGCGGCGGCCTGGCCGAGCCAGAGGCCCGCGAAAAGAACGATCAGGATAGGACGCAGGGGTTTATGCAAGGTCACGTGATTGTACCTCCGTATGCTTATCTATACGAGTTTCTTCCGGGCCGGGTTTCGGCACACGCGGGAAATGGGGCCGGAAGGGGTCATTCTCGCAAATCGGCGGGGCGGGGTCAAACCCCATTTCTCCTTGATCCCGGGACGCGCGACTAAAACATACTAGGCTCGCTAAGGAGGTTTCTCATGAGAAAGACATATCTCATCGCGGCGCTCGTCGCCCTGACCGCGGTGAGCGGCTGCGCCAAGTACACCATCGTCCCGCCGGCCATCAACTTGATGGATCACGCCGATCTCGGCATGATCGCCTTCCGCGCGGAGGGCGTCCAGGGCGATCTCGGCGGGCTGGCCGCCCAGCTGTTCCTCGAGGAGATCACCAGGGCCCAGCGGGTGCCGGTCGTCGAGATGGGGGCCCCGGCGGATGTGTTGGGCAAGATCGGCCGACAGGCCTTCGACCGCGACGCCGCCAAAGCCGTAGGGGCGGAATACGGGGTCCGGTCCTACTTCTTCGGAGAGGTCGCGATCTCCAAGGTCAAGCCGCAGATCGACCTGGCCGCGCCGTCGGTCAAGAGCCTGTTCGTGCGGGCCACGTTCGACATCTCGATGACGGTTCGCCTGGTCTCCGCGGAGAGCGGGGCCACGATCTGGACCGAGAGTACCCGCCGCGAGGGCACGGTCGGCGCGCTGAGCATGGGCCCCAACGGGGTCCCGTCGTTCGGCATCCGGGACAAGAACGAGGCCATGCACAGCCTGTTGAGGGACATGTCCTACCAGCTGACCTGGGATTTCCGGCCGACGCGCCGCCGCCTTTAATTCGGGGATACTTTAATTCGGGGACACGATACTCATTCCCTCATTACGGTCAGGGGGCCGGGAGAAAATATCCCTCGCGGAGAGTGAAGGGATCCTCGCTCTCAGTCGCTCGGCGCCCGGCCCAACCAAGGACGATCGAGGGGGCCCAAGCGGACCTCTTCCCAAAAACGGGGTGATGGGGTAAAATACGGCGACTTCGATCGGGAGGCCACGAATGATGAACATCTCGAAACGGATCGGTTTCGCGGCGGCGGCCGGCTTCGGCGCGCTGGCCATGCCCTTGGCCCTGGCGGCCCAGCAGGGCGGCGGGAGAGGGCGGCCCGCCACGTTCCTCGACGTCCTGCAACGGCCCAAGTTCGTCACCATGCTGGTCATCGGCTTCGTGGTCCTGGCCCTGCTGCTGACGAAGAAGATGAAGAACGGGGTCAAAGTGCCCGTCCTCCTGCTGTCGACCTTCCTCTACGGCGTCGCCGCCAACCTGCCGACGAAGATATTCGCCGGGTTCTCGATGCACCCCTCGCCTATCTGTTCGGCGGCCAAGGCCGTCTTGTACGGGTTCCGGACGCCGATGATCGTCACGCTGGCCGTCATCCTGTTCCTGACCCTGGTCGGGCCGAAGCTGTTCTGCGGGTGGGTCTGCCCGGTGGGCGCCGTCCAGGAGCTGATCGCCATGCTGGCCGACAAGCTCGGCATCCGGAGGCGGAAGTGGAATTTCCGGACGACGAACGCGGTCCGGGTCGGGTTCCTGCTGTTGTTCATCTTCCTGAGCGGGACGGCCGTCCTGCACACCGTCCAGAACGAGAAGGTCGTGGCCGTCTCGTCTTACGACTACGTCAACGCCTTCCATGGCTACGAGATCCGGGCCCAGGCGACCCCGTTCGACACGGTCGTCCATTTCCTGCCGTTCGTGCTGACCCTGGCCTTCGCCTTCAAGTTCTACCGGCCGTTCTGCTACCTGGTGTGCCCGATCGGCCTGCTGACGAACCTCGTCGAGCAGTTCGGGTTGTTCCGGATCGTACGGAAGCAGCCCGTCTGCACGGATTGCGGGGTGTGCAGGGAGAAGTCGCCCTGCCCGGCGATCCCCGAGATCCTCAAGAGCGCGGCCTTCCGGCCCGACTGCTTCTCCTGCACGGTCTGCGTCAAAGAATGCCCGTCGGGCGAGCTCGAGTTCGGGGTCCGCGATCCTAGGGCACGCAAGCCGAAGGCCTGACACCCGTTCCCCCATTTCGCTGCCAGGTTTCCGGGCGAAGGGCGCGGATACCCGATTAATACGATAGTCTTTATTGACATTAGGCCTCCGGTCCGCTATCCTG
The DNA here is from genome assembly GCA_016867635.1 of Candidatus Aminicenantota bacterium. Lineage (GTDB taxonomy): Bacteria > Acidobacteriota > Aminicenantia > Aminicenantales > Saccharicenantaceae > RBG-16-66-30. The sequence goes on along the minus strand of VGJC01000067.1, from coordinate 8,975 downwards.
AACGTACCGGACGGAAAGATGAGCAAGTTCGCGCCGGCGGCCGCCGCGGCCGCGATCCTAATTTTCACGGGGTCATCCCTCTACCCCTTTCCCCCTGGCGAAGGCCGGTCGCCTTCACCTGTCAAGAAGGTCGAGCTCCTGGTCGTCGACGCCGGCGGTCACGACCCGAGTTCCAGCCTCGGACGAAGCGGATCCCCGGCCGTCGCCCCGGGCCCGATCCGGGTCGGCTTTCTCGTCGAGCTCGAGCCCGGCTGGCACTTGTACTGGGCCAATCCCGGGGACGCCGGCCTGGCTCCCGTCGTCCGCTGGACCCTCCCGGCGGGCTTTGAGGCCGGCCCGCTCATTCATCCCGTGCCTGCCAAGCTCATCGACGGCGACCTCGTTTCGTTCGAGCACGACAGCCCGGTGCTCCTCTTCTGCGACATCGCTCCGGCAGCGGGCCTTCCGCACGGCTGCCCCTGGCGGGCCTCGGCGGTTCTCGAGTGGATGGCGTGCAAGGAGAGCTGCATCACCGGCGAGACGGCCGTGCGCCTGGCTTTCCCGCCTGACGACGCCGGGGTGCGGCGGGCCCGGGAGCTCGCGGAGGCTGTCGCCGTCCGGTTCCCACGGCCGCTCTCCGAGGGCGGCCTGTCGGTGGAAGAAGCCCGCGCCGGACGCTCCGGCGGGGACTGGCTGATCGAGATCGCCCTGTCCGGCCCGCGGGCGGGCGAGGCCGTCGATTTTTACCCCTATCCCCTGGAGGATTTCGTCATCGGCCATGCGGGCATCGTCTGCCGGGACGGGAAGATCACCATGCCTCTTACGCCTTCGCGCGGGGGCGGCTCGCCGCCGCCTGCGGCCGTCGCCGGCCTGGTCATCGTCGGCGGGACCGGCTACGAGATATCGGCGCCCGTGGCGCCCCGGCCCCCGGCATTCGTCATCGGCACGCAAACCATCAATCCATGGAGGTCACATCATGAATAGAACGCGTATCTTCGGAGCCCTGTTCTTCACCCTGGCCCTCGTCGTCACCGCATCCCCCGCGGCCCGCGCCGCGGGCGAGGACCCCCCGGCCGTCGGCGCCGCGGCGCCCGACTTCGCGCTGAAGTGCACGGGCGGCGGCACGCACTCCCTGGCCGACTACAAGGGCAAGATCGTCGTCCTCGAGTGGACCAATCCCGGATGCCCGGTCGTCGTGCGGCACTACAAGGACGGCTTGATGCCCGCCGCGCAAAAAGCGGCCAAGGAGAAGGGCGTTGTCTGGGTGGCCGTCAATTCGACGAACGCTTCCCACAAGGACTACAAGGAGCCCGCGGCCCTGCGGGCCGCCTATGCCGACTGGAAGCCCGCTTATTCGACGCTCCTCATGGACGCCGACGGCAAGACGGGCAAGGCGTACGGGGCCAAGACGACGCCCCACATGTTCGTCATCGACGCCGAGGGCAAGGTCGTCTACAACGGGGCCATCGACAACGACACGAGCGGCAAGAACCCCGAGCGGATCAATCATGTTTTGGCCGCCGTCGACGAGCTGATCGCCGGAAAGCCGGTCTCGGTGTCGACGACCAAGCCCTACGGCTGCTCGGTCAAGTACGAGTAAAAGCCCGGAAGACCGCCCGGCGCAGCGAAGCAGTTCCGTCGGCGGCTTCCCGGAAGCCTGCCGGCCGGGGGGGGGCGTCTTGAAATTCGCACGCGGCTCCGGGATATCCTGGACATCTACCCGACCGAGGAGGCCGCCCTCGAGGCTTTCGCTGGGATTCGGCGTGACCCTGGCTAAGCGGAGGGAAATGATAGCTATCTTATTTGGGATATGTCTGTTACCGCAGCCAAGGCCGAGGTGCGGCCTTTGCGGATGATGGCCGGGACGCGTGAGAAGTCGAGCGTCTCGACATCCACGGGCACGCGCAGGATGAAGTCCGCGTCGACCTCCTGCTCCTCGGTGGTCCTCGTAGTCACGGTCTGGACGACGCGCTGAGCGACGAGGAACGGGTTGCGCAGGCGCGACGCCGGGACCGGCTTCAATCCGCGGCGGACATCCGACAGGACAACCTTCTTCGCCCCGAGCTCCCGGGCGATCCGGACCGGGGCGTTGTCGATCAGGCCCCCGTCGACGAGGACCATCCGCTTCATGCGCACCGGGTCCAGGGCCAGGGGATAGGACATCGAGGCCCGGATGGCCCGGGCCAGCGGCCCCTTATCGAAGACGTGCTCTTTGCCGGTCACCAGGTCGAGGGCATTGCAGGCGAACGGAACGGGGAGCTTTTCGATCCGGACCGGGCCGACGACCGACTTCAGGTAACACTCGACCTTGTCCTTTCCGCGGACTGACGCTTTTTTGAGCAGCCGCTGCCGCTGGATCTCGAGCAGCAGGTAATCGAGTAGCGCGTTACGGTTCTTGAGGAGGAACCGGCGGGCGCGTTTGGAGACGATCTTCTCCAGGCTCATCTCCGCCGCCAGCTCCTTCATCTTTTTTGGCGCGACCCCGGCGGCATAGAAGCCGCCGACGACAGCCCCCATCGATGTCCCGACGATGATATCGGGCTTGAGGCCGAGCTCGTCGAGAACCTCCAGCACCCCGATATGAGCCAGGCCCCGCGCCCCGCCCCCCGTCAATACCAATCCCCATTTGGGGTCGGACCACAATTTTTTGTTTCTTTTCAACATGTTAGGCTCTTAATCACTCGCTAAGTTGTTGATATTTTCATCCGGCGCGACCGTTTTCACGGGCTATTTTATCAGAGATGTGCCCATGAGGCACGTGGGCCGAGCTGATCTATTTTTGCCGCTAAAAACATGCAAGCTACAGTTTGCCAAGGTCAAGAACTGGCTGTGAAGTTATTGATTCTAATCAAAAAATTGTGGTCCGACCCCAAATGAGTTGACCTGTTTTCGGCTGCGGGGGTATATTCTTCTCCTTGGCCTTCGGAGAAAGGAGTCCCGCCATGAACCGCATGCTCGCATCGGCTTTCATTCTTATCGCTCTCATCGTCTTGGGCGGCGCCTCGGCCGCGCTTCCGGCACGCCCTGTGCCTTCCTCACATTCCGCGCCTGCCGCGGCTGCCGTCACACCCGCTGCGTCGGCGGCGTTCGAGCGCGCCGTCGCCTCCTCCGCCCCCGCCGCCCAGGATCCCGCCTCGCCGCCGACCTGGCTGCGTTACCCGGCCCTCTCGCCCGACGGCCGGACGATCGTCTTCGCCTACAAGGGGGACCTCTTCCGCGTCCCCGCCGCCGGCGGCGCGGCCGTCCCTCTGACCACGCACGAAGCCCACGACACGACTCCCGTGTGGAGCCACGACGGCCAGTGGATCGCTTTCGCGAGCGACCGCTTCGGGAACTTCGACGTCTTCGTCATGCCCGCGGTCGGCGGGCCGGCCAGGCGCCTGACCTTCCACTCGGCCTCCGAGACGCCCTTCACCTTCTCGCCCGATGGCCAGGACATCTACTTCGGAGCGGCCCGTCTCGACACGGCCTCGAGCCGCCTGTTCCCCACCGGCTCCCAGCCCGAGCTCTACAAGGTACCCGTCTCCGGAGGGCGCTCCGTCATGGTCCTCGGCACCCCGGCCGAGGACGTCCGTTTCAGCCGGGACGGCCGGCTGATGCTCTACCACGACAAGAAGGGCGGCGAGAACGAGTGGCGCAAGCACCACACCTCGGCCATCGCCCGCGACATCTGGGTCTGGGACGTCCCGACGGGCCGGCATCACAAGATCACCCCGTTCGCCGGCGAAGACCGCAGCCCCGTTTTCACACCCGACGAAAAAAGTTTCTATTATTTATCCGAGGAGAGCGGCTCCTTCAATGTCCATCGCTTGAGCCAGGGCGGCGGCCCTTCGGTCCCGATCACGAAGTTCAAAACCCACCCCGTGCGGTTCGTCAGCATGGCCGCCGACGGCACGCTGTGCTTCGGCTACGACGGCGGGATCTACACCATGCGCGAGGGCGCCGAGCCCCGCAAGGTCCCCGTCACCCTGGCCGCCGACGCCCGGTCCAACAACGAGGTCGTCGTTCCGGTCAGCGGCGGGGCCCGCGAGTTCGCCGTCTCGCCCAACGGCAAGGAGATCGCCGTCGTCGCTCGCGGCGGCATCTTCGTCACCAACGTCGACGGCGGCATGACCAAACGGGTCACCTCGTCGTCCGGCCAGGAGTCGTCGGTCTCGTTCTCCCCCGACGGCAACGCCGTTCTCTACGCCTCGCAGCGCGACGGCCGCTGGGGCATCTACGAGACGCGCCGCACGCGGGCCGAGGAGCCCTACTTCTACGCCTCGACCGTCCTCGAGGAGAAGCCGCTCGTCGTGAGCGCCCATCAGAACGCCTCGCCCGCCTATTCGCCCGACGGCAAGGAGCTGGCCTTCATCGAGGGCCGGGCGACCCTCAAGGTCCTGAACATCGCCTCGAAAGCGACGCGCACGCTCCTGACCGCGAAGGAGCTGGCCCCGTCGACGGACGCCGGCCAGTCCTTCGAGTGGAGCCCGGACGGCCGCTGGATCCTGTTCGAGCTCTCCGTGCCCGGGTTCGCGCCGGGCGAAGTGGGCCTGGTCAAGGCCGACGGCTCGGCCCCGGCCGTCAACCTGAGCGAGAGCGGCTTCGAGGACCGCCGGGCCAAGTGGATCCTGGGCGGCCAGGCCATGATGTGGGCCAGCAATCGCGACGGCCTCAAGGGCGCGGCCCAGAGCGGCGGGTCGCAGTTCGACGTCTACGCGCTCTTCCTCACCCGCGAGGCCTGGGACCGCTTCAGCCTGACCAAGGAGGAGGCCGCCCTGCTCAAGGAGATCGAGGAGAAGAAGACCAAGGCCGAGGCCCCCAAGGACAAGAAGGAGCCCGCCGAGAAGGAGAAGAAGGACGAGGTCAAGCCCCTGGTCATCGACTGGCCCGGCCTCGAGCTGCGGAAGGCCCGCCTGACCATCCACTCCTCATCGCTCGGCGACGCCCTCGTCAACAAGGACGGCGACACTCTCTTCTACCTCGCACGCTTCGAGCGGGGGATGAACCTCTGGACGACCAACCTCAGGACGCGCGAGACCAAGATGCTGGCCGCGCTCAACGCCAACAGCGGGCGGATGGCCTGGGACAAGGAGATGAAATCGATCTTCCTGCTGGCCGACGGCGGTCTGTCGAAGATCGATCCGGGGAGCGGCAAGCGCGATCCGATCGGGGTGCGTGGCGAGATGACCGTCGACCTGGAGGCCGAACGCAAGGCCCAGTTCGAGCACGTCTGGCGCCGCACGCTCGAGACGTTCTACACGGCGGGGTATCACGGGGCCGACTGGGTCGGCCTCAAGGACGTCTACGTCAAGCACCTGCCGGGGATCGGCGACGGCTACGACTTCGCGGAGCTGCTCAGCGAGATGCTGGGCGAGCTCAACGTCAGCCACAGCGGGGCCCGGTACGCGCGCCGCGTGGAGAACGCCGACGAGACGGCCTCGCTCGGGGCCTTCTACGATCCCGCCTACGCCGGCCCCGGCGTCAAGGTCGTCGAGGTCATCGCCGGCGGGCCGCTCGACAAGGCCGGGCTGGACATCGCCCCGGGAACGGTCATCGAGGCTGTGGACGGCGAGACGATCGCCGCCGACAAGGGCCTCGAGCACTATCTCAACCGCAAGGCCGGGCAGACGGTCCTGCTGACGCTCGTCGCGCCGGGCGCGCCGGGCGCGCCGGGCCCGAAGCCGGGGGCCGGGACGCGCTCGGTCACGGTCAAGCCGGTCGCGGCGCGGGACGAGAGCGCGCTTCTCTACCGGCGCTGGGTCCTGCGGAACCGAGCGGAGGTCGAGCGGCTGAGCGGGGGGCGGCTGGGTTACATCCATGTCCCGGGCATGAGCGACAGCGCCTACCGGTCGGCCTTCGAGGAGGTCATGGGCAAGTTCGCCGCCAAGGAGGGGCTGGTCGTCGATACCCGGTTCAACGGCGGCGGCGACCTGGTCGCCGACCTCGACATGTTCCTCAGCGGCAAGAGGTTCTTCGACTACACGACCGACACGCGCAGCAACGGCTACGAGCCCAATTTCCGCTGGACCAAGCCTTCCATCTCGGTCGTCGGCGAGGCCCAGTACAGCGACGGCCACTGCTTCGCGTTCGCCTACCAGTTCATGAAGATCGGCAAGCTCGTCGGCATGCCCGTGCCGGGCACGTGCTCGTTCGCCGGATGGGAGATGCTCGGGGACGGCGGCGTCCGCTGGGGCGCGGTGCCTCTCGGGGTCAAGGGCGTCGGCGTCGGCTACCTCGAGAACCACCAGACCGAGCCCGACGTCAAGGTCGAGAATAAGAAGGAGAACGTGATCGCCGGCCGCGACGAGCAGCTCGAAGCCGCCGTCGCCGAGCTCTTAAAAGAGATCAAGTAGGGGTCGGACCACAAATTGTTTAATGTTTACAATAGGTTAGAACGTTGAGATGCCCCTAAGTTGTTGATAATGAGGCGCAACTAATCTGTTTTTGGGCTCGTTTTTATGCTGAAGAACATATCGTGTCGGCGCAGATGCGAACGTTTTGGCCGTAAAAATGCGAACTCTACAGTTTGGGGAGGGCAGCAAAAGATGGCTAACCTATTGATTAATAAGAACAAGCTGAGGTCCGACCCCAAATATCTTACGTGGGCTGGGGTCGCGGCCCTGTCTCTCGCCGCCGCTCTTCCGCTGGCCGGGGGATCGGTCATGGCCTCCCAAGCCGCTTTCCCCGCCACGCCCGCCGGCCAGACGGCCGCCGCGTATTTCAAGGCCTTCAACGCCGGCGAAGCGGCCATGAAGGAATTCCTCGCCCGGCATACCGCCAAGGACGCCCTCAAGAAGATGCCCGTCCAAGTCCGGCTGGCCCGCTACAGGCAAATGAGCGCCCAGGTCGGTTCGCTCGATCCCCAGCAGGTCGTCGAGGCCCGCGCCGACTTCGTCAGCGTAACCGCCCGGGCCCGGGCCGGCCGGGTCCTCCGGCTCGATTTCGAGTTTGAATCCGTTGCGCCGTTCGGGCTCCTCGGCATCCGGGTCGAGGCCGTGGACGAGGAGGGAGAACAGAAACCCGCATCCGACCCGAAAAAGGACGATGCGGAACTCATGGCCGCCGTCCGCGATCACGCCCGCCGGGCCGTCGATTCGGGCGATTTTTCGGGCGTCATCCTCATCGCCCGCAACAACGAGCCGATCTTCGAAGAGGCCTTCGGCTACGCCGACCGGGAAAAAAAGATCGCCAACACGGTCGGCACGAAGTTCAACGTCGGCTCGATCAACAAGTCCTTCACGGCCTTGGCCGTCCGTAAGCTGGCCTCCGAGGGCAAGCTTTCTCTCGACGACACGATCGACAAGTTCCTGCCCGATTATCCCAACGCGAAAGCCGCATCTCGGGTGACCGTCGCCCATCTCCTCGACATGAGCTCGGGCATCGGCGACTTCTTCGGCGACCGGTTCGCGGCGGCCGACAAGGAAAAGATCCGGGCCCTGGCCGACTACCTGCCGTTCTTCGCCGACCGCCCCCTGGCCTTCGAGCCAGGCCACGGCAACCTCTATTCGAACGGCGGCTACATCGTCCTCGGCCTGATCGTCGAGAAGGCCTCGGGCGTCGACTACTACACCTACATCCGCGACCACATCTACAGGCCCGCCGGGATGGACAGCTCCGGCTGGGTCCCGAAGAGCGTCCCCCTTGACGGCCGGGCCGTCGGCTACGTGCGCGAAGCCGCGGTCTGGAAGACCAACTACGACACGCTGCCGGGCATCGGCAGCTCAGCCGGCGGCGGCCACTCCACGGCCCGCGACCTCCTCATGTACACGATCGCCCTCGAGAAGGGCGTCTACGGCCCGGCCGGAGAGGAACGGCGCGGCGGCCTGGGCATCGCCGGCGGCGCCCCGGGGATCAACGCCGCCCTCGAATGGATGCCCGAGGACGGGGTCACCATTGTCGTCATGGCCAACCTCAGCCCCCCGGCCGCGATGCGCATGTCCCGCCAAATCCGTGCCTGGCTGCCCCGTTAGGGGTCGGACCACAATTTCTTAAATATAATCAATAAGTTAACCTGGAAAAACATCTTTCCCAAACTGTAGAACGCACGTTTTTGACGGCAAAAACGTGCAAACGTTAGAAATGCCGCTCCAGCGCCGAGCTTATGCAAAATGACCCCAAAAATGCGCAAATCGCACCCAATTATCAACAACTTAGGGCCACTCTGATCATCTAAGTTGTTGTAAATTAACAAAATTTTATGGTCCGACCCCAAGTGAGAAAATCAGGGTTGGCTGGGCGTTGTTATTAAATAAGGGAATTGGTATTGTGTGCCCATATTATCAATGACCAAGATGCCTAAGGCCCCCAAGACGCCCAAGATCGAGATCAACCCCGGCTTCCGCCGGGCCCTCGACCTCATGGAGGGCACCGACCGCCACGCCTTCGTCACCGGCAAGGCCGGCACCGGGAAATCGACGCTCCTCGAGCATTGGCGCTCGAAGACCCAAAAACGCATCGCCGTCCTGGCCCCGACCGGTGTGGCCGCCCTCAACGTCCGCGGCCAGACCATCCACTCGTTCTTCCGCTTCAAGCCCGACACGACCCCCGACGCCGTCCGCAAGCTCGCCAAACCGCGCGGCCCCGCCGCCGACCGGGCCGCCCTCTACCGCAACCTCGACGCCCTGGTCATCGACGAGGTGTCCATGGTCCGGGCCGACCTGATGGACTGCGTCGAGAAATTCCTCCGCCTCAACGGCCCCCGCCCCGGCGCGTGGTTCGGCGGCCTGCAGATGATCTTCATCGGCGACCTCTATCAGCTCCCGCCCGTCGTCACCTCCCGCGAGCGCGATCTCTTCGCCGGCGCGTCCGGCGCCTTCCCGTCCGCCCGGCCCGCCGTCACGGCCGTTCGCGCCGGAGGCCGCGGCGCTTCCGCAACTCCCACCGCCCCCTCCGGCCGCTACGAATCGCCCTACTTCTTCTCGGCCCGCATCTTCGCCGAACCGACCTTCGACATGGAGTTCGTCGAGCTCGAGAAGGTCTACCGCCAGACCGACGCCGACTTCATCGGCCTCCTC
>VGJC01000066.1 GCA_016867635.1 Candidatus Aminicenantota bacterium | reverse complement strand
GGTGTCGTTCTGGACCTCGGTGACCATCTGCTGTTCGACCGAGACCTTGTTGCTGCGGGCGTAGATGGCCAGGGCCCCCACGATGGCCACGAGCATGACGGCGCTGCCGACGATGAGCTCGATCATGGTGAAGCCCCGGCGGCGGTTCGAAAAGATCCTGTGCTTGGTTCTCATCGGAATGGCTCCGTTCACCGGGTGATGATCGTCGACAGGAAGGCCCGCGGGCGGTGCTGGTCGGGATCGGCCAGCAGCGCTTCGGGGTCGGGGATGCCGAGCTTCTCGGCGGAATAGACGAAGACCCGGGCTTGGAAGACGAAATCCGCGACGTCGACGGTCGTGATCCGCCGGTAATCGTTCGTGCCGTCCAGGTTAAGGTCGATGACCTCGTCCAGGTCTTCGACGGTCTGCCCGGCGACGAAGGCCAGCTCGTCCGAGGTCAGGCTCCGCAGCCATTCGACCTGCTGCTGGGCGAGGTTGGTGGCCGTCGAGACGCGGTCGGCCTTGTGGTTGTTGGCGACAGCCAACAGGAACAGCTGGGCCAGTCCCAGGACGGCGACCGCGACGAGGAACAGGCCGACCAGGACCTCGATCAAGCTGAATCCCGGCTTTTTCTTTGTTTTCATGGCCTTAGCTCTTTTGCTTGAGATATTGGATGGACCCGCCCATGAACAGATTGAGGACCCGTTGGTCCATCTGTCCCGGACGGTCAAGTTTCGGGCTGCGGAGAGTGATGGAATATTGGGCATTGGCGAGGACGGGAAGATTGACGAGCGTCCCGAGAGGCGAGAAATCGACGATGAAGTCGGCCCCATTGGCCGGCAGATTGATGGTCACGGCGAACTTGGCCGGGATGGCCTTGCGGGGCGCGCCCTCGGCCTTGACCCAGGTCCCGTCCTCTTGGAACATCTCCATATCATAAGTCCAGTAGGCCGGGGTGACGTCGGTGATGCGGGTGAAGCGCACCCGGTGGATGATCTTGGTATCGACGGCCCGGTTCCGGGTCTGCTGGAAATAGGACTGGATCCTCCTGGCGTTGTTTTCCAGGTTGCGGGATTCCATGGTGTTCAGGATGCTGGGGAAAGAGGCCACCAGGAAGATGCCGATGATGCCGACGACGACAATGACCTCGATGAACGTGAACCCGGCCTCGGCCGGCCTGTTTCTTGTCTTCATGGGGCGTCCCTCCGGCCCGGCGAACGTATTTCATTTATATAGGAATAGGGGGCCGTTTTCAAGGTCCCGAAGCGTATGGACAGCATTCCCGTCACTCTCCCCGAAGGGACTTTCTCCGCTTAGCATTATCGCCGGCCCCGTTATGGCGGGCAATCACCGCCGGGGGTGAACGGAACGATGATTTTTTGATGAGGATGGTCCCCCCTGCCGGCTAGCCGCGCCCGGGGGTTCCCGGCGGCCTCAGCGGCTCCCCGAAACGAGCTCCTTGATCTTGTCCGCTCCGGCGACGCCGCTGTTGAACAGGACGCATTTCACGGAGTCGAGGAGGCGCCCGAAGAAAAGCTTCTCGAGCTCGAGCCTTTCCGGCGCGGCCCCCAGGAGGTGGGGGTTGAAATAGGGCTGGGCCTTGCCGGCCGTCAGGGCCTTCCTGGCGCCCGGCGCCTCCCCGGCCTCGAGGATCCGCAGGGCCTCTTCCTTGCCCAGCTCGACAGCGGCCGGCGAGGTGTCGTCGTTGCGCAGGAGGAAGAGCCACTTCAAGTTCGTCCTCCTGACGGCGGCCGCCGGCCCCCCGAGCCAGCTCGGGTCGAGCAGGACGTGGGCCTCTTTCGAGGCCTTGTAGCAGTAGGGCGATCCCCGGTCGAGGCGGCAGTCGTCGCCGCGCAGGCAGGCCGCGTTCACGCAGTCTTCTTTGCGGGTGACGACGTTCTCGCACTTGCTGCGGTCGAACAAGGGGGCCAGGCGCGGGTCGAGCTCGACCGTGTTGGCGGGCATGTAGAGCTTGCGCTCGGCGCAGTCGGCCGCGGCCCGGCCTCCGGAGAGACGAACGAAGACGAGCTCGTTGGAGTGGAGCTTGTACCGCCGGTCGGCGAGGAGGCCGAAGAAGAGCTCGGTCTTCTTGGTCCCCGGGGGGCCGACGAGGAGGAGCCCGTGGCCGTCGAGGTCGGCCGACATGCCGCGGACGGCCCCCGCCGCGGCGGCGGCGCCCGTCCGCCCGCTGATGTCCGCGACCAGGCCAAGGGCCAGGCTGCGGAGCGGCCCGTAATTGTCGGCGTTGACCAGGACGCCGGTTTTCGTCTCCGGGTTGTAGAAGGCCCGGGGTTCGCGGCCGGCGATGCCGTCGACCGCGTAAAGGATGCCGTGGGGCTCGAGCTCGGCCTCGAGCTGGGCCGGGAACCAGTTCTCGGTCCAGAAGTCGTCGAGGTGGGCGACGTTGGTCCGCAGCTGGACGATGGCGCCGTTGATGTTGGCGTTCCACTCGTGGCGGCCCTCGTAGCCCATGTGGCTTTCCATTTCGGCCACCAGCCCGTCGCGCATCTTGAGGTCGACCGGGGCCTCGACGGGCACGGGCCTCCTGATCCTGGTCACGGCGTTGCTCAGCGCGACCCGCTTGACGGTCTTGGCCGTCTTGAGCCGGGCCAGGGCCTCGATGATCCGGTCCATGCTCTTCTCGAGGTTGGCCATCGAGGTCGCGTACGACAGCCGGATGTAGTCGCCGGCGCCGAAGGCGTCCCCCGGAACGATGGCCACCCGGGCCTCCTTGAGGAGATAATAGGCCAAGCCGTAGGAGTTCCGGATGCGGGCCCCGTTGGCCTCCTTGTCATAAAAGGACCTGACGTTGGGGAAGAGGTAGAACGCGCCCTGGGGCTTGAAGCACGACATCCCCTGGACGGCGGCCAGCCGCATCAGGCAGTAGTTGCGGCGCCGCTGGAATTCCGAGACCATCCGCTGGACCTCGTGCTGGGGGCCGTCGTAGGCCTCGAGGGCGGCCTTCTGGGCGATGGAGCAGGCGTTGGAGGTCGTGTGGCTCTGGATCTTGGACATGCCGTCGATGACCTCGGCCGGGCCGGCCGCGAAGCCGATGCGCCAGCCGGTCATGGAGTAGGACTTGGAGACGCCGTTGACGACGACCGTCTTCTTCTTGATGTCCTCGCCGAGCGCGGCGAAGCTCGTGAACTTGAAATTATCGTAGACGAGGCCGGCGTAGATCTCGTCGGCGATGACGTAGATGTCCTCGCCCCGGACGACCTCGGCCAGGGCCATGAGCTGGTCTCTCGTGTAGGCCGCCCCGGTCGGGTTGGAGGGGTTGTTGAGGATGAGGGCCTTGGTGGCCGGGGAAATAGCGGCCTTGAGGGCCTCGGGCGTCAGCAGGAAGCCGTCCTCCTCGCGGGTCGGGACGACGACGGATTTGCCCTTGGCCAGGGACACGCACTCGGGGTAGGTGACCCAGAAGGGAGACGGGACAATGACCTCCTCGCCCTCGTCGACCAGGGCCTGGACGAGGTGGAAGAGCGAGGTCTCGGCGCCCGCCGAGACGATGATGTCCTTGGGGGCGTACTCGAGGCCGAAATCCTCCTTGAGGCGCTTGGCGACGGCTTCCGCAGGGGCAGGATGCCGTCGCTCGCGGTGTACTTGGTGAAGTCGTCCCGGATGGCCTGGATGCCCGCGTCCTTGACGTTCGCGGGGGTCGGGAAATCGGGCTCGCCGACGCTCAGGTCGATGACGTCGATGCCCTCGTCCTTCATGGCCTTGGCCTTGGCCGAGATCTTGAGGGTCGGGGAAGCGCCGATCCGCTGGACTTTTTCGGAGATCATGGTTCACCTGCCTCGACGCCCAAACGGGGCGGTCACTTTTTCGCGTCTTTGGCGTCCGGGGAGAGCTTCTTTTTCAGGAACTCGTGGATGTCGGCGCCCGTCAGCGACTTGACGACCTCGGGCAGCTGGGCCAGGACCTGGGCGACTTGGGCCGTGATCTTGGTCGTTCCGAGCTCCTTGTCGCCGCCGACGATGACGATCTTGTCGACCTTGGAGAGCGGTTCGGAGACGGCCCTGGCCAGCTCGGGCAGGGCCTTGATGTACATCTCGAGGACGGCGGCCTGGTTGTACTTCTCCCAGGCCTGGGCCTTGCGGGTCATGGCCTCGGCTTCGGCCAGGCCCTTGGCCTTGATCTGGTCGGCATCGGCCAGGCCCTCGAGCTTGAGGGCCTCGGACTTGCCCCTGGCCTCGGCGGTGATGCGGAACTCCTCGGCCTCGGCCTCGGCTTTGATCTGGTACTTGCGGGCGTCGGCGGGCTTGACGACCGTGGCCTCGAGCTCTCTCTCCTTGCGGGCGATCTCGAGGCTTTCGATCTTGATGGCTTCTTCCTTCTCGACCTGCTTGACCTTGGCCTCTTCCTTCTTGAGGTCCTGGTTCAGGCGGTGGCGCTCGAGCTCGTAGGAGAGATCGGCCTGGGCCTTCTTGGTGTTGACGGCGACCTGGGACTCGGCCTTCTTGGCCTCGTTCTCCCACTGGGCCTTGGCGATCAGGGCTTCGGCCTGGAGCCGGGCGACCTCGGCCTCTTTGCGGGCCTGGGAGGACTTGATGATGGATTCCTTTTCTGTCTCGGCCTGGGCGATGGCCGCGTCGCGCTTGGCGGCCGCGATCTGCGGCTTGCTCAAGGCGTCGATGAAGCCCTGGGTGTCGCTGATGTCCTTGAGGGCGAACGACAGCATGACCAGGCCCATCCGGGAGAAGTCCTCCTTGACGGCCTTGATGACCCGGTTGGAGAACTCGTGGCGGCCGCGGTAGATGTCCTCGACGGTCATGGTCCCGATGACTTCCCGGACCTTGCCTTCGAGGACGTTGACGACGACGTCGCGCAGGCCCTCCCGGCCGATGCCGAGGAACTGCTCGGCGGCCAGGTGGATGGTCTCGTCGGAAGAATCGATCTTCACCTGGGCGGAGGCCTCGGCTAAAATAGGGACACCGCCATGGGTCAGGACCTCAGGAGTGCGGATCGAGACGGGGATGACGTCCATGGGCAGGGCGTAGACCTTCTCCATCCCGGGCCAGACGAACACCCCCCCTCCCAGGCGATAGCGGTACCCGACCTTGCGCTTGGTCCCGTCGGCCAGGGTCACGGAGCGCTTCCGGCCCCCGGCGACGATCAGGGCCTCGTTGGGCCCGACCTTGCGGTATTGAAGAGCCATGATCAGGATGACGACGGCGAAGAACAGGATGACGGCGCCGGCGACGATCAGCCAGGATGTCAGGTTCATGACGACCTCCCTTTATTTATCTTGGTAGCCGTAGGCCATGAAGAGTATGCTTTTTTTCTTGAGAGCGTCCTTCTGGACGCGGATGAGCTTGGCGACGCCCCGGTCGGCCAGCTTGAGCAGCCGGAGCAGCTCCTGGCGCGAGAACGGGTTCTTCTCGGCCCCGGCCTGGACCTCGACAAGCTCGCCGCGGTCGGTCTCGACGACGTTCATGTCGAGGTCGGCCCGGAAGTCCTCCTCGTAGTCGAGATCGAGGAGCGGGACGCCGCGGACGATGCCGACACTGACCCCGGCCACGAGGTGGCGAAGAGGCATGTGGTCGATGAGCCCGTCGTCGAGCATTTTCTTGAGGGCCAGCCCGAGGGCCACGCACCCGGCGGTGATCGAGGCCGCCCTCGTGCCGCCGTCCGCCTGGAGGACGTCGCAGTCGATGATGATCTGCCGCTCTCCGAGGGCCCGGAGGTCGGTCACGGACCGCAAGGCCCGGGCGACGAGACGCTGGATCTCGTGGGTCCGGCCGGAGACGCGCCCGGGCATCCGCTCGCGGGGCGTCCGGTCGCCCGTCGAGCGGGGGAGCATGGCGTACTCGGCGGTCACCCAGCCGCGGCCGGTGTTCTTGAGGAAGGGCGGGACCCGCTCGTCGATCGTGGCCGCGGCCAGGACGCGCGTCCGGCCCATCTCGATGAGGGCCGAGCCGTCGGCGAATTCGAGGTAGTCGAGGGTGATCTTGACGGGGCGGAGCTGGTTCGGGGCGCGGTTCCCTGAGCGCGCGGGCGACGCAGGCTGAGGGTCCGCTTTCTTGTTGGCGGTCGCGGTCATGGTCCCCCCATCTTATTGCATGTCGGGGGATTTTTCAATTCCCCGGAGCCCCGGACAGAGCGATTTGCGAGGGGAGCCTGCCGCTGCCGGCAAGCATGGGAAGCTCGGCCTATTTGATCCAGATGGCCGGGGTGCTGGCCTTTTTCCTGTCGGCGATGAACGCCTCGACTTCCTTCCTGGCCTTGGCCGCGTCGGCTTCGGCCTTGAGCAGCTTGTCGTAGGTATCGCTGATCTGGATCTGGAGGAGCTCCTTGGATTTCTGATTGTCCAGGCCGTAGAATTCCTGGTAGAGGGCGTTCATCTTCAGGGCCAGGAGGTCGACCATTTCCTGCTTTTCGCTGGCGGCTTCGAGCAGCTCGTTCTGCTTCGCGTCGAGCTCCTGGGGGGACGGCTCGGCCGGTTCGGCCGGGATGACCTGCACATCCGCGGCGGCGACGGCCTGTTCCGCGGCCTCCTCTTTCTCGGGCGGGGTCGCCCCTTCCCGGACGGCCTGTCCCGCGGCTTCGGCCTCGGCCTCGCCTTCGACGACCGCCGTTTCCGCCGGATCGATGGACGGTTTCTTCTTGACCTTGGCCAGTTCGGCGTTGGTGACGACCGTCGCCGACTTGCCTTTCAGGGCCTCCCGGCGCTCCTTCTCCTTCTTGGCCAGCTCGACCACGCTCTGGGACTGGAGAAAGGCCGTCAGGACAAGGGGCAGGAAAACCAAAACAAGCCATCTTTTGGTGGACATCCCGATCGCTCCTCTTCTTGGCGCCAGTATCACTCATTTAGTCGCGCGTGTCAATGGAAAGTCGCTTCGGCGGCGGCCCGCGGCGGGCGGTCCGGACGCGGACCTCCCTGCCGTCCGTGCGGACCTCCACGGCGCCGTGAACATCGGCGCGGAAGACCTGGGCGCCCGCTTCCTCCCACCGACCGAGGGCGGCGGGGCTCGGGAATCCGTACGTGTTGCCTTCCCCCACGGAAACGAGCACGAGCCGCGGCCCGACCGCCTCGAGAAAAGCCGCGGAGCTCGAATAGGCGCTGCCGTGATGGGCAGCCTTGAGGACCGTGCTCCGAACGTCTTGGCCCGCGCCGAGGATCCCTTTTTCCGTGGCCGCGCCGATATCTCCCGTGAAGAGGAAGGAGACCTCCCCCATGGCGACCCGCAGCACGAGCGAGCTTTCGTTGGCCTCGGGGCCCGCCCCGGCCTGCCCCGCACGCTCCGGGTGCAGAGCTTCGACGACGGCCTCCCCTTCCCGATGCCGGAAGCCCCGGGAGACCTGCCTCCGGGTCACGGAGCCCGGCAGGGCCTCGATCAATTTCCGATAGCCCTCGTCCTCAGGCGCCGGCGAGGATTCCCAAAATTCCCGGACGCGGAAGTTCCTGGCGACGGCCGGCAACCCTCCCAGGTGGTCGGGGTGCGGGTGGGTGAGGACCAGGATGTCGATCCCCCTGATGCCCTTGGACCAAATATACGGGGACACCACTCTTTCACCGACGTCGAAGGAGCTGCCGACGAACCCCCCTCCGTCGATGAGCATTGTGCGGCGGCCCGGGAATTCGACGAGGAAAGACTCTCCTTGCCCGACGTCGATCATCGTCACCTTGAGGTCGGGGGACGCCGAAGGGAACGGGTGGAGGACGAGGAGCAGAAAGAACACGCCGAAGGCCGTCAGGACGAGCGCCCGCTGCCATCTGAAGCGCGGCCGGGCCAGGGCGAGGCCGAGGAACAGGAAGTATCCGGCGAGCGTCCAGGCGCGCGGCGTCGGCACCCGGTAGGACAGAAGGAACAGGGGGTCCAGGAGATGGGAGAGCCACGAGAAGATGCGGACCAGGAACTTCAGCGCGGCGTCCGTGAGCCCGGCCGCCCGGGGAAAAACCGCCGCCAGGGGCAGGGTGGCGTAGCCCAGCCCCATGACCACTCCTACCAGCGGGATGGCCGCGAAGTTCAGGACGAGCGAGGCGAAGGTCACCCGATTGAAATTGCGGGCGACCAGGGGCAGGACCCCCAAGAGGGCCGATACGGATAGGGCGGTCATGGCCGAGGCCCGGAGAGGCAAGCGGGGCAACCGCCGGAAAAGGGGAGGATAAAAAAGGATGATGGCCAGCGTCGCGCCGTAGGTCAGCTGGAAGCCGAGATCGTGGAGGCTCGCGGGGTTGGCGAGGAGCAGGACGAACGCGCTGGCCGCGATCGTGTTCAGGGTTTGGACATCCTTCCACAGGAGCTTGCCGGTTAGGAAGAACAGGGTCATGAGGGTCGCCCGGAGCACGGACGGCCGGCCCTCGACGAGCAGGGTGTAGAAGAGCAGGAAGACGATCAGGGCCGCCCGCGAAGCGCGGTCGGACATCCGGGCCAGCCGGAACAGGGAGAACAGCAGCAGGGTGACGATCGCGATGTGGCCGCCGGAGATGGCGAACAGGTGAAAAAGCCCGCTCTCCTGGAGGTTGCGGACGGTCGCCGGGTCCAGCCGCCCATCCTCTCCCAGGAGAAGGGCTTCGAGCACGGCCCCTTCCGGCCCGATGTCGTGGCCGTCGGCGGCCGGGAACCGGCGCTCGAGCCCGGCCTGGATGGCGCAACGCACGCGGGAGACGGCCCGCCGGACCGATCCGTGAAGGCCCCGTCCTTTCGCCGTCCCGGCCACGAGCAGGGCCGTTTTCGTCGAGGCCCGGCGGTGAACGTTCTGGGCCTTGAGGTAGCGGTCGTAGGAGAAGCCGCCGAAATTGTGGAACGAGCCGCCCGTGGCCAGCCGCACGGACGCCGCGACCCTCTCCCCGGCGTGGAGGGCGAGCCGCGGCCGGAGGCCTCGGGCGAAGGGCACGTTCAGCCGGAGGTTGCCGCGGAGAGCATGGACGCGGCCCTCGTCGCGGACCGCGTCGACGCGGATGAAGAGCGTGTCCCGGTCCGGTTCTCTTTCCGGCGAACGGAGCAGGGTCCCCTCGACGTCGAGATAGCCGGTGCTCTTATAGGTGTGGAGGGCGTTGCTGTCGTGAGCCCGATCGTGCTGGGAGGTGCGGGCGGCCCCGATCGCCGCCACGGCCAGGAGGACGAAGACCAGGGCCGCCCGGCCCTTCCGTGTGGCGTACGACACCCACGCGGCCGCGAGGAAAACGGCGGCGGCGGCGAGGCTCGCGGCCGGACAAGGGCCCAGGGCCGAGGCGGCGGCCATTCCGCAGACCAGGGCCGTCGCCGGATAAAGGAAAGGGGCGGGGCCGGGCTTCAGGTCCGGGGGGAGCCGGAGGTCATGGCGCCCTGAGCGTCGAGGGCGTCCAGGAGAAGGTGGCACAGGACCTTGATGCCCAGAGGGATGCTGCGCTCGTCCGGGCTGAAATTGGGGCTGTGGAGCGGGGCCGCAACGGCCTGGGCCGGGCTCTTGACCCCCAGGAAGAAGTAAAGCCCGGGGACCTTCTGGCCGAAGAACGAGAAGTCCTCGGCGATCATTTGCGGCTTCCATTCGAGGGCCTTGTCCTTGCCCAGGAGCTTGACCAGGGTCGGGGCCATGGCGGCGGTGAGCTCCGGATTATTAAAGACGGACGGGACCCCCCGTTTATACTCAAAGCGGTGGCTCGCGCCGTGCATTTCCGCGATATTCCGGACGATAGCCTCCATGAGGGCGGGTATCCTTTTCCGGGTCGTTTCGCTCAGGGTGCGGACCGTTCCTTCGAGGACGACCTTTTCGGCGATGATGTTGGCCCGGGCCCCGCCGGTGATGGTCCCGACGGTCAGGACGGCCGGGTCCGTGGGGTCCTGGGTCCGGCTGACGATGCTCTGGAGAGCGGTCACGATCTCGGCGGCCACGACCACGGCGTCGACGCCCTCGTGCGGCCTGGCCCCGTGGGCGCTCTTGCCCAGGACGGTGATGGCGAAGTCGTCGGCGCTGGCCGTCACGGCCCCCGGCGCGAACAGGACGGTGCCGACGCTCTCGGGCCAGACGTGGAAGCCGAAGATGGAGCCGACGGGCGGGTTGTCGAGGGCTCCTTCGCGGACCATGAGCTCGGCGCCGCCCTCTTCTCCTTCGGGCGCCCCCTCTTCGGCGGGCTGGAAGAGAAAGGTCACCGTCCCTTTGATGCGGTCCCTGAGGCTGTTGAGGACGAGGGCCGTGCCGAGGACGATGGACGTGTGGACATCGTGGCCGCAGGCGTGCATGATGCCCGGATTCAAGGACTTGTAGGGGAGATTGGTCGTCTCTTGGATGGGCAGGGCATCCATGTCGGCCCGGACGGCGACCGCCGGCCCGGGCTGGCTGCCGCGGAGCACGGCGACGATGCCCGTCTTGGCCACGCCGGTCCGGACCTCCAGGCCGAGGGGCTCGAGCTTGGAGGCGACCAGGCGGGACGTTTCGAACTCCCGGTTGCCGAGCTCGGGGTTCATGTGGATGAAGCGCCGGACCTTGATGACCTCCGAACGGACCTTCTCGATCTCGGCGTCGATCCTCTGGGCGGTCTTCGGATCGACGCCGCCGAGGCCGGCGGGGAGGCCGGCGAGAAGGACGGTCAACAGAAGGGCCGCGGCGCGGCGGTGGGCCCGGTGAAGGGTGTCATGTCTCATAGGGAACGACCTCGCGAACGGATCGGGACCGGGATCGGGGGGATCAGGCGGACCCTTGGGCCGCGGCCGGACGGCGAAGGACTATTTGTCCTCCACGGCCTCGGCCCCGGGCTTCCGCATGTATTCTTCCTTTTTCTTCTCGATGAAGTCCCTGATGGTGTCGATGCCCTCGGTCGTCTTCTCCTTGACGACGCGAAGGCCTTTCTCCGCCTCCTGGGCGATCTTCTCGTAGCTGTCCTTGGCCGCTTCGCCCGTCTTGACGGCCTGGTCCTTGATCTTCTTCCGGGTCTCCTTGCCGCTGGCCGGAGCGAACAGAATGCCGGCGATGAACCCGGCGGCGGCCCCCGCCATGAAGGTCAGGAGGGAATCCCAGAAATGGCTCTCATGACTATTCCCCATGATGTTTCTCCTTTCTTTTTTTCAGCTGCTGCCAACCGAAGCGGATCAGGGGGAAAAGGAACGGCCAATACTTGGCCGAAGGGCGGAGGCCCTTGGGGCTGAGGAAATAGGTGATCTCCGAAAGGCGGGAAACGGCCTTCTTGGACGTCGACAGGACATGGCCGAGATCGTCCAGACCGGAGTCGATCTTGGCCTCGATGACCTTCATCCCCTCCATCAGCTCCTGGGCTTTGGCCAGGGTTTTTTCGCCCTCGCGGGCTGTCCGGCGAAGCTGGACGAGGAAGAGAGCGAGCAGGGTGGCCACGACGACGGCCGCAACCGTCAGGATGATAAAGAGGACCTGGTTCAGGGTCAGCAGCATCTTGCTCTTACGATAAGGCAAACAAGCGCGTTTGTCAACGCGCCCCGCGCGGCCCGAATTCGCCTGTCGGAGGAGGCCGGGAATTTTCAATTCCTCAGGGGAAGGCGTCTCTCAGGCAAATTTGGGACTAGCGATCTAAGATCCGGCCCCATTTTATATCGCCGAGGGGATGGGCCTCGTCGAGGCGGGCCGCCGCCTCTTTCATGCGCTCCCGGTCCCGGGATGCGATGGCCTCCTCCCATTCGGCGAGCAGAGGGTCGGCGACGAATTCGTAGTCCCGGCGGAGGACCCGGTGGATGCCGCGCAGGGCCTGCCATTGGATGACCATCAGGATGGCCAGGAAGTAAAAAAGGATGTTCGGGCCCGGCAGCAGGGCCGCCAGACCGGTCAGGGGAAGGACGAGGGCTTCTCCGGCCAGGATGAGGGTATGCCGGGTCCTCTGCCGCTGGAGGAAGAAAAAAAGCCGTGTGCGGACCGCCTTTTCGTCGAGCCGGCCCGAGTGGAGGATGCGCAGAGGCTCGCTGCCCGGGCGGCCCCCGCGCTCGAAGGCCTGTTCCTGGAGGAGCGTCCGCGGATTGAGCCGGGTGACCTTGGCCTTGGCCTTCTCCCAGATGTCGCGCGTCCTGGAGAACCGTGCCGGGAGGGGCCCCAGCGGCTCGGAGGAGAAGAAGCGGTAGCGATGGGGGCGGTCGCGAACGAAAAAGAAGGTCATGGTCGGCCTCATTCTACCAGTACGGGCCCGGAGGCGCCAGAGTTCACTTGCTGCCGGCGGGGCCTCGGGGATCGTCCTCGGTCGCTGCGGT
>VGJC01000065.1 GCA_016867635.1 Candidatus Aminicenantota bacterium | reverse complement strand
GCTGCCCGGCCCTCCCCGCGAGCTCCGGCCCATGTTCGAAGGCCTCGTTCTGCCCCGGCTGGCCGCCTTGGGCCGTGGGCTCACCGTGCGCCGGGTCCTGAAGCTGACCGGTCTCGGGGAGTCCGGGATGGAGACCCGCATCAAGGGCGTCTACGAGCAAGTTCCCGGAGGCGTGTCGATCACGACATTGGCCGTCCCGGGCGACCTCTCCATCCACCTGACCTATCAGGGCCCGGGCCCGGGGCCGGAGGCCGAAACCCTACTTGAAACCCTCGAAGCAAAACTGCGCCGAAGGCTCTCTCCCTGGATCTATTCCTCCGCGGGATCAAGCCTCGAGGAGGTCGTCGGCCGGCTTCTCGAGGACCAGGGGAAAACAGTGTCCTGCGCGGAATCCTGCACGGGCGGCCTTCTCGGTCATCGGCTGACCGAGGTCCCGGGCAGTTCGTCCTACTTCCTCGAATCGGCGGTCGTCTACAGCGACCGGGCCAAGGTCCGCCGCCTGGGCGTGCCCGCGTCCTTGATCGACCGCCACGGCGCGGTCAGCGCCGCCGTGGCCCGGCAGATGGCGGTCGGGGTCCGGAAGGCATGCCGGGCCGACTACGGATTGTCTATCACCGGGATCGCCGGGCCCGAGGGAGGCAGGCCCCGAAAACCGGTCGGCCTGGTCTACATCGCCCTGGCCCGGGACGGAGGCGTCGCCGTCCACCGGAAGTGTTTTTTCGGCGGGAGAAGCCAGGTCAAATTCCAGTCCACCCAGGCGGCGTTGGACATCTTGAGAAAAGCGCTGCTCGCCAAAACGGCTCAAGGCACATATAATAAGGGCCAGGCACGTCCGTGAGAACGTTCATCGCCATCGACCTCGAACCGGCGCTCAAAGAGGCTCTGGCGCGTCTCGTCGAGTCTTTGAAAAGGACCAAGGCCGACGTCCGTTGGGTCTCCATGTCGGGAATGCACCTGACCCTCAAGTTCCTCGGAGAGACGGGCGCGGAAGGGGTTTCTTCGGTCCAGGAGGTGTTGGCGAAAGTCGTCGCCCGGCACCGGGCTTTCTCTCTGGTTTTGGCGGGAACGGGGAGCTTTCCTCAGGGGCCGGCCCCGCGCGTCCTGTGGGCCGGCGTCGAACGGCAGCCGGCCCTTCTCTCCCTGCAGGAGGACATCGACCGGGAGCTCGGATCGAACGGTTTTCCGCGCGAGGAGCGGGCCTTCCATCCTCACTTGACCCTGGGCCGGGTCAGGGGCCCGGCAGGCGTCCGCGAGGCTTCGGCGGAACTCGATAAGCGCGCGGGTTCCGTTCTCGGTCAAATGGAGGCCCGGAAGGTGAGCTTCATCGAAAGCCTCCTCGGTCCCGGAGGCGCCCGATACCGGGTGATCTCGGAGCATCCGCTGTCATGAAACTCCTGCTCGCCCTGGCCTCCTACCTGATCGGCTCCATCCCCACGGGGTATCTCTTCGTCCGGATCGCCGAACGGAAAGACATCCGCCAGCTCGGGAGCCGGAGCACGGGGGCCACCAACGTCCTCCGGGTCCGGGGGCTGAAGTCGGCCGTCCCCGTGGCCGCCATCGACGTCCTCAAGGGGTTCCTGCCCGCTTTTCTGGCCCTGGAGTTCCTCGGGGACCCGGTGTTCGCCTCCGCCTGCGCGTTCTTTGCCGTGCTCGGCCATTGTTTTCCGTTCTCGATCGGCTTCCGAGGGGGCAAAGGCGTCGCCACCTCCCTGGGGGCCTATGCGGCCATCGCCTGGCGCCCTTGGCTGGCCGCCCTGTTCGTGTTCGGCCTGACGGCAGGTGTCAGCCGGTTCGTCTCTCTCGGCTCCATCCTCGGTTCGATCGCCTACCCGTTCTTCGTCCTCGCTTTTGGCGGACCGAAGGGCGTATTCTTTTTCAGCCTGGCCATCTCGGCCTTGATCGTCCTCAAGCACGCGGGGAACATCGGTCGCCTGCTCAGGGGCGAGGAACGAAAGCTCGGGGAGAAAGCATCATGAACTCAGCGGTCATCGGCGGCGGGAGCTGGGGTTCGGCTTTCGCCAGATATCTGGGGACGATCGGCCTCCCGACCCGGCTCTGGATAAGGGAGGAAGACGTCCTCGAGGAAGCCCTGAGAAGCCGGGAGAACAAGACCTTCCTCCCCGGTTTCCCGTTTCCGCAGAACGTCGATTTTTCGGCCGACCTGCTGGAAACGGCCGCCTTCGGCAGGCTCGTATTCGTGGCCGTGCCTTCGCAGTTCTGCCGGGTCGTCTACAGGAAGCTCGTCCCGGCCCTCCGGAAAGATCAGATCATCGTCAGCCTGACCAAG
This sequence comes from Candidatus Aminicenantota bacterium, assembly GCA_016867635.1. GTDB lineage: Bacteria > Acidobacteriota > Aminicenantia > Aminicenantales > Saccharicenantaceae > RBG-16-66-30. Next base: position 9,871 of record VGJC01000065.1, on the reverse strand, counting down.
GGGTTCGACCAGAAGACCCTCGGGCGCATGAGCCAATCCATGGAGGAGATCTTCTATCCCCATGTCCGGCCCCGCCTGGCCGTGCTTTCCGGGCCGAGCTTCGCCCGCGAGGTCGCCCGTCAACAGCCTACAGCCTTGGTCGTCGCTTCGCGGGACATGAGGGCGGCCAGGACCGTCCAGGGGCTCATCTCCAGCCTAACCCTGCGGGCCTACACCTGCCGCGACGTCACGGGCGTCGAAGTGGCCGGAGCCCTCAAGAACGTCGTCGCCATCGCCGCCGGCATCAGCGACACCCTGGAATTCGGGCTGAACTCGCGGGCCGCCCTCATCACCCGGGGGCTCGTGGAGATCACCCGTCTTGGCGTCTCGCTCGGCGGCCGCAAGGAGACGTTCTCAGGCCTGGCCGGCATCGGGGACCTCGTCCTGACCTGCACGGGAGAGCTGAGCCGGAACCACCGGGTCGGCGAACAGCTGGCCCGCGGCCGGAAGATCGACGAGATCCTGTCCGGCATGAAGATGGTTGCCGAGGGCGTCCACACGACCCAGTCGGCCAGGCGTCTGGCCCGGACCCGGGGGATCGAGATGCCCATCTCCGAGCAGATCTACCAGGTCCTCTACCGCGGGAAGGCCCCGAGTGAAGCGGTGACGGACCTGATGTCGCGAAAGCTGAAGAATGAGTGAGAGGAGAAGATCGATGCGAGCCACGAACGTCCTGTGCCTATTAACTCTGAGCCTGAATCTCGCTTTCTGCGCCTCGGCCGAAGTCAAGCAGAGGCAAGCGCAGGAGAAGGACCCGAAGTATCAATACAACGTCGGTTTGTTCTATCTCAATCAGAACAACATCGACGAGGGCATCAAGTATTTCCAGAAGACGATCGCCCTGAGCTCCCGGTATCACCTGGCCTGGAACGCCCTCGGGCTGGCCCACTCGATGAAGGGCAACTTCGACGAGTCCGTCAGGGCCTTCGAGAAATGCCTGGAGATCAATCCGCAGTTCACCGAGGCCCGGAACAATCTCGGGACCGTCTACCAGGAAATGAACGCCCTCGACAGGGCCGAGGCCGAATTCCAGAAAGCCCTTCTGGACCAGAGCTACGCCAACCGGGAGCTCCCCTACTTTAACCTGGCCCGGCTCTATGTCCTCCAAGGCCGCCTGGAAGAGGCCCTGCAGAGCGCCCAGCTGGCCGTCCAGATCCAGCCCCGGCTGGCCATGGCCCACAATCTGAGAGGAGTCGTCCTCGAAAAACTCGGCAACGTCGAGGGGGCCATCTCCGCCTACGAGCTGGCCGTGCGGGTCGTGCCCGATGATGTCCTCTTCAACTACAACCTGGGCGTCGCCTATTTCAATAACCAGGAATACGACAAAGCCAAGGAGACGTTCCTGAAGATCTCCTCGAGGGTCATTGACATGGAGATGAAGGACAACATCAGCCGCTATCTCAAGATCATCGGCCAGAGGGGCCCGGGGATCGTCTGAGAAGGGGGGCCCGCGTCAGGTCCCTTCTTTCCAATCCGCCAGGTATTTTTTCTGGGCGGGGGTCAGCCGGTCGATCGAAGCCCCCATGGACGCCAGCTTCAGGGAGGCGATCTCCTCGTCGATCTTGCACGGCACGGGGTAGACGGTCTTGTCGAGCTCTTTCGCCCGCTCGGCGAGCCAGCGGACGCTCAGCGCCTGGTTGGCGAAGCTCATGTCCATGACCATGGCCGGATGGCCCTCGGCCGCCGCCAGGTTAATGAGGCGGCCTTCCCCGAGCAGATGGACCCTCCGGCCGCTCGCGAGCATGTATTCGTCCACGAAGTCGCGGACCCGCCTTTTGCCCTTGGCCAGCTTTTCCAGGGCCGGGATATCGATCTCGACGTTGAAGTGCCCCGAGTTGGCGACCATCGCGCCGTCCTTCATGCGCAGGAAATGCTCCTTGCGGATGACGCCCTTGTTGCCGGTGACGGTGATGAAGATGTCGCCTACCGCCGCGGCTTTGGCCATGGTCATGACCTCGAACCCGTCCAGCACGGCCTCGATGGCCCGGATCGGGTTGATCTCGGTCACGATGACGTGGGCGCCGGCCCCGCGGGCCCTCATGGCCACGCCTTTGCCGCACATCCCGTATCCGGCCACGACGAACTTGAGCCCGGCGAGCAGAGCGTTGGTGGCCCTCAGGATGCCGTCGAGGGTGCTTTGGCCCGTTCCGTAGCGGTTGTCGAACAGGTGCTTGGTCTGGGCGTCGTTGACGGCGATGATGGGATATCGGAGGATACCGGAGCGGGCCATGCTCTTGAGCCGGATGACGCCCGTGGTCGTTTCCTCCGTCCCGCCCAAAACGGCCGGGAGGAGCTCCGTGCGGCGCTCGTGAGTGACCGAGACCAGGTCCGCGCCGTCGTCCATGGTGATGACCGGCCGGTGGTCCAGGGCCTGATGGATGTGGCGGTAGTAGGTCTTGGAGTTCTCGCCCTTGACGGCGAAGACCGGAATGCCGTGGTCTTTGACCAGGGTCGCCGGGATGTCGTCCTGGGTGCTGAGCGGGTTGGACGCGCAGAGGCGGACGTCCGCTCCGCCGAGCTTGAGAGCTTCCATCAGGTTGGCCGTTTCGGAGGTCACGTGGAGGCAGGCCGAGATCCGGAGGCCGCGGAGGGGCTTGGTCCGGGCGAAGGTCTCCTTGATGAGGCCCAGAACGGGCATGGAGCGGGCCGCCCATTCCATACGGAGCCGGCCCTTGCGGGCCAAGGACAGGTCCTTGATGTCATACAGCATCGTTTCTCCCTGTGAACGAGGATCAAAAGGTGCGGCCCGGCTTGGGACGGTCCCCATGGGCCGAGTCGCCAAAATAGCACAAACCACAGGGGTTTTCAACGGACGCCGTTTATGCTAATGTAATTCAATGTCCGTCTTCCGGACCCTTAAGACCCGAATGAGAAAAGAGGCCCTGGTCGTCGCCGTCGCGGCCTTCGCGGCTCTCTTTCCGGCTCTGCCGGCCGGCGGGCAGGAGTCGATGGCGCCCGGGTGGGCGTTGCCGGTCCAGGAATACCGTCTCAAGAACGGACTGCGGGTCATACTCTCCGAGGACGACTCCCTTCCGCTGGTGACCGTGGCCGTCGCCTACAGAGCCGGGACCGTGCGCGAGAAGCCCGGACAGGAAGGCCTGGCCTACCTCCTGGAAACCCTGATGTTCCAGGGCTCGGAGAACGTCGGCCCTCTGCAGCACGTCGGCTACATCCAGAAGATCGGCGGAGAGCTCAACGCCACGACGACCTTCGACAAGTCGCTCTTCTATCAGACCCTGCCCTCGAATCAGCTGGCCTTGGCCCTCTGGCTGGAGTCGGACCGGATGAGATCGGTCCGCATCACGGGGGCTTCCATCGAGCAGCAGCGGAGCAGGCTCCTCGAGGAACACCTGCGCCAGATGGCCGCGGAGCCCATCATCGGGAGCTTCTCGATCTTCGACACGCTCCTCTATCCCGATCTCCTTTACGGCCGCCCTCTGATCGGGAGCGGAGAGCAGATGGGGAGGCTCACGGACGCCGATGTCTCCGCCTTCCATCGGGCCTTCTACGTGCCGAACAACGCCGTTCTCTGCATCGTCGGCAGCATCCAGGCCGCCAAGGCCAAGGACCTGGTGGCCCGCTATTTCGAATCCATTCCTCCGGGGCCCGACGTCCCCGCGCCGCTCCCGCCCCGGTTCGAGCAGGAAGGAGAGGTCGCCGTCTTCCATCCGGACCTCGCGGCGCCCACGGCCGGCTTTCATCTCGGATACAGGATCCATCCCCTTCAGCCGGGAGACGCGTATGCTCTGAAGATCCTGGAGTATATCCTGCTCAAGGGCAAGACCGCCCGCCTCCGGGCCCGGCTGATCGACAAGGACAGGACGGCCTATCATGTCAGCGGCGGTCTCGAGGAGCGCGGGGCGGCCCGGGCTCTCAAGATCTTCTGCCTCACCAACAATGTGGTCATGGCCGACCGCTCCCATCGGGCCGTCATGTCCGAGATCGAAAGGATCCGTCAAGGATCGGTCTCGGAGGACGACCTGGAGAAAGCCAAACGGTTCTTCAGAACGGATTACTTCCGGAGGCTGGCCACGCGCCAGGAGAGGGCTTTCATGCTCCTCGAGGCCTCTTTCTCGGACCGGCCGCTCTCTTCCCTGCCGAACGAGCTGGACAGCTATCTTCGGGTCACCGCCCGCAACCTGACCGCTCTCGTCATCAGGCATTTCGTGCCCAGGAACAAGGTCTATATGAGGCTGGGCCCGCGATGAGGGGCGCCCTCCGCTTCCCGAGGTGGGCTGTCGTTCTGGCGGCCGCATGGGCCTTGGGCTTCGGTCCGTCCCTGGAAGCCCAGGAAAGATACCGGCGGACACCGCCCCCGGCCGAAACGAGGCAGGGCCTTGGTCTGGCGGCCCTCGAGAGCTTCGAGATGGCCAACGGCCTCAAGGTGACGGTTGCCTTTAGGACCGGAAGTCCCCTGGTCACCCTTCAGCTCATCATCGGGGCCGGGGAGGCCGACTCGCCCGCCGAGTTGCCGGGAGCGGCCTCCATCACGGCCAGGATGATCGGCCGGGGGAGCAAGCTCCTCTCCGGCGGCCAGATCGACGATCTCATCGAGTCCCTGGGAGCGGATTATTCGGCCACGGTGTTCATGGATTACACGGTGTTCAAGCTCGAGGTCCTCCCCGAATTCGTCGACCGGGCCCTTCTCGCGCTGCGGCTCATGGTCCTCGAACCGGTCTTTTCGGAGCGCGTCCTGGCCACCGTCAAGAGGGCCACAGCCTTCGAGCAGACCGACCGCAAGAAGGACCCGGAGTTCGTCGGGTGGCGCCACCTCTTACGCCTCCTTTTCGAGGGGCATCCCTATCGGGCCGGGACCTACGGCGAGGAGGCCATCAAGCTCATCGGTTCGAAAGAGGTCCAGTCCTTCTACAGCCGGCACTACTTGCCCAACAACGCCGTCATCGTGGTTTCCGGGAACGTCGACGCGGCCGCGGTCTCCACGAAGATCGGAGAGCACTTCAGCGCCTGGACGCGCCGGGCCTTCTCGCGGGCCCAGGTCCCTCCGCCCCCTCCGAACGGACGGGAGCGGATCTGTTTCGTCGAGAACGCCGGTTCCCAGGACGCCATTATTTTCGCCGGGAATGTGATCATGGACCCGGCCGCCCCGGAGTACTTCCCGTTCCTCGTCCTCAACCAGGCCCTGGGCGGCGCGACCCACAGCCGCCTGTTCATGAACCTGCGGGAATCCAAGGGCTACGCCTATTACGCGTTCAGCGAAGCCGAGTTCTACAGGTCGTGCGGAGTCTTCTGGGTCAAAGCCCGCGTGACCCCCGAGTTCATCCACCCGGCCGTCGGCGAGATCGTCCGGGAGCTCAAAGCGCTCTCGCTGGAAAGCGCTCCGGCCGTTGAGATCGAAGAGGCCAAGGCCTACCTCGTCGGCAACCTGCCGCTGAAGCTGGAATCCCTGGAGGGATTCTCCGAGTGGACGGCCCGGCTAGCGGCCCTGGGCCTGGACTCCGGCCACTGGAACCGGATCCTCGAGAACATCATGGTCGTCAACATCGAAAAGGTCCTGGCCGCCGGGCGGAAATATCTCTCCCCGGCGCCCCTCGTGGTCATCGTCGGGCGGCGGGAGTGGATCCTCGACTCTCTCGCGGACTTCCGGGTCGTCGAAGTCTACGACAGCAACGGCGCCCTCAAGCAGACGATCCTCAATAGGAGATGAACGATGAAACTCGTCGAATGCGTCCCCAATTTCAGCGAGGGTCGGGACCAGGAGAAGATCCGGGCCATCGTCCGCGAGATCGAAGCCGTCCCCGAGGTCAAGCTGCTCGATGTCGATCCCGGGGAATCCACCAACAGGACCGTCGTGACCTTCATCGGGACCCCCGCGGCGGCCCAGGAGGCCGCCTTTCGGGCCATCGCCAAGGCCGGCGAGGCCATCGATATGCGGACCCATCGCGGCGCGCACAGCCGGATCGGGGCCACGGACGTCTGCCCGTTCGTACCGGTCTCCGGCGTGACCATGGAGGAGTGCGTCCGGCTGGCCGAGGAGCTTGGGGCCCGGGTGGCCGGAGAGCTGGGGATCCCGGTCTTCTTGTACGAAGAGGCCGCCCGCAAGCCCGAGAGGCGGAACTTGGCGGCCATTCGCGTCGGGGAATACGAGGGGCTCGAGGACAAGCTCAAGGACCCCCGGTGGGCCCCCGACCTCGGACCGCCGGTCTTCAACCCCCGCTCCGGGGCCACCGTCATCGGCGCCCGGGAGTTCCTCATCGCCTACAACATCAACCTCAACACGAGGGACCGGAAGCTGGCGCACGAGATCGCCCTGAGCCTGAGGGAGAGCGGCCGGGCCAAGCGCGATAAGGCGGGGAACATCGTCAAGGACGCCCGCGGCAACACGGTCAAGCTCCCGGGCCGCTTCAAGGAGGTCAAGGCCGTCGGCTGGTACATCGAGGATTACGGCGTCGCCCAGATCTCCGTCAATTTCACGAACTACAAGGTCACCCCGCCGCACGTCGTGTTCGACGAAGCCGTGAAGCTGGCCGACAAGCTCGGCCTCCGGGTGACGGGAAGCGAGCTCGTGGGCCTCATCCCCAAAGAGGCCCTGCTGATGGCCGGCCGCCACTACTTGGGCAAGCAGGGCAAGAGCCCGGGGGTGCCCGACGAGGAACTTGTCCGGACGGCCGTCCTGTCCCTGGGTCTCAACGACGTGTCCCCGTTCGACCCCGACAAGAAGATCATCGAACACCAGTTCCGTCCGTCCGGGCCGTCCCTCGGCCGGATGACCCTGCGCGAATTCGCCAACGAGCTGTCCATGGATTCCCCCGCTCCCGGAGGAGGGAGTGTCGCGGCCCTTTGCGGGGCCCTGTCGGCGGCCCTGTCATCGATGGTCGCGAACCTGACCGTCGGAAAGAAAGGCTACGAAGAGGTCCATGAGGACATGGTCTCGATTGCGGTCGAGGCTCAGCCCCTCAAGGACGAGCTCCTGTCCGACGTGGACCGCGACACCCAGGCTTTCAACAAGGTCATGGAGGCCCTTCGGCTGCCCAAGACGACCCCCGAGCAGGCCGCCGACAAGGACCGGGCCGTGGAAGAGGCCAACAAGGGGGCCACCCTCGTCCCCCTCGAGGTCCTGGAGAAGGCGGTCAAAGCCGTGGCCCTGTCCCGCACGGCCGCCGAAAAAGGCAACAGGAACTCCGTGAGCGACGCCGGCGTCGCCGCGCTGGCCGGCCGGGCGGCAGGCCACGGGGCCTACTACAACGTCCTCATCAACCTTCCGAACATTGGGGACGAGAAATTCAAGCTCCGGGTCCGGCGCCAAGCCGAGCGGCTCAAGAAAGCCCTCGACCGTCAGGCGGCCGCGGTCGCCAGGATCCTGGTCAAGTCCCTCCAAGCTTCCTGACCCGTGAATAGATCAGGCTAGACTTTCGGCGCCGCCCGCAGCCTCATGACCTTCAGAAGGGTCGCCAGTCCGAAAACAAGGAAGCAGAGGATGACGATGGCCGCCGCCGCGGGGATGTTGATCTCGACGGCCAGGATGAGGCCCAGGACGACCGACAGGACGGCCGTGGCGGTCGACACCCAGACGGCCGTCTTGAAGCGCGAAGCGACCTGAAGCCCCGCCGCCGCGGGGATGACGATAAGGGCCGCGACGAGCAGGATCCCCACGACCTTCATCCCCAGCACGACCGTGACGGCCGTGAGGACCATGAGCAGCATGTCGAGGCGGGCGACCCGGACGCCGGCGACGCGGGCCGATTCCCGGTCGAAGGTCATGAACAGGATCTTGGCATAATTGAGGGATACGACGAGCAGGACGGCCGCGGCCAGGCCCGCCGTCAGTCCGACCTCCAGGGGCTCGATGGCCAGGATGTCCCCGAACAGATAGGCCATCAGCTCGACATTGAAGCTGCGGGCCAGACTGGCCAGCAGGATGCCGACGGCCATGCCGAGGCTGCTGAGGATGCCGATGGCCGTGTCGCCGTGGAGGCCGGCCCGGTCCTTGAGCTTGATCATCCCGACGGCCGCGACGGCGGAGACGGCCAGGGCCGCCGCCAGAGGCAGGATGTTCAGGAAGAGGCCCAAAGCGACGCCGGCGAAGGCGATATGGGACAGCCCGTGGCCGATCATGGCGTCGCGTCTCAGGATGAGGAACAGACCGAGCACGGCGCAGGCCACGGCGATCGACACCCCGGCCAGAAAGGCCCGTTGGAGAAATCCGTAGGCCAAGAGAGCTTCCATGGGTGGGTCCTCAGTGCTCGTGGGCGATCAGGTGGTCGCCGCGGGTGACCATGTCCCGGAAGACCTCGGACCGGCAGAAGTCGCCGTGGCTGCCGTGATAGACAAGCTTCTGGTTGACGCAGGCCACCTGTGTGACGTGCTTGTTGACGATGCCGATGTCGTGGGTGACGAGGACGATGGTGATGCCCTCCCGCTCGTTCAGCAGATCGAGCAGGTCGTAGAACGAGGCCTGGGTCTCGGCGTCGACGCCGGTGGTCGGCTCGTCCAGGAACAGGATGCGCGGGGCGGTCACCAGGGCCCGGGCGATGAACACCCTCTGCTGTTGCCCTCCGGAGAGCCGGCCGATGGGCGACTTCCGGAACTCCTCCATGCCGACCTGCCGGAGGACCCGCAGGATCTCTCCCCGGCCGGCGGACCCCCAGGCCTTTCTGTTGGACATCAGGGCCATGGCCACGACCTCCTCGACGGACGCCGGGAAAAAGGGGTCGACGTGGGTGGCTTTCTGGGGGATGTAGCCGATCCTGCGCCAGTCCGTGAATTCGCCGGACGGGCGGCCCATGATCTCGATCGATCCCGAAGAGGGCTTCAGGAGGCCGAGGATGATCCTGATCAGGGTCGTTTTCCCCGATCCGTTGGGGCCGATAAGGGCCAGGAAATCGCCGTCGCGGATGGCGAAGTCGATGCCGACGAGCACGGGCGGCCCGCCGTAGCTGAAAGAGACGCTCCGGACGCCGACGAGATCCATGGATCTACCGGCACCCCAGCCCTTCGCGGAGGCTCTTCAGGTTCTCCTCCATCAGGTCGAAGAAACCGTATCCTCTGTCTTTCTGATCCTTGGTCAGGTTATGCCCGGCGTGCAGGACGAGGACCCGGCCGCCGATCTCCCGGGCCAGCGTCCTGGCCAGGTCGGGAGGGACGGAAATCTCGGAAAATACGGTCTTGATCCCCTTTTCCCGGCAGTACTCGACGGCTCGGATGAGGTCTGCGGGACGAGGCTGGGAGTCCGGGCTCAAACCATACAGGGCCTGCTCGGCGAGGCCGTAGCGGCGGGCCAGGTACCCGAAGGCCCCGTGGCCGGCCAGCACGAGGTCACGGAACGGGCAATCCGCCAGCGCAGACCGATATCTGGCGTCGAGGTTCCGGAGCCTGTCGGCCAGCCGGGCGGCGTTTTCGCGGAAAACAACTCGCCCGCCGGGGTCGACGGCCGACAGCTCCTCCGCGACCCTGTTCACGACCAGGATGTCGAGATCGAAATCCAGCCAGAAGTGGGGGTCGAGATGGCCGTGCGCATGTCCCGCTTCTTTCTCGTCGTGGTGTTCCGCGGCCTCCAGCAGTACGAGGTCCCGGCTCGCCTCGAAGGCCCGGGTACGGCCCTTCGGCAGGGCCCGGAGCAGGCCGGGGAGCCACGGTTCCAGGTTCGCGCCGATGAATAGGAACAGATCGCTCGAGGCGAGCCTTTCGATGTCCCCCGGCCGGGGCTGCCACGTATGGACCCCGGCGCCCGGGGGGAGCAGCAGGTCCACTTCCCCTCGTTCCCCGGCCACGGCCGCCGCGAATTCGGCCAGCGGAAGGACGGAGGCCATGATCCTGACCTTCGCGCCGTGGGCGACGGCCGGGGCCGACAGGAGCGCCGTGAGCGCCATCAACG
>VGJC01000064.1 GCA_016867635.1 Candidatus Aminicenantota bacterium | reverse complement strand
GACGCCCACCCCGCCGATAAGGAAGGCGCCATCTGCGGCGGTCGGGCCTCGGTCCTCGTCGAACCTCTCGCGGGAGGGCGGGCCAAGGTCTTCGGGGAAGTCTCCAAGGCTCTGCGGGCCGGAGCCCCCGGCGTCCTGGCCTCTTTCGTCGTCCGCGTCGAGGGCGACGAGGTCGATGTCCGGCGCGAATGGCTCCCGGACGGGACGGTCGCGAAGGGCTCCCCTATCGCCGCGGCGGGCCTGACCGAAGACGCGGCCCACGCCGCTCTCGATTCGGGCCGGCCCCTGGTCCATCGGCTGGAGGAGTATCTCATCTTTCTCGAACCCGTCCGGCCGCTGCCGCGCCTGGTCATCGCCGGGGCCGGCCATGTCGGCCGGGCCCTGGCCCATCTCGCGCGACTTCTCGACTTTCACGTCACGGTCATCGACGACCGGACCGAGTTCGCCAACCGCGACAACGTGCCCGACGCGGACGCGCTCGTCGCCGGCGACTTCGGCGCGGCCCTCCTCGGCATCCCCGATTCGCCCGAGAACTACTTCGTCGTCGTCACCCGCGGCCACGAGCGCGACGCGGAGGCCCTGCGGGCCTGCCTGGGCCGCCCGGCGGCCTACGTCGGGATGATCGGCAGCAGGAGCAAGGTCGAGACCATGCGCCGGGAGTTCCTCGATAAAGGCTGGGCCACGGCCGAAGAGTGGGACCGGGTCCGCGCCCCCATCGGGCTCGAGATCGGCTCGAAGACCGTCGAGGAGATCGCCGTCAGCATCGCCGCCGAACTCGTCCTCGTCCGTTCCGGACGCCGCATGGAGAGCGCGATATGATCTGGGCCGTTGTCCTGGCCGCCGGACGCTCGCGCCGGATGGGCACGCAGAAGCTTCTCCTCCCCTTCGGCGGCATCACGATCGTCGAAAGCGTCGTCGGCGCGGCCCTCGAGGCGAGCCTCCAGGGCGTCGTCGTCGTCCTCGGCGCGGACGAGGAGCGGGTCCGCGCGAAGCTCGCCCCCTCCGCCGTGACGTTCGCCGTCAACGAGGATTGGGAACGCGGCATGTTCTCCTCGGTCCGGGCCGGGTTCGAGGCCCTGCCCGAGAAGGCGACGGCGGCCGTCGTCATGCTCGGCGACCAGCCGTTCGTCAAACCGGAGACGATCGACGAGCTCGTCGCCCGCCACCGCGAGACGCGCCGGGGGATCGTCCTGCCCGCCCATGATGGACAGCGCGGACATCCCGTTCTTATCGACACGAAATTCAAGGGCGAGATCCTCGCCCTCGGTCCCGAGGCGACCCTGCGCGATGTCGTCCGGGCGCACGCGGACGAGGTCCTCGAGGTCGAGATCGACGACCCCGACGTCCTGCGCGACATCGACACCCCCGAAGATTACGGCTCAGGGACGGTTTGACCGCCGCCGGCAACCTTTTGGCGGGCCCGTCCGTCATAAATGACCTTGAGGAGGTTTCCCATCATGATCAATAAGTCCCGGATAGCGATCGCCGCTGTCATCGCCCTTTCGTTAGCGCTCGTCGCATTCGCCTCCCCGCAGGCCTCGCCGGCCAAGCGCGCCCCAACGGTCGAAGACCTGCTGGCCCTCCGGTCCGTCGGCGGGGCGCGGATCTCGCCCGACGGCGCCAAGGTCGCCTACACGGTCACGGAAACCGACCTCGATGAGGACACTTACGTGACCCAGATCTGGCTGGCCGACGTCGCAACGGGCCGGACCTTCCAGTTGACCCGCGGCAAGAAGTCCGCGGCCGGGCCCGCTTGGTCGCCCGACGGCACGTGGTTGGCCTTCACTTCGAGCCGCGCCGACGACAAATCGCAGCTGTTCGCCATCAGTCCCGTAGGCGGCGAGGCCGTCCAGTTGACCAAAGCGGAGACCGGTGTCGGCGGCTACGCCTGGTCGCCCGACGGCCAGACGATCGCCTTCACCTCTTCCGACCCGGTCTCGAAGGAGTCCAAGGACCGCAAGGACCATTACGGCGACTACGAGCTCGTCCGCCGCGAGTACCGGCACTCCCATCTTTGGACCGTGGACGTGGCCGAAGCCCTCGGCTCGCCTCAGCCCGGCCGCCGCCGCACGAGCGGGAACGACTTCACCGTGGGCGGCTTCGACTGGTCGCCCGACGGAAAAAGGATCGCCTTCAGCGCCACCATCAATCCCGACCTCATCCACGGAGGGACCTCGGACATCTACGTCCTCACGCTGGCCGACGAGACGGTCAAACGGATCGTCTCCCAGCCCGGGCCGGATTCCTCGCCTCTCTGGTCGCCCGACGGGCGCTCCATCCTTTTCTCTTCGGCGATGGGCCGGACCTCCTATTTCGCCCTCAACTCGCGGTTGGCGCTCGTCCCGGCCGACGGCGGCCAGGTGCGCTCGCTGACCGACGCCTTCGACGAGAATCCCAACGCCGTCGCCTGGAACGCGGGCGGCATCTGGTTCTCGGCCTCGCAGAAGACGGCCGGGCACCTCTTCCGGCTCGACCCGCAGACCCTGCGCATCGAGCGCGTGAGCGCCCCCGACGCGGCCGTCGTCTCCGGGTTCTCGTTCTCGAGCGACGGCAAGCGGATGGCCTTCGTCACCCATTCCGGGACGACCCTCGGCGAGCTGGCCGTCTCCGGCCTGCCGTGGGCGCCGCGGACCTTGACCCGAATGACCGACCAGGTCGCCGGCTTCGTTCTCGGGCCGCGCGAGGTCATCTCCTGGAAGAGCAAGGACGGGACGGAGATCGAGGGAGTCCTCATCAAGCCGGCCGATTTCGACCCGGCCAAAAAGTACGCCCTGCTCTGCGTCATCCACGGCGGGCCCACGGCCGTCGACCGGCCCATCCTGGCCGCCGATCTCCGTTACTACCCGGCCGACATCTGGGCCGCCCGCGGGGCGCTGGTCCTCAAGGTCAACTACCGCGGCAGCGCCGGCTACGGCGAGAAGTTCCGGCGTCTCAACGTCCGCAACCTCGGGGTCGGCGACGCCTGGGATGTCCTCTCGGGCGTCGACCAACTCGTCAAGAAGGGCTGGGCGGACCCGAGCCGGGTCGGGTGCATGGGCTGGAGCCAGGGCGGCTACATCTCGGCCTTCCTGACGACCTCGGCGCGAGCGTTCAAGGCCATCTCCGTCGGGGCCGGCATCTCGAACTGGGCGACCTATTACTACAATACCGACATCACGCCCTTCACCATCAACTACCTCGGGGCCAATCCGGCCGACGACCCGGCCGTCTACGCCAAGACCTCGCCGATGACCTACATCAAAAAGGCGGCGACGCCGACCCTCATCCAGCACGGCGAGTTCGACCGCAGGGTGCCCATCCCCAACGCCTACGAGCTGCGGCAGGGCCTCGAGGACAGCCAGGTCCCCGTCGAGATGGTCGTCTACAAAGGCTACGGCCACGGCATCACCAAGCCCAAGTCCATGCGGGCCGTCATGCACCACAACCTGGCCTGGTTCGGGCACTACATCTTCGGCGACCCGGCGCCCGACCTGACCGCCCCGCCGCTGCCGGAGAAGCCCAAGAAGTGACGGTTTTGATCTCCCTTCCGGGGATATCGCATATCGTGTCCTACCGATAGGTATCCCCCTAGCCCCCCAGACCCCCGGGAACCAGTCCCGGCGGTTCCCCCGTCGGAGACCGACGGGACCCCTTCCGCTATGGGGGTCTTCAGGGGGATACCTATCGGCATTTACTTCATTGCGCCACCAGAAGTGAGATCAAAACCGTCACTTATCGGGCCCAAGGCAGACGCGGGGCGGTCATGGCCGGCGGCGGGTTTGTCCGGTCTCGCCGAATATGTTATAAAACGCTTCTGGAGTTTCGCGAAATTGCCCGCCGAACCGTTCAAGGCCGAGAAGTGACGGCGTCCCCGATCAGGATCCTCTATCAGGACGACGACTACCTGGCCGTCGACAAGCCCGAGGGCGTGCTGTCGATCTCCGAGGCCGGCCGCGGCGGCCTGCCCGAGCTCCTCGCGGACGCCCACCCGGGCAAGCTCTTCCCCGTCCACCGCCTCGACCGGGAGGCCGGCGGGGTCATCGTCTTCGCCAGGAACGCCGCCGCCCACCGTCACCTCAATACCGAGTTCGACCGCCGGGCCGTCCGCAAGACCTATCTCGTCCTCGTCCACGGCCAGATGACCGGCGAGCGCGGCCGCGTGGACCGGCCCATCCGCGAGTTCGGCTCGGGCCGGATGGGCGTCGATCCGGAGCGGGGCAAGCCCTCGATCACGGATTGGGAGGTCGCCGGGCGGCTCGACGCGTTCACGCTCGTCCAAGCCCTCCCGGTCACCGGCCGGCGCCACCAGATCCGCGTCCACTTCTACAACCTGGGCCACCCGGTCGTCGGCGACCGGAAGTACGGCGACCACGGACTGCAGGAGCGTTTCCCGCGGCTCATGCTCCACGCCCTGTCGATCGAATTCGCCCTCCCGGCGGGAGGCCGGGTGACGGTCGAGGCCCCGCCGCCCGCGTCCTTCGAGGCCGTCCTCGCGGCCCTGAAAAAGAGAGGTTGAAGATCATGTTTCTCAAACGGTCCGTCATCGCATTGTCCGCCGCCCTGATCGCCTTCGGAGTGGCCGCGGCCCCGGCCGTCCCTCCGGCTGATGCCCCCGTCGCCGCCCAGGTCCTGCCCGACGGCCAAAAGGCCCTGGCCCACGTCCGGCGCCTGGCCTCCGACGAGCTCCAGGGCCGCCGCTCCGGGACGGACGAATACCGCCGGGCCGCCGAATACGTGGCCGCGAAGATGAAGGAGGCCGGCCTCCGGCCCGGCGGCGACAACGGCGGCTGGTTCCAGGAGGTCAAGCTCCCCAACTGGAGCCACTTCCCGCGGCCCGCCCGGCTCGAGATCGTCTCTCCCGCCCGCCGCGCCTATTTCGCCGGGAGAGGCCGGGACTTCACGCCGGTCAACGGGACCGGCTCGGGTGTCGTCAAGGGGCCTCTCGTTTTCGCCGGATACGGCTTCTCCTCGGAAAAGGACGGCTGGGACGACTACGCCGGGCTCGACCTCGAGGGCAAGGTCGCGCTGGTCATGGCCGACCTGCCGCCGTTCGTCTCCGAGGACGCGAAAAAGGAGTGGAACCTGGAGAAGAAGGTCCGGACCGCCGCCGGGAAGGGCGCCGTGGGGCTCGTCGAGATGAACGTCGCCGAGCCCGACCCGGCGGCCGGGCGGAGGCCGAGGCCCGTGGCCCTGCGGCCGGGCCAATGCCCCGAGGGCTTCGTCGTCCTGCGGGCCGGACGGAACTTCGCCGACGACGCGTTCTACGCCGCCGACAAGAGCTGGCGGGACCTGGTCAGCAGGACCTTGAGGGCCCGTAAGTCCCACACGGTCGACGTCGGCGTATCGGTCGAGATGGAGGCCCATTTCGTCCGCGAGGACCGGACGGCCCCCAATGTCATCGGCATCCTGCCCGGCCGCGACCCGAAGCTCAAGAACGAGGCCCTGGTCGTCGGCGGCCACCTCGACCACATCGGCGCGGGCGTCGACGGCTGGGTCTACAACGGGGCCGACGACAACGCCGCCTCGGTGGCCGTCATCCTCGAGCTGGCCCGCGCGCTCACGGCCGGCAAGTTCCGGCCGGCCCGGAGCGTCATCTTCGCGGCCTGGGCGGCCGAGGAGCTCGGCCTCCACGGCTCGCGCCACTATGTCGAGCATCCGGTCTTCCCGCTCGACAAGACGGTCCTCTACATGAACATGGACATGGTCGGCACGGGCGACCCCAACCTGCTCGTCGGCGGCATGGGCGAGTTCGCCGAGCTGTTCGCCGTCATCGAGCGCGGCCTGAGCCCCGACCTTCGCGCCAAGCTCCGGTCGCGGCCCAACTACCGCGGCTCCGACCACACCTCGTTCTGGGACAAGCTCGTCCCGGCCATCAGCCTGCGGACGGGCGACGTCCTGACCCGCCGGCTCGACGACCATCATCCGGAATACCATTACCCCGGCGACCGGGCCGAGACGATCGACCCCGATCTTCTGGCCCTGGCCGGGCGCTATCACTATGAGATCCTGACCCATCTAGCCATGAGCAAAGACGATCTTCTCGACCCCGTCCACCGGACGCTTTTCCTCCATCGCGACGCGTTCGTCGCCGACCTCCACTGCGACACCATCGGCCGGTACATCGCCGGCGAGGACCTGCGGCTCGACCTGCCCAAGGGCCACGTCGATATCCCCAAGCTCAAGCGCGGAGGCGTCGACCTCCAGGTCTTCGCCTGCTTCGCGGCGCCGCCGCGGAGCGAGCTCGAGAAGAGCCGGTCGGCCAAGAGCGTCTTCGCCCAGCTCGACGCCCTCCACCGCCTGGTCGAAGACAACCCCGACGATCTGGCCCTGGTCCGCTCGGTCGAGGAGCTCAACGCCGCCCGGGCCGCGAGCAAGGTCGGGGTGCTCCCCGCGATCGAGGGCGGATACGCCATCGAGAACGACCCGGCCATTCTGCGCTCTTTTTACCGGGCCGGGTTCCGGCTGATGACCCTGACCCACTGGTACGCGACCGACTGGGCCGACGCTTCGGGCGACCCGGAGCCCGTCCACGGCGGGCTGACCGGCTTCGGCGAACAGGTCATCGAGGAGATGAACAGGCTGGGCATGATCGTCGACGTCTCGCATGTCCATGACGAGACGTTCTGGGATGTCCTGCGGGTGTCCAAGGCGCCGGTCGTGGCTTCGCACTCCGCCTGCCGGGACCTGTCGCCCCATCACCGCAGCCTCAGCGACGAGATGCTCAAGGCCCTGGCCGAGAAGGGCGGGCTCGTCGGCATCAACTTCTGGCCGGGACTGCTCCGCAGCGAGATCGACCGCAAGCAGGAAGAGACCTTCGCGGCCGCGGCCGCCGAACTCGGCGTTCCGGCCGACCGCATGGCCGCCGGACGGCTCGAGCCCGCCGCGCGCGACAAGCTCATGGCCGCCTACCGGGCCCGCTGGGCCGAGGTCCGAAAGACCCTGCCGGTCGTCGACGTCAAGACCGTCGTCGATCACATCGACCACATCGTCAAGCTCACAGGGAAAGCCGACCACGTCGGACTGGGCTCGGACTACGACGGGATCAGCGACACGCCCGTCGGGCTGGAGAATATCGGCCTGCTGCCCAACGTCACCAAGGAGCTCGTCCGGCGCGGCTATAAGCCCGAAGACATCCGCAAGATCCTCGGCGGCAATTTCCTGCGGGTCTTCGCCGCCGTCGAGAGGGCCGCCCATGGAACCTGAGAGACCATTCGATCCCGCCTTCGAGGCCCCCGTCATCCTGGACCGCGGGCGCCACCCTGTCTCGCGCCGCGACATCGACCCCGACGCCCTCAAGGTCCTCTACCGGCTGAGCAACCACGGCCTGACCGCCTACCTCGTCGGCGGCGCGGTCCGCGACCTGCTGCTCGGCCGGCGTCCCGCGGACTTCGACGTCGGCACCAACGCCCGGCCCAACCAGATCAAGAAGCTGTTCCGAAACGCCTTCCTCATCGGGCGCCGCTTCCGGCTGGCCCACATCAAGTTCCACGGCGGCAAGACGATCGAGGTCTCGACCTTCCGCCGCAAGCCCGACCCGGAGGAGCTCGAAGCCGAGCGCGAGGAGCTCGAGCGCCGCGCCCGCGACGAAGCCGAGGCGGCCGCCGCCGCCGAGGCCGTCACCGAAACCGCTGAAACCGCCGCCGAGCCCCAAGAGTGCGCCGAAGATCTTCCCGAGCATCGCGAAGACCCCGAACCCCCCGATCGTGAGGACGCCCCTCTCCCCGGCCGCCGCCCCGGCCGCCCGCCCATCAAGCCCATCGCCTTCGGCACCCCGCGCGAGGACGCCTTCCGCCGCGACTTGACCATCAACGCCCTGTTCTACGACATCGCCACCTTCTCGGTCATCGACTACGTCGGCGGCCTCGAAGACCTCGAGCTCCGTCGCGTCCGCATCATCGGCGACCCCGACGAAAGCTACGCCGAGGACCCGGTCCGCATCTGGCGCGTCCTCCGCCACGCCGCCCGCCTCGGCTTCTCGATCGAGGAGCGGACCGCCGCGGCCATCCCCCGCCACCGCGAACGCCTGTCCGCCTGCCCCGGCTCGCGCCTGTTCGAGGAGCTCAATAAGGACATCAAGACCGGAAACTCCCGGCCGTTCTTCGAAGCCGCCCGCGCCCACGGCGTCCTGCCCCTCGTGCTCGGCGGGTTCGGCGCGTTCTATGAGCGCGACGACGCGGCCTTCTCGCGCCTGACCGCCCTGCTCGCCGCCCACGACGCGGCCGTCGCCTCCGGCGCCCCCTTGCCGCTCGACGTCGCCTACGCCCTCCTCCTCTGGCCGTGGGCCGCTCCCCTTCTCCCCGCCCTCGAAGGCGACAAGGTCAAGCCGCTTTACGACCTCTTCCGGGAAACCAAGCCGGCCGCCCTGGTCCCCAAGATCCTGCTCTACGACGCGGTCCAGACCCTGGCCATCGTCGAGCAGATGATCCAAGCCCTGGAAACGGGCAAGATGCGCTGGTCGCTCAAGAAAAGGCCCCACTACCCGGGCGCCTCGCAGCTGGCGTCGCTTCTCCTCGAGGGCTCCTTTGGGGAGGGCGAGGACCCCTTCGCCGCGCTCTACGACCGCAAGTTCGGCTCCAGCCACGGGCCCGGGCCGCGCCCGAGCGCCTCCGGCGACGACCGCCCGCGCCCTCGCCGCCGCCGCCGCAGAAAGCCTAA
Source organism: Candidatus Aminicenantota bacterium (assembly GCA_016867635.1). Taxonomy (GTDB): domain Bacteria; phylum Acidobacteriota; class Aminicenantia; order Aminicenantales; family Saccharicenantaceae; genus RBG-16-66-30. The sequence continues at coordinate 3,633 of VGJC01000064.1, read as the reverse complement.
GAAGCCCGCCCCGCCTTCAGATCGACCCGCCTGACAGCCGTCGGGATTATGGTTTGCGCCTCCGCCCGGAACCTTTTATAATGCGGGAGACTCGGGCCGGGGAATGGCCGGGGACATGTACCTACGGTACGTGTCCCCGCAGAGAGCGGAGCGAGAACGAAGGAGAGCCCCATGGAAAGCAGGCCGACACTGACCCTGAGCGGACTGAAGCCCCGCCTCGTCCTGAGCTTCCTTTCGGGCGCGGGGATGATCGTCGCCTCGTACATGACCATCGACCACTTCTTCCGGGCCAACTACCCCCGGACGATCTGGGAAGGCTCGTTCTGCGACATCAGCGCCTTCTTCAACTGCGACAGCTCGGCGTTCTCGGTCATCTCGCAGGTCTTGGGTGTCCCGCTCGGCTATTTCGGGATGTTCATGGGCGCGCTCATCGTCCTGGGGACGCTCTTCCCCTCGGAGGCCTTCGAGCGGACCAACAAGTCGCTCTCGCTGCTCAACGTCCTGGGCGTCGCGGCCCTGTTCGCCTACTCGGTCTTCGTCCTCGGCAGCCTCTGCCTGCTCTGTTCGGGCTTCTATCTCTTCTCCTTCCTGAACTTCGTCCTCTTCGCGAAATACGGCATCGACCGCGAGATGAGGAACCCCGTTCTCCGGTGGGTCCGGCCGTCCATCAAGCTGCTCGTCGTCTTCGGGCTCGTCGCGCTGGCCGGCGCCCTGGGCATGGTCGAATATCACAACGCCCGCAAGGACGCCCAGAAGGGGACGTCGGTCGACATCGTCCGCCAGTTCTTCGAGCTGCCCAAGGTCGCCTCGCCGAGCTTCCTGTCGCCGTACTGGTCGGCAAGGTCCACGGAGAAGTTCGAGGACGCGGCCATCCAGGTCATCGAATACACCGATTTCCTGTGCCCCGACTGCCTCTACCTGGCCCGGCAGCTCGATGAGCTCAAGAACGAGTTCGCCGGCAAGATCAACATCGCCATCCAGTTCTTCCCGCTCGACGGGACATGCAACGAGGTCGTCCCCGAGAAGGCCAAGCTCCATCCGGGGGCCTGCGAGCTGACCTATATCGCGGCCGGGAATCCCGAGCGGTTCGCCGAGATCCACGACGAGATCTGGGCCACGTTCGACCGGCGGCGGGACCCCGAGTGGAAAACGAACCTGGCGAGGAAATACGGCACCGAGGGCGCGGCGGCCGACCCGGCCCTGCGCGAGCTCGTCAAGAGGATCATCGACACCGGCTTCGAGTACGAGAGGACCTCGGAGAAGTTCGCCCACGGCATCCGCTCGACGCCGACCACGATCATCAACAACCGGATGATCATCGGGACCCTGCCCATCGAGCATCTGCGGGCCATCTTCAGAGCGCTCGTCGAGGAGCACGAGGGCGGCCCCAAGAAGTTCATGGAGAACTGGGTTAAATAGCGCCTTGGCTGTTACAATTCATAAATAACAAATAAGTTAAAAGTATTTTCAGCCTTTTTTTTGGCTATTTTCCCCCCTTTTTTATGGCAAAAAAGCACGACTTTTACTTTGAGCTTTAAGTCAGATCAGAATCCGTTTTTTCGCCACTTTCTAATCCGTAAAAACCCGACTATTGCCTAAAGAGGGGGGGTGATTTTAATCTAATTATTTTGATTTGTATAAGATACAACAGCCAAGGCGGATCAAAGCCAGAGCGAGGCGGCTGCCGGCACGGCGGACCGGTCGACGAGGCTGATGGCGTCGCTCGGGCAGGCGTTCCGGCAGATGCCGCAGCCGTAACATCTCAGCGGATCGACGCGGGCCTTGGCCTTGCGCTTGTGCGGCCGATAGGCGTCGAACGGGCAGATCTTGACGCACTCGCCGCAGCCGACGCACTTGTCTTCGTACACCACGGCCACATACTCGGCACGGAACATGACCGGTGTTCTGTGCAGGAGGCTCGTCCGCATCGCCAGGCAACCCGGGAGCGAGCAATTGCAGATTCCGCCGATGAACGGGGTGACGAACGACCAGACGGAGTGACAGAGCCCTTCGTTCTCGCATTCCCGCATCATGGCCAGAGCTTCGTCCTTGGCCAGGTGCTCCAGGCCGCTGGCCTGAGGACCGAGGAGGTAAGACGCGTCGATGCCCTTGAGGATGTTGACCATCTCGCCGCCCTGCGGGGCGAGACTGATGCCGTAGCAGTAGCGGTGCTCGGGGCCGAGCATGACATGCCGGCAGACGCAGGCCAGCCGGGTGACGGATGTGGCGAACTCCAGGATCCTCTCGACATCCTCGATGGGCACGACCTGGCCGAAGTGTATGGCCTGCTGCTTCTTGGTGATCTTGCGCCGGATGCCCCGGGTGAAGAACGGCGGGATCTTGTCGAGCTTGTCGAGGGCCCTCTCCCCTTTCGTCAAGCGTTCGGGTGTCGTGAAAAAGCGCTCGATGAACCCGCGCCTCCGGACATCGCTGAGCAGGTCCTCGGAATAATTGCGGGCGTCGAGGTACCACTTCTTGCCTTCCCCGTGCTGATGGCAGAAATCGCACATTTGTGCCCTATCCTGCCACTCGGCCGCCTGCCTGTCAATAATAATGTGCCTTTAATAGTACGCCTAATTTTTAGGCTGGTTTTTAGGCTATATTTGAGCTTTTCATAGCCCAAAATGGCAGAAAATAATCTAAAAAGCAGCCAAAATAAAATAATGCTTGACATGGCGTATACTATACACTATAGTATTATACACATCTTAGTAAGGCATACGGCATGAGAATAGGAGACAATATGACCGGCCCAGAGATCGGCAGCCTCGAAACGGAGATGAACCGCGGGTTCCTCCACATCCTCGTCCTGGCCCTCCTCGAGAAGGATATGTATGGCTACGCGATGGTCAAGCACATCGAGGCCCTGGGCTACAAGGTCGAGGAGAACACCCTCTATCCCCTTCTGCGCCGGCTCGAAAAGAACGGCTGGATCGCCTCGAAGTGGGACGTCACCGAGGACCGGCCCCGCAAGTTCTATTCGATCACGGCCGGCGGCCGCGAGATCTGCGCCGCACTGCTAGAGATCTGGAGGAACCAGGACCGCGTCCTCGATAAGATCATGAAGGAGAACACCGATGCCCGAAAAACAGCCTAAGCTCGAAGCCTACCTTGAAGAGATCAGCCATTTTCTCTCGGGCCGCGCCGAGCGCGAAGAGATCCTCTCCGAGATCCGCAGCCACATCCTGGAGAAGGCCGCGACGGAGCACGGCGCGATCGACGAGGCCGCTCTCGACAAGGCCATCGCCGCCTACGGCGAGCCGCGCCGGGTCGCCGAGCGCTACGCCGAGGACCAGCCGATCATCGCCCCGGCCTACAAGCGCTACCTTTTCCGCTACACGTCGATCCTGTTCGCCGTCCACCTGCTGCTGACCGTCGTCGCCGTCGCCTTCAGGAAAAGCTTCGTCATCTTCCCCTTCCTGTACATGCCGGAGATGGGCGTCATCGACGCCCTGATGTACGTGCCGATGGCCTTCCTCGCCGACCTCGGGGCCGTGGCCCTCGTCCTCTACTTCGTCACCCAGAGCCGCAAGGACGTCAAGCTGCCTTGGCCGCGCTTCGGCGCCGACCTCGACGAGTTCAAGCCGGCGAAAGGCTTCTGGGCCGGCCGCTTCGCCACGGCCGTCGGCGCGG
>VGJC01000063.1 GCA_016867635.1 Candidatus Aminicenantota bacterium | reverse complement strand
GACTTGCGGTTCTCCGCCGCGATCCGGCAGAGATAATCGACTCCGGCCGAGTGGTCCCGATGTTCGAGATAGGCGTAAACGGGACACCACGCGCAATCCCGCCGCAGGTCGCAGGACCCGCACCGGAGGTCATGCTCCGGTCCGGCTTCGACCCTGTCGGCCATGGACGGAAGGACCTCGTTCCAGGCCTTTGCGAAGGCCGTCGTCCTCAAGTCGCATCTCAGCGCCGGGTCCTTGACGAAGCCGCAGAAGCTCAGGCCCCCGTAGGGATCGACGTGAAAATCCCTCCGGCCGGCGATGCACCCGGCATAAAGGCCCCGGCCCTCGGTCGGGCCACACGCGGCCGTCCCTTCCGCCTCGAGACCGGCCCCGGAGGGAATGTAGGAACGGTCGAGCTCCACGACCTGGGCCGGGTCCAGCCGCTCGGACCGGATGTCCTCGTTCTTCGCCGGATCTCCGGACGCGGAGAGGTAGAGCCAGGTCGCTCCGACCCGCCAATGGGGGCTCCAGGACTCGGCCAGCCGGACCATGGCCTCGAACTCATGGATGTTGCTCTTCATCGGCACGACCTGGACGGTGAAGCCCGCTCCGGCTTCCCGGAGAAGCGCCATCCCCCGCTCGAGCGCCTCGAAGGACCCGGGCGCCCGCGTGATGCGGTCGTGGACCTCGGCGGTGGCCCCGTAGAGCGCGATGAGCTTGCTTCCCTTTCTTGCCAGGAGCCTGGCGATCGCCGGTGTGATCAACGTGCCGTTGGTGTTCAGCGTGTAGCCGGCCGAGCGGTCCGTCAGACGATCGAAGATCTCGGCGAAGTCGGCTCGGAGCATGGGCTCGCCGCCCGATATGAACCATTCGCGGCAGCCCATGGCCCGGGCTTCGTCGGCGATCCTGCGGATGTCCTCGAACGCGAGCTCGGCCCCTTTCTCCGGGGCGCCGGGAGCGATCCTCAGCCAGCAGTGACGGCAGTTATTGTTGCACCGGTAGGTGAGGTCGATCGTCCCCCGGAGCGGGAGGCGGGGCAGGAGGCCCACCTTCTTCCGGCTGACGAACTTGCTCATCGACTCTCTTTCCTTGTCGTTCCGAGCTCCGCCGCCGGTCGCGGACGGCGGAGGCCTTCAAGATATCATGCGAGAGAACGGGCCCTCAAGACCATTATCCGCGCCGGGGAATCGGGGGGTGATTCTGGCCGGCCGCCCCTCCCCCTTCGAGGGGAGGAATAAGGCTTCCCTCACCCTCCGCCGACGGCGCCTTCGCCTGCCCGGGACTCGAGGATGAAGGTCACCGGCCCGTCGTTCGCGATGCGGACCTCCATGGCCGCCTGGAAGACGCCCGTCTCGACGGTCACGCCGAGAGCCTGGAGGGCCCCGACGAAATGGTCGAAAAGACCGGCCGCCCGGCCGGGCTCCTCCGCGCCGTCGAAGCTCGGGCGCCGGCCCTTGCGGAGCGAAGCGGCCAGCGTGAACTGGGAGACAGCCAGAGCCTCCCCCCCGGCCTGGGCAAGAGCGAGGTTCATTTTCCCCTCCGCGTCCGGGAAGATGCGGAGCTCGACGATCTTCCGCGCCAGCCGCTCGGCGTCCTGCTCGCCGTCCCCCTTCTCGACCCCGACCAGCAGACATACGCCCCGCCCGATGCGGGACACGGTCCGGCCGTCGACGTCGACGGCCGCTTCCTTGACTCTCTGCAGGACGATCTTCATTTGAGCCTCGACCTCCACACCAGTCCGGTCAAATTGGCGAAGTCCCGGGGGCTGAACAGCCGGACGAGGCCCGCGTAGAGGAGGATGCCGGCGACGATCGCGCCGGCCAGGCCGGCGGCCTGGAGGGGGAAGGCCGCCCGTTCGATCCCCAGCGCGGGCCAGGCCAGCTTGAGGGCCCCGCCCATGAGCGCGGCCGCCGCCAGGGACCTTCCCGCCGCGGCGACGAGGGGGCCCTTGTTCAGCGGCCCGATCCGTTTGTCCAGCCAGACGAAAAGCAGCGCGAAATTGAGGATCTGGGACAGCGAAAGGGCCAGGGCCAGGCCGCCCACCCGGAGCCGGCCCATGAGAAGGAGGGCCCCGGCGATGTTGACGGCCATGACGATGACCCCGGCCACGACCGGGGTCCGGGTGTCTTTGAGGGAAAAGAACGCCGGGGCCAGGACCTTGACGCCGGAGACGAACGGCAGCCCGATGGCGAAAAACAGGAGGCAGACCGCGCTCATGGCCGTCGACTCGGCGTCGAACCGGCCCCGCTCGAAGAGGATGCGGATGATGGGCGCGTTGAGGGCCGCCAGTCCGGCCGCGGCGGGGATGGCCACGGCCGAGGTCAGCTTCAGGGAGAATCCCAGCGTCTTCTTCATCTCCTCGACGTCCCCGGAGGCGGCCTGTTCGGAGAAGGCCGGCAGCAGCACGGCGGCCAGGGCGATCGAGAAAAGGCCCAGCGTCAGCTCCTCGATCCGCGACGCGTAGTAGAGGGCCGAGGCGCTGCCTTTCTCCAGACCCGAGGCGATCATCCTGCTCAGGGCGAAATTGACCTGATAGACGCCGGCCCCGAAGATCCCCGGGACCATGAGGCGCCCGACCCGCCGCACGGCCGGGTGCCGAAAAGAGATCCCGGGCCGGAAACGCATGCCCTCCTTCCGGAGGAACGGAAGCTGGAGGGCCAGCTGGAGGACCCCTCCGGCCGCGACCCCGGCGGCAAAGACCAGGGCCGGTTCCGTCGCCCGGCGGGCCCCGAGAGCCACCGCGGTGATGACCGCGGCGTTGAACAGGATGGGGGTCGAGGCCGGGACGAAGAACCTCCGGAAAGAGTTCAGGAGACCCGTGGCCAGGGCGGCCAAGGCGACGAAAAAGAGGTAGGGGAACATGATCCGGGTCAGTACGACCGTCAGGTCCCACTTCCCCTGGACGTCCCTGAACCCGAAGGCGATGACCTTGACCAGCCAGGGCGCCCCGACCAGGCCCACGCCGGTGACCACGGCCATCAGCAGGGCGAGGTCCCAGAAGACGAGGTTCGCGAACTTCCAGGCCTCCTCCCTCCCCTTGTCGTGCTTGAGCTCGGTGAAGGTCGGGATAAAGGCCGGTGTCAGGGCCCCCTCGCCCGTCAGGCGGCGGAAGAGGTTGGGGATGGCGAAAGCCACGGTGAAGGCGTCGGCGGCGTGGCCGGTGCCCAGGAAAAAGGCCTGGAGCAGGTCCCGGACGTAGCCCAGGACTCGGCTGATGAGGGTCGGCAGGGTCACGGCGGCCGCGGACCTCAGGAGGCGTCTTCGCGGGTCGTCATGTCCCATGGTGAAATGCGCTCCGGAGTCCCGAGGGGGCCGTTTGACTTTGGGGCCGGGATATTCTATCATAGGCCCCTTCAGAGGAGAACAGAATGGCCCGTCACAAATCCGCAGTCCGGCAGCACCGCCGCAGCCTCCGCAGAAAATCCGTCAACACCCAGAACAAATCGATCCTCCGCTCCCGGATGCGCAAGCTCCGGGAGGTCATCAAGGACAAGGACGCGGAGGCCGCCAACCAGCTCCTCCCCGGGGTTTTCTCGGCCATCGACAAGTCCGTCAAGAAAGGCGCCATCAAGAAGAACACGGGGAGCCGCTATAAATCCAGGCTCAACCGCCAGGTCGCTGCCCTCAAGACCGCTCTTCCGAAATAAGCGACTTCCTCTTTCTCGCCGCGCAATACTCCCAGAGAAAGGCCTCGAACAGCGGCTGCGGCTCGACGTCCGTCGTTTTGAGCAGCCTGTCCGCCCGCTGGAGCCTGCCGAGCAGGCCGTTGAGGAGGGGCGGCGGGAGGCCGTCGACGGCCCCGAAGAACGCGTCGTACTTGTCCTTGTAGAACCCGTAGGTCTTCTGGATGTAGGGATAGGTCTCCCGGAAGATGTCCTCCCGGGTCTTGCCGCGCTCCCGAAGCCTCGTCTGGGCCGAGAGGACGGTCCGGAGATGGCCGGCCAGCCGGGCGACGATCTGCTCGGGCCTCTCGCCCTCTGAAAGAAGCACGTTCAGGACGGCGGCGCCCTTATCGAGGTCGGCGGCCATGAGCGCGTCGTCGAGCTCGTAGGACTCGAAGCTCCTCTGCCAGGCCGTGGCTTGGTCGACGTCGTCTGTCTCGATGCCCTTTCTCTCGCCGACGAAGACGGCCAGCTTCTCGACCTCGTTCATCAGCAGGCGCAGGTCCGACCCGACGATCTCGCACAGGCGGGCGTTGGCGCCGTCCGTCAGCGTCTTGCCCAGGGTCCGGGCCTTCTCGGCGGCCCGTCTCATCAGAGCGCCGGGGCCGAGGGTCTTGATCTCGGCGACGGCGACGGCCGACTTGGGCAGGGACGAGAAGAAGCGGACGGCGGCGTCGCTTTTCTTGAGGCGCCCGGGGATGATGACGACGATGACCGTCCTCGACGGCGGGGCCGCGAAGTAGTCCCGGAGGATCGCCTGGTCATGGGCCGCGAGGAACTTCGGTCCCTTGGCCCCCTCCTTATCCGCCTCGCCACCCTTGCCCCATCCCCGTTCGGCGTTCGCCTTGCGCTCCGGGAAGCGGACCACGAGAGCCCGCCAGGGCTCGAAGAGGAACGGGGCGGTGCGCGCCGTGTCGATGATCTCGGCCCATCTCGCCTCGCCCAGCTCGAACCGGGCCAGGTGGAACTCTGCGCCCGCCGGTCCGGCCAGGGTTTTCGCGAGCTCGTCGACGAACTCTTCGGCCAGACAGGTCTCCTCCCCGAAAAAAACGTAGCCGGCGAGCAGGCGGTCTTCGCGGAGCTCGCCGAGGACGGTCGGCCCGGCCATTTCAGAAGCCCTCCAGGATGCTGACGACGAGGCTTCGCGCGAACTGGCCGGCGATCTTGTCGATGGCTTCCGTCTGGAACGTTTCGAACTCCCCCCCCACGGGGACCACGTACTCCTGGTTGTAGACGAACGAGGGGTTGGAGAAGACGGCCTTCTCGCCGTCCTTGCCCTTCAAGATGATCGAGGCCGTCACGGTGATGTTGTATCGGTCGGCCTGCCCCCCTCCGCTGAAGCCGATGGGGGTCGCGGAGAACGACGTGATGACGCCTTCGAGCACGGCGTCCGCCTCGGCCCGGTCCCCGACGATCCTGACCTTGCCGCGGGCCACGAACTCGTCGACGACGGCCCGGGTCAGCTTGACGTCGAGATCGTAGCGCGTCGTCATGTTCCGGAACACGGGGATGCCGATGGTCTTGATGTCGGGCGGCAGGGAGCTTCCCGTGCCCCTCAGGTGATAGCCGCAACCCCCGGCCCCGAGGATGACAAGGGCCGCGAAAAGCGCCCCGAAGCGCCGGCTTCCGGCGACGCCGCCGTCCGGCCTGGCGATCGCTCTTTTCGACATGGGGATGGCTTATGACCCTTTACGCGACGATGTTGACCAGCTTGTCCTTGACGGCGATGATCTTTCGCGGGACCTTGCCGCCCAGCGCGGCTTGAACCTTGGGCAGGGCCAGAGCGGCCGTCTCGAGCTCGGCCTCGGGCGTTCCCGGCGCCGTCTCGAACTTGTCCCGGAGCTTGCCGTTGACCTGGACGACGACGGTGGCCGTTTCCTCCCTGGCCAGGGCGGGGTCGAAGGCCGGCCAGGCCGAGCGCATCAGCAGCCCCGTGCGGCCGGCCCTCTCCCAGAGCTCCTCCGCGAGATGAGGGGTGAAGGGCGACAGGAGCCGGATGACCGATACCAGGGCGTGGCGCAGCGCGGCCCGCCCGGCGGCCGTTTCGCGAAGCGGGTCGCGCTCCTTCTTGATCATGTTGCAGAGCTCCATGACGGAGCTGATGGCCGTGTTGAGATGGAAGCGGACGCTGATGTCCTCGGTGACCTTGCGGATCGTCTGGTGGGTTTTCCGCAGCAGGCGCGACCCGGGCCCGGCGGGATCGGCCGCCGCGGGATCGTCCGGACCTCCGGCGAAGAGGTCGAGGTTGTCGTGGACGGCCGCCCAGACGCGGAGAAGGAACCGGTAGCAGCCCTCGAGACCGTCCTCCGACCAGGCGAATTCGCGGTCGGGCGGCGAGGCGAACAGGATGAAGAGCCGCAGGGTGTCGGCGCCGTACTTGGTCAGGATCTCGTCGGGGTCGACGATGTTGCCCTTGGACTTGGACATCGCCGAACCGTCCTTGGTCACCATCCCCTGGGCCAGGTAGTGGGGGAACGGTTCGGAGACCTCCGTCAGGCCGAGGTCCCGCAGGGCCTTGGTGAAGAAGCGCGAATAGATGAGGTGGAGGATGGCGTGCTCGACGCCGCCGATGTAGAGGTCGACCGGGAGCCAGTGCCTGGCGGCCTCCGGGCGGAACGGCAGCGCCTCCTCGCGCGGCGAGCAGTAGCGGAAGAAGTACCAGGAGGAGTCGACGAAGGTGTCCATGGTGTCGGTCTCGCGGCGGGCCGGCCCTCCGCACTTCGGGCAGGCCGCCCGGACGAAGCCCTCGTGGCGCTCGAGCGGCGAGCCCTCTTCGCCGGTCAGCTTGACGTCGAGGGGCAGCTCGACGGGCAAGTCCCTGTCGGGCACGCCGACGATCCCGCACGCGTCGCAATAGACGACCGGAATGGGCGTTCCCCAGTAGCGCTGGCGGGAGATGCCCCAGTCGCGCAGCCGGAAGGTCGTGCTCCGGCGCCCGATGCCCTTCGATTCCGCGTGGAGGCCCATCTTGTCCATGGCCTCGGCCGACGGCAGGCCCGAGAAGGGGCCGGAGTTGACGAGCGTCCCGGGGTCCTCGAAGACCTCCGTCGGCTCGCCGTCGAACGGCCCGGGCGCGCCCGGCGGGGCGATGACCGTCCGGATGGCGATGCCGTAGGTCTTGGCGAACTCGAAGTCGCGGGCGTCATGGGCGGGCACCCCCATGATGGCCCCCGTGCCGTAGTCCATCAGGACGTAGTTGGCGATCCAGATGGGGACCAGCTCTCCGGTGAAGGGATTGACGGCCTTGCGGCCCGTGTCGCGGCCGTCCTTTTCCGTCTCGCCGACGTCGCGCCGCCGGCGCATCTCGGCCACCGTCCGTTCGACCCAGGGCCGGAGCTCATTTTCGCGCGGACCGGCGATGAGCTCGGCGACGACGGGGTGTTCGGCCGAGACGACCAGGAACGTGGCCCCGCAGATCGTGTCCAGGCGGGTGGTGAAGACCTCGATCGTCCGCGAGGCGCCTTCCAGCGGGAAATGGACGTGGGCCCCTTCGCTCCGGCCGATCCAGTTCTTCTGCATCTGGAGGACGTGCTCCGGCCATTTGGCGAGGGCGGCATGGCCGGTGAGGAGCTCGTCGGCGTAGTCGGTGATCTTGAGGAACCACTGTTCCATCTTCTTCTGAATGACGGGCGTTTCGCAGCGCCAGCAGCCGCCGCCGACGACCTGCTCGTTGGCCAGGACGGTCCGGCACGGGGAGCACCAGTTGACCCAGCTGTCCTTGCGGAAGGCCAGGCCGCGCTCGAGCAGGCGCAGGAAGATCCACTGGTTCCACTTGTAGTATTCGGGCAGGCAGGTGTTGACCTCCCGGCTCCAGTCGTAGCTGATGCCCATCCTCTTGAGCTGGGTCCGCATGTGGGCGACGTTGCCGAGGGTCCAGTCGCGCGGGTGAGTGCCGTGCTTGATGGCCGCGTTCTCGGCCGGCATGCCCAGGGCGTCCCAGCCGATCGGGTGGAGGACGTCGAAGCCGGCCATGATCTTCTGGCGGGCGATGACGTCGCCGATCGAGTAGTTGCGGACGTGACCCATGTGGATGCGGCCGGACGGGTAGGGATACATCTCGAGGAGATAGAACTTGGGCTTGGACGGGTCCTCGGAGGCCTCGAAGGCCTTGGCCTCCTCCCAGGCGCGCTGCCACTTGCGCTCGAAGGCGGCGAAATCGCAGGTCTCGGCCATGATCGTTATCGTCCTTGAATACGCGGGAGCCGGGCTCAGCGGGTCGCGAAGATCAAGACCCATCTTAGATTTGCCCCCCCCAAAAGTCAAGAAGGGCCTCAGGCATCGTCTCTCTCGCGCCAAGGAATTGCCGGCTCGGGGCGCGCCGCTCCGTCGGCCGCGGCCCGCCCCGGCGAGGCGGGCCGCTTCGACTCCGGGCTGCGCTCTGGAAGGCGCGGACCCGCACCTTCCATCCGTGCCCGCTCCGCCCTTCGACGGCCTCCTCCGGGCATCGCCCCTGCGCCATGGACTTTGCGCGCTCGCTCGACGACACCCTCGGCCCTGGATTTGTCGGTCGTCCTCGGTCGCTGCGGCGTGGAATTATGCCCGCCGAACGGCTATACTGAGGGGCGCTGGACGCATGGCGATGCTCAAGATCGAGGACCTTTCGGCGGGCTACGAGAACGGCTTCGTCGTCCGCAACGTCCGCCTGAAGCTCGAGCCCGGGGAATTCGTGGCCGTGCTGGGGCCGAACGGTTCGGGCAAGAGCACCCTCATCCGGGCCGCCCTGGGGCTCCTCCGCAACGCGCGGGGCGCGGTGCTGCTGGGCGGCCGGGAGACCGCCGCGATGGGCCGGCGCGAGGTCGCCCGCGAGATCGCCTACGTTCCCCAGCTCCCCGACCCCGTCTTCGATTTTTCGGCCGGGGAGATCGTCCTCATGGGGCGGTACGCACGCCAGGGACGGCTGGACGCCGTCACCGCCGGCGACGCGGAGGCCGTCCGGGAGGCCATGAAGGCCACGGACACCCTGGCCTTCAAGGACAGGAAGCTCTCCCGCCTGAGCGGCGGCGAGCGGCAACGGGTGTTCATCGCCCGGGCGCTGTCTCAGGACACGCCCGTCCTTCTGCTCGACGAGCCCAGCCTCCACCTGGACATCAACTATCAGGCGGAGATCTACGGCCTGCTGAAGGCCCTGCAGATCAGGGAGAAGAAATCGATCCTGGTCGCCGAGCACAATATCAACCTGGCCGCGGCCCACTCCGACCGGCTCCTGTTCCTGAAAGACGGAGCCATCGCGGCCGAGGGAACGCCCCGGGAGACGGTCACGGCCGCCAACATCCGGGCCGTCTTCGGGGCCGACGTCGACATCCGGGCGAACACCCGCACGGGTGTGCCGGAGATCTCCCTGGCGGCTGCGGAGAGTCGTCGATGACGGGCTCGCGCGCGCGGCTCCGTATGGGAGCCGGCAGAAGCCCGTTGCTGCCGATCTTGGCGGCCGCTCTTATCATCACCGCCGGACACCTATCGATCGCTGACGCGACTATTCGGGGACACGTAACTTCGGTACATGTCCCCGAGTCGCCTGCCCTCGCGGTCGGAGAAGCCCGTCGTGAGGCGGCGAAGGACGTCGCCCTGACGACCCCCGTAGCGGGGGGGGACCCGCCGCAGGCGGGGGGACCGCCGGGACTGGTCCCCGGGGGGGCCGGGGGGCTAAGGGCGATGTCCTTTGCCAAGCCGAACAGAGGGCTTCTTCAAGATCGCCAAACGAGTTTCATTAGGGATGACCTCGGCCGGCCTTTCGTCCTGCCCGACACGGCTCCCGAGCGGATCGTCTCCCTGGCCCCCAACGTCACCGAGATCCTGTTCGCTCTCGGACTCGGCGACCGCGTTGTCGGCGTGACCCGCTTCTGCGACCATCCGCCGGCGGCCAAGTCCATTCCCAAGGTCGGGGGCCTGGTCGACCCCAACGTCGAGATCGTCCGGTCGCTCGACCCGGACCTGGTCATCGGCTTCCGGGGCAACCCGCTCCGCGTTCTCGACCGGATCGGGAAACTGGGCCTGCCCGTGTTCGTCCTCGATATCGGCCAGGGCCTCGAGGCCCTGTTCCCGCTCATCGAGAAGATCGGCGCCGTCACCCTCGCCGGGGAGCGGGCCGGGCGCCTCGCGACAGGGCTTCGAGAGAGGGCCGAAGCGGTCGGCGCGGCGATGACCGGCGTCGGCCGCCGTCCGCGGGTTTTCGTTCTTCTCTACGGACAGGGGCTCTGGACGAGCGGCGGCGAGAGCTACCTCGACGACCTCATCGACCGGGCCGGGGCCGACAATGTCGCTTCGGCCTTGCCGAAAAAATGGGCCCTCTACAAGCGCGAGCAGATCCTCAAGGACGACCCCGAAGCCGTCTTCGTCCTGTCCAAGACCGAGGAGGATTTTGCCCGGGCCCGGGACTGGCTGGAAAGGCAGAGCCGGCTCGAGAGCGTCGCGGCGGTCAGGGCCGGCCGGGTCCATCGACTCGACGAGGACGCCGCCAGCCGCTTCGGACCGAGGCTCGTGGACGTGCTCGAACGCATGGCCCGCCTGCTCCATCCGGAGCGCTTCGGGGAGGCGCTGTGAACGCCGGGAACCAAAGGCGGGTCTTCTGGGCCGTGCTCGTCGCTATGGCCCTGGGCGGGTTCCTCTTGTCCCTGCTGACGGGCCCGGTCAAGACCACGTTCGGGGACCTGGTGGATCTCATCCGCCAGTACGACCGGGTCCAGGCGGCCATTTTCCTGGATCTGCGGCTGTCGCGGGCGGTTTTGGCCTTCCTCGTCGGGGCCGCCCTGTCCCTCTCGGGGGCCATCCTCCAGGGATACTTCCGCAACCCGATGGCCGACCCTTTCGTGGTCGGGGTGTCCTCGGGGGCCGCTCTCGGCGCGGTGGCCGCCCTCTCGTTGGGGATCCGCTTTGCGGCCTTCGGTTTCTCCGGCCAAGGGCTCATGGCCTTCGCCTCCGGCCTGGGCATCGTTTCGCTCGTCTACTTGCTCTCCCTGAGACGGGGGGATTTCCGGGTGGAAACGCTGCTCCTGACCGGGATCGCCGCCGGGGCCCTGGCCTCGGCCCTGACATCGTTCCTGCTCTTCATGCGCTCGGATTCCTTCGACCAGGCCGTGTTCTGGCTCCTCGGGAGCTTCCAGCTGGCCGAATGGCCCCAGGTGGGCGCCGTCGCTCCCTGGTTCGCGCTGGGACTTTTGCTGGCCGTCTGGCTGGCCCGGGACATGAACCTGCTGGCCCTCGGCGACGAGGCGGCCCGGGCCCTGGGCTGCCCGGTCGCGACGGTCCGCAAGGTGTTCCTCGGCGTGGCCACTCTTCTGGCGGCCCTGTCGGTCTCCGTGAGCGGCATCATCGGCTTCGTCGGGCTGGTCGTCCCCCACTGGGTCCGCCTGCTCATCGGGCCGGAGCACCGCCGCCTTTTCGCCGGCGCCTCCCTGGCCGGCGGGACCTTCCTCCTCTACTGCGACCTTCTGGCCCGGACCCTCCTGCCGTCGGAGCTGCCCATCGGCGTCATCACGGCCGCCGTCGGCGCCCCCTTCTTCCTCTATCTGCTCCACCGTAAACGCTGACCCGGAGAAGGAACGGAAGGCTGCGGGAGAAGGGGCCGAGGGGATCGCCCGAGGGAGCCTAAAGCGGTGATTTAGCCGGAGAGCGGACCGGATGAGGGGACCCGCAAGGAGGGCGGCTCACGATGTCTGAGCCTGCTATTCTGAGGGCTGGTCTGGATCCCGCGAGTTTCGTGAGCCGCCGAATCCGGTCCGCTCGGAGGCGTATAAAATCACCGCAGCGACCGAGGACGATCCCCGAGGCCCCGCCGGCAGCAAGTGAACTCTGGCGCCTCCGGGCCCGTACTGGTAGAATGAGGCCGACCATGACCTTCTTCTTCGTTCGCGACCGCCGCCATCATTACCGCTTCTTCTCCTCCGAGCCGCCGGGGCCCCTCCCGGCAAGGTTCTCCAGGACCCGAGATATCTGGGAGAAGGCCAAGGCCAAGGTCACCCGGCTCAATCCGCGGACGCTCCTTCAGGAGCAGGCCTTCGAGCGCGGGGGCCGACCGGGCAGCGAGCCTCTGCGGATCCTCCACTCGGGCCGGCTCGACGAAAAGGCGGTCCGCACACGCCTTTTTTTCTTCCTCCAGCGGCAGAGGACCCTGCATACCCTCATCCTGGCCGGAGAAGCCCTCGTCGTTCCCCTGACCGGTCTGGCGGCCCTGCTGCCGGGCCCGAACATCCTCTTCTATTTCCTGGCCATCCTGATGGTCATCCAATGGCAGGCCCTGCGCGGCATCCACCGGATCCTTCGCCGGGAACACGAGCTCGCCGCCGACCCCCTGCTCGCCGGATGGGAGGAAGCCCTCGAGGCCCGGGACAAGGAACGCATGAGCGAAGCGACCCGCCGGCTCGACGAGGCCCACAGCCTCGGCGGAATAAAATGGGGTCAAATCTTAAATCGTTAAGTTTTCGCCCTTCCCACAGCCCGTTTTTCTCAGCGAGTCCCGGGAAAACTTAACGAATGGAGATTTGACCCCTTCTTGGCCTTTGACAAATGCGGCTTTTTGGCTTATCGTTAAGGTAAGATGTTGCTGACCCTGAACCAGGTCCTCTTTATCATCCTGACGGTTGCGGCCGTCGTCGTGGCCACCCTGCTCGCTCTCTTCCTCGTCCAGCTTCGCCGGACAGCCC
>VGJC01000062.1 GCA_016867635.1 Candidatus Aminicenantota bacterium | reverse complement strand
TGACGGCTTTCGCCGTGCCCGAGACCCCCGCCCGAGACCAGCTCTACACGCTCTATGTGGGCACCCGCAACGGCGGCGTCTGGAAGACCGTCAACAACGGCACGACCTTCGAACCCATCTTCGACGGCCAGCCGAAGCTTTCGATCGGCGACGTCGCCGTGGCCCCCTCCGACCCAAACATCGTCTGGGTCGGCACGGGCGAGGCCCACTGCGCCCGGAGCTCGAGCTCGGGCGACGGCGTCTGGAAGTCGGTCGACGCCGGAAAGACCTGGACCCACATGGGCCTGGCCGATTCCCACCACATCGCCCGGGTCGTCATCCATCCGGCGAATCCCGACGTCGTCTATGTCGCCTCCATGGGAACGTTGTTCTCCGACAACGCCGGGCGCGGCGTCTTCAAGACGACCGACGGCGGCCGGAGCTGGCGGAAAGTCCTCTTTGTCAGCGACAAGATCGGCGCCGTCGACCTGGCCCTGGTCCGCTCGGCGCCCGACACCCTCTACGCGGCGATGTACGACAAGGTCCGCCTGCCCTGGCACTACGAGATCGGCGGTCCGGAGAGCGCCATCCATAAAACGGCCGACGGCGGCAAGAGCTGGGAGCGGCTCGGCGGCGGGCTGCCGACGGGGCGCATCGGGCGGATCGGTCTCGACGTCTACCAGAAGGACCCGCGGATCCTCTACGCCGTCGTAGAGAACGGCAACCGGCGCCCGCCCACGGCCAAGGAGGCCGAGCTGGACAAGCAGCGCGGCGGGACGCCTCCGGCGCGGACCATGGGCAACGAGGTCTTCCGCTCGGACGACGCCGGAAAGACCTGGCGCAAGGTCAACGCCGGCCACGAGGACGCCCTCAACAAGGCCCCCTATTCGTTCAACCAGCTGCGCCTCGATCAGAACGACCCCGAGACCGTCTACATCACGGGGGTCTCGGTGGCTTCGACCAACGACGGCGGCAAGACCTGGAAGGGGCTCGGCTGGCCGACCGACGGGGTCATGCCCCGGGCCTTCGGCGACTGGCGGGCCCTGTGGGTCGACCCGCTCGATCCGAACCGGCTGATCTTCGGCTCCGACGGCGGGGTCAATTATTCCTACGACCGGGGCAAGACCAGCCATCACGCCTACAACATGCCGCTCGGAGAGATCTACGCGGTCGGCGTGGACATGGAAGATCCTTACAACATCTATGTCGGCCTTCAGGACCACGAATCCTGGAAGGGGCCGTCCAACGGCTGGTCGGGAGCCATCACGCTCGCTGATTGGGTGACCGTCGGGGAGGGCGACGGCATGTACAACTGCGTCGACCCGGCCGACTCGCGCTGGCTCTACAACAACCGGGAGTTCGGCCCCATGTGGCGGCTCGACCAAAGGACGGGCGAGAAGAAGACGATCACCCCGGCGCGCCCGGCGGGGGCGCGGCCGCTGCGCTTCAACTGGACGCCGCCGATCGCGCTGTCGCCGCACAACCCGGCCATCGTCTATGTCGGGGCCCAGGTCGTCTTCCGCTCGCTCGACCGCGGCGACAACTGGCGCGAGATCAGCCCCGACCTGACGACCGACGAGGACGCCAAGCAGCACGGCGAGGGCCACATCTCGTTCTGTACGCTGACCACGCTGGCCGAGTCGCCCGTCGAGCCCGGCGTCATCTGGACGGGCGCCGACGACGGCAAGGTCCAGGTGACGCGCGACGGCGGCGCGACCTGGCTCGACCGGACGTCGAAGCTCGCCGCGGCCGGCGGGCCGGCCGATTTCTGGGTCAGCCGGGTGTTCCCCTCGCCGCACGCGGCGGGCACGGCCTTCGTGGCCAAGACGGGCTGGCGACTCGACGACTACCGCGTTTCGATCCACAGGACGACCGATTACGGGGAGACGTGGACGTCCATAGCCGGCGACCTGCCCAACGGCAAGCCCATCAACGTCGTCGTCCAGGACCGCAGGAACCCGAACCTGCTCTTCGTCGGCACCGAGTGGGGCGTCCATGTGACCGTTGACGGCGGGAAGAAATGGCTGCCCTTCCGGGCCGGCATGCCCTCGGCCAAGGTCACCGACCTGGTCATCCATCCGCGGGAGAACGACCTCGTGGCGGCCACGTACGGGAGGGGCGCGTATATCGTCGACATCTCGCCGCTCCAGGAGATGACGGCGGAGGCGCTGGCTTCGGACCTTCACCTTTTCGACATCGAGCCGAGGACCCAGCGGATCTACGGAGGGATGGGGAATTACCGGCTCCTCGGCGACTCCCACCTGTTCACCCCGAACGAGCCCAACGCCGTCATCGTCAACTACTACCTCAAGGCCAAGGCCGCCGGGCCGGTCAAGGTCACCGTGGCCGATCCCTTCGGGACCGTGGTCGCCGAGATCACCGGCAGGGGAGAGGCCGGACTGAACAGCGTCGCCTGGGGCATGAGGCCGCAGCGGACGGGCCAGCAGGCCCCGCGGTTCCGCGGCCCGGGGGCGGGGATGGTCGATCCGGGAGAGTACGTGGTAACGGTGGAAGCCGGCGGCCGGAAGGCGGTCAAGAGAGCCGTCATCCGCTACCGCCAGGGCTGGACGGCTGGCGCCGTCCCCATTAAATGGGGGACATGATACCCATTCCCCAATTTCCTGACCGGGGGATCGCCCTTCTGCCGTGAGCAATTCTCCCGGTTGAGGCGGCGCCCCGAAAGGGGACATGTACCAAAGGTACGTGTCCCCCGCTTGCCGTGGGACGAGCGGCTCTCAAAGAGGTGTGCGTTGCGCGAAAAGATCAAGACGATCGATCGAATCCGTCAGGGCCGGGAGGCGGGGGCCGCGGCCCTCGTGGCCGTTGTCCTGCTCTTTGGCCCGTCATGCTCTGGAGGACGGACCGCGGTGAGCGATTACCCCATCTCTCCCGTCCCCTTCACGGCGGTGAAGGTCGCCGACGGATTCTGGGCGCCGCGCATCGAGACAAACCGGGCCGTGACCATCCCGGCCATCTTCCAAAAGTGCGAGGAGACCGGGCGCATCGACAATTTCGCGATCGCCGCCGGGCTGTTGGACGGCGAGTACAAGGGCGAGCGCTACAACGACACCGACGTCTACAAGACGATCGAGGGCGCTTCCTATTCGCTCATGGTCCGCCCCGACCCGGAGCTCGAGGCCTATCTCGACGGGGTCATCGCCAAGATCGCCGCGGCCCAGGAACCGGACGGCTACCTCTACACGCCGCGAACGGCCAGCCCCGGCCGCGTCCAGCCGGGGACGGGGGAGGAACGCTGGTCGGAGTTGGCCGTCAGCCATGAGCTCTACAACGCCGGGCATCTCTACGAGGCGGCCGTCGCCCACCACCTGGCGACGGGCAAGCGCGCTCTCCTCGATGTCGCCCTGAAGAACGCCGACCTCGTAGCCCGGACCTTCGGGCCCGGGCCGGGAAAGCGCCAGGGTTTCCCCGGCCACCAGGAGATCGAGCTGGCCCTGGTCAAGCTGGGGCGCCTGACGGGCAGCGCGGATTACGCGGCCCTAGCGAAGTATTTCCTCGACCAGCGGGGCCGCGGCGTCGAGCTGAGGCAATACCCGCCGGGGAACCGCTTCGCCATCTACAACGACGCGACCCAGATCCAGGCCCACAAGCCCGTCCTCGAGCAGGACGAGGCCGTCGGGCACGCCGTTCGCTTGACCTATATGGCCTCGGCGATGGCCGACGTCGCCGCGATGACCGGGGACGCGGCCTACTTCGAGGCCGTGGGGAGGCTCTGGGAGAACGTCGTCGGACGGAAGATGTATCTTACGGGCGGGGTCGGCTCGCGCCACGACCGGGAGCGGTTCGGTGACGACTACGAGCTGCCCAACCTCACCGGATACCTCGAGACCTGCGCCTCGATCGGCATGGTCTTCTGGAACCACCGGATGTTCCTGTCGACCGGCGACGCCGGCTATATCGACGTCATGGAAAGGGCCATGTACAACGGCGTCCTGGCCGGAGTGTCGCTCGACGGGACGCTGTTCTTCTATCCCAACCCGCTCGAATCCGACGGCACGTACCGGTTCAACAAGGGGCGGGCCGGGCGCGCGCCTTGGTTCGGGGTCGCCTGCTGTCCCGGGAACGTCAGCCGGTTCCTGCCCTCGGTGCCGGGATACGTCTATGCGACCCGAGGCGAGGCCCTTTACGTCAACCTGTTCGTCGCCGGGAAGGCCGAATTCGATCTCGGGGGACGAGCGCTGGAAGTGACGCAGGAAACGAGCTATCCATGGTCGGGGCGCATGCGGATCACTCTCGAGCCCGACCGAAAGAGATCGTTTGCCGTCCATATCCGTATCCCCGGCTGGGCCCGCGGCGAACCCGTGCCGACCGATCTCTACCGCTATGGCGGCGACGGGAGCGGCCACGTCGCCGGCCCCGGGGCCGGGGTCTCCGTCCGGGTCAACGGCCGGCCCGTGAGCGCGGACCTCGACAAGGGCTACGCCCGCATCCGGCGCACATGGAAAAAAGGCGACACGATCGAGCTCGACCTGCCGATGGAACCGCGGCGCGTCGCGGCCCACCCCGCGGTCAAGGATGACGAGGGGATGGTGGCCGTCGAGCGCGGGCCGCTCGTTTTCTGCGCCGAAGGGCCAGACAACGGCGGCCGGGCGCTGAGCCTTGTGCTTCCCGACGAGACGGAGCTTCGTCCCGAGGAGCGGCCCGATCTGCTCGGCGGCGTCGTCGTCCTCGTCGGGCAGGCGCTCGCCGCTGATCCTTCGGACGTGTCGATCGTCCGCGACGCCGCCGCCAAAGACGCCGCGGCCGACGATGAGGACGAATCCCCGCCCGTCTCGCGGCGCCGGCTCTCGCCCGAGGCCCAGCTCGCCCCGCACCCTCTCGTCCTTATTCCATATTACGCCTGGGCCCACCGCGGCGACGGCGAAATGGCCGTCTGGCTGTTTAAAAGGGGGACATGATACCTGTTTCCCATTTAGCGCTCGGCCGTATTCGTGTTAGTATGACACTCGAGAAAATGGGGAACAGGTATCATGTCCCCCATTAAAAGGAGGCAGCGATGAAGAGAGCGCGAATCGCAGGAGCCCCGGCCGCCGGGGCGATCGTCCTGGCCCTGGCTCTCGCGGCCTGCTCGGGCGCCAAGCCCGATTACCCGGCCAAGCCCGTGCCGTTCACCGACGTCAAGCTGACCGACACGTTCTGGGCGCCGCGCCTCGAGACCAACCGCACCGTGACCATTCCCCACAACTTCACGCAGAGCGAGGAGACGGGCCGGATCGAGAACTTCGAGCTGGCCGAAGCCGCCCTCGGCGGGGCCACCGGCGGCAAGTACTGCAGCCGCTACCCCTTCGACGACTCCGACGTCTTCAAGGTCATCGAAGCGGCCTCCTACGCCCTGGCGACCCACGCCGACCCCGAGCTCGAGGCCTACCTCGACGGCCTCATCGCCAAGATCGCCGCCGCCCAGGAGCCTGACGGCTACCTCTACGCCGCCCGGACGATCGGCGGCCCCCCGCCCCAGCCCTGGCTCGGCGAGGAGCGCTGGTCGCATCTCTACATGAGCCACGAGCTCTACAACGTCGGCCACCTCTACGAAGCGGCCGTCGCCCACTACCAGGCGACCGGCAAGAAAACCCTCCTCGCCGTCGCCGTCAAGAGCGCCGACCTCATCGCCCGCGAGTTCGGCCCCCGCAAGCGCACGAACCCGCCCGGCCACCAGGAGATCGAGATCGGCCTGGTCAAGCTCTATCGCGTCACCGGCACCCGCAAGTACCTCGACCTGGCCAAGTTCTTCATCGACGCCCGCGGCAAGGAAGAGGGCCGCGTCCCCTACAAGCGAAACGCACGCTCCGGCGCCGACGAGCTCCTCTACGGCGAATACGCCCAGGACCACGTACCCTTCATCGAGCAGACCACGGCCGTCGGGCACGCCGTCCGGGCCGGCTACATGTACGCTGCCGCCGCCGACATCGCCGCCCTGACCGGCGACGCCGCCTACATTGCCGCGCTTGAGAAGATCTGGGCCGACATGGCCGGCACCAAGCTCTACGTCACCGGCGGCATCGGCGCGGCCGGCTCGTGGGAAGGCTACGGCCCGCCCTACCGCCTGCCCAACGCCAGCGCCTACGCCGAGACCTGCGCCAACATCGCCACCTTCCTCTGGAACTCCCGGATGCAGCGCCTGGGCCTCGACGCCAAGTACGCCGACGTCATGGAGCGCATCCTCTACAACGGCGTCCTGTCCGGCATCTCGCTCTCCGGCGACCGGTTCTTCTATCCCAACCCCCTGGCCTCCTTCGGCCAGCACGAGCGGGTGCCGTGGTTCAGCTGCGCCTGCTGCCCGCCCAACGTCGCCCGCATCCTGACCTCCGTGCCCGGCTACTTCTACGCGGCCGCCGACGACAAGGTCTACGTCAACCTCTTCGCCCAAGGCACGGCCAAGGTCCAGGCCGGCCGGACCGAGCTCGAGCTCGTCCAAACGACCGAATACCCATGGAAAGGCGACATCCGGATCGAGGTCAAGCCGGCCGCGCCGGTGGCCCTGACCCTCGCCGTCCGCGTCCCCGGCTGGGCCCTCAACCGCCCCGTTCCCTCGGACCTCTACACCTACACCGAACCCGCCGGGGGAACGCCGACCCTCAAGGTCAACGGCGAGGCGGTCGATCTCCAGCTCGACAAAGGCTACGCGCTCGTCACGCGCGCCTGGCAGCCCGGCGACACCGTCGAACTGAGCCTGCCCATGCCCGTCCGGCGCGTCGCGGCCCACGAGGCCGTCGAGGCCGACCGCGGCCGCGTCGCCGTCGAGCGCGGGCCTCTCGTCTACTGCGCCGAATGGGCGGACAACGACGGCCGGGTCTCGAACCTTGTCCTGCCGGACGGCTCGGCCCTGGCCGCCGAACACCGGCCCGACCTCCTGGGCGGCGTCACCGTCATCACCGGCGAGGCCGAGGCGGTCAGCGAAAAGAGCGGGAAGGTCGTCGCCGAGAAAAAGACTCTGACCCTCATCCCGTACTACGCCTGGGCCAACCGCGGCAAGGGCGAGATGGCCGTCTGGCTGGCCCGCGAGCCCGGCAAGGCCCGCGTCGCCCGCGAGCCCGGGCTTTCCGCCAAGGCCAAGGTCACGGCCTCCGAGAGGGCCGTCAATCCCGATCGCGTCAACGATCAGTTCGAGCCCGAAAGCTCGGACGACGCCGCGGGCTACATGCACTGGTGGCCGAAGAAGGGCACGGTCGAGTGGCTCGAGTACGAGTTCGACCGGCAGGTCGCCGTCTCGGAAGCCTCGGTCTACTGGTTCGACGACACGGGCGGCGGCGAATGCCGGGTCCCCGAGTCCTGGTGCCTCTACTACAAGGCCGGCGGGGCCTGGGTCCCGGTCCGCAACGCCGGCGAATACGGAACGGCCAAGGACGCCTGGAACACCGTCAAGTTCGCGCCCGTCCGCACGACCGGCCTCCGCCTCGAGGTTCAGCTCCAGACGGACTGGTCGGCCGGCGTCCACGAGTGGAAGGTCAAGTAGAAGGGCGGCGGATCCGGGGAATAATTTTCTGCATTCCTGAGATATCTGAAGGGGGAGGGGCGTTTATCCTTATGAGGCCGCTCTTCGTCAAGCCATCGGTTAAACCGGAGCGCGGCCATCATTCATCGAGAATCTCCGCAAGCTTGACAGGATGCACAAATGTGCATATCATAGAATGCGATATGTTTGGGACCCGGAAAAAGCCAGGAGCAATGCTCGTAAGCACGGCGTTCATTTCGCCGATGCCGCGTTCGCTCTTGAAGACGACTGGGCCCTGACCATCGAGGATGAGAGTTCAGACGAAAGGCGATGGGTGACCCTGGGGCTCGATCTGTTCGGTCGTTTGCTGGTCGTGGCGTATACTTATCGTTACGACGAGATCAGAATTTTTTCGGCGAGAAAGGCAAGCCCGAAGGAACGCCGTCAGTATGGAAAAGCGCATGAAGAGATCCTATGACTTCAGCAAGGGGAAACGGGGAGCTGTTGTCCCGATAGCTCCGGGAAAAACGAGGATCACCATCCGCCTGGACAACGAGATCCTCGATTGGTTCCGTTCCCAGGCGGAAGCCCGGGGCGGGGGGAGCTATCAGACCATGATCAATCAGGCTCTTAAAGAACACGTCCGTCTCGGGGGGGAAGCCTTGGAATCCACCCTCCGGCGCATCATCCGGGAAGAGTTGGGCGCTCCTCACTCCCCGTAAGCGCGGAAGTGCCCCTGCCCGAGGAGGGTGAAGAAGCAGCGGGCGCAGGCGTCGAGGTCGCGGGCCGCGTCGTGGGCGCCTTCGTAGGAGCGGCCGAAGACGAACGCGTGCAGCTCCTCGAGCGTCGGCCACTTGTACCCGTAGCCCCCCGGCCTGGGAATGCGGCACAGATCCGTCGTCCCCTTCATCGTGCAGATGCCGGGCGTGTCCAGGAAGCCGAGGGGCTTTCGCAGACGGACGAGCTCGGAGCCGACGACGCCGAGGTCGTAGTCGAGATTGTGGGCGACGAGGACGGTGCCGGGCCGGGCGGCCGCCTCCAGGAATTCATCGACGACCTCGAGGAGGTCCCGACCCGCGCGTCGGGCGTGGGCGTGGCTGATGCCGTGGATCCGGGTCGCGTCCTCCGGGATGCGGAACCCTTCCGGCCGGACGATGTGGCACCGGGCATCCTCCGCGTTCCCCTCGGGATCATAGCGCGTCCAGGCGACCTGGACGAGGCGGGGCCAGTCGTCGGCGACCTCCGGCGCGAAATACCGGATCCGCGGCAGACCGGTCGTCTCGCAGTCGAAGAAGAAGTAGCGCGATGGCGGCATGCGGGCGATCCTTCCTATATCAAGCCATAGGCTTACCGCGTCCCGTGCCGGCTGTCAAGGCCGGCGGCCGACAGGAGAAGCGAGGGCGGGCGAAAAGCGGGCGGTTGATAGGCATCCCCCGTCATGCTATATACTAATCCATAGCCATGGAAGATCGGGTCCCCGCGTTCGAAAAAGTCGATGACATCATGGCCGGCGTTTACCGGAAAATGAGGCCCGAGCAGAGGCTGGAGATCGCCCTCGACATGTGGCTGTCCGCGAGGCATATGCTCTACGACGCTATCCGGTCTTTCCACCCGGAATGGACCGAGGCTCAAGTCCAAAGAACGGTCGCCGAGAGGATGCTCCGTGGATCAACGTAGACTTCTTCATCACGCCGCCCGCTGCTTCAATGACCTGGCGATCCGGTACTTCGTCACCGGATCCATGGCCACTTTTCTTTATGGGGAGCCGCGGTTCACTCAGGACATCGACATCGTCGCCGAAATCCAGGAGGGCCATATCCCCGCCCTGCTCCGGTCCTTCCCCGAGACGGAGTTCTATATCGACGAATTCTCGATCCGGCGGGCCGTCCTCGCCAAGAGCCAGTTCAATATCATCCACCCGTCCTCCGGCAACAAGATCGACGTCATCATTCCTAAGGGAGGGTCGTTCGACCGCGGGCGATTCGAGAGGCGGCGCGCGGTCCGGACCCCGGACGGTCTGACCATCCAATATTCGTCCCCGGAGGATATCATCATCAGCAAGCTCGAGTTCTACCGGGAAGGCCGTTCGGAGAAGCATCTGAGAGACATCGCCGGGATCATCAAGATCTCCGGAGAAGAATTGGACCTCGGGTATATCGCATCCATCACTCAGGGCAAAGGGCTCAGAGAGATCTGGGAAGATCTTCTCGAAGGGGCCCGCAAGTAGGCCGGCGGGTGCCGGGAAAGCTCGGGAGGGAGGGACCCATGGAACACCGCACAAGACCTGCCGGAGCGATGGCCGCGCTCTTTGCGGCTGGCCTGCTCCTTGCGGCGCTTCCGGGCTGCAAGTCAGGGGCTCCGGGCGCGGCGGACGAGTTCGCCGGGGTCACCCAGTTCATCCAGAACGGATCCTTCGAGGAGATGGATGGCGAGCGGCCCGCGGGCTGGCGGCCGCGCCGCTGGCAGCGCGGCGAGGTGTCGTTCGACGTCGGATCGCCCGGGCGTACCGGCGAGCGCTGCGTATCGATCTCGTCGGAGGCCGGCGCCGACGCGTCGTGGGTGACGTCCGTCCCCGTCAGGCCCTATTCGCGCTACCGGCTGAGCGGCTTCATCAAGACGGAGAACGTCGTCGCCGGCACGGGCCGGGGCGCCCTGATCAACGTTCACGGGAGCGAAGCCTGGCGGACGCCGCCGGTCACCGGCACAGAGGACTGGACCAAGGTCGAGGTCGAATTCGACGCCGGGGCCAACGACGGCTTGGAGATCACCTGCCTTCTCGGCGGCTGGGGACGGTCCGCGGGCAAGGCCATGTTCGACGACATCGAGCTCAGCTGGCTTTCCGGAAAGGAGCCCGCTCCGCCCAGGGCCGCGATCGACGCCGAAAGAGCGGGCCAGCCGATGTCCAAGTACATCTACGGCCAGTTCATCGAGCACCTGGGCCGCTGCATCTACCAGGGCATCTGGGCCGAGATGCTCGAGGACCGCAAGTTCTTCCTGCCGGTCGGAGAGGGCGAGTCGCCGTGGAAGCCGGTCGGCGAGGCGGGCCTCGTCCGGATGGACAAGGTCCGGGCGTTCACCGGCGAGCACACCCCTCGCGTCACGCTGGGCGGGAAGGCCCCGGCGGGCATCGCCCAGGGCGAGCTGGCCCTGGTCGAGGGCAAGGAGTACGTCGGCCGGATCGTCCTGGCCGGCGATACCGGCGCCGTGCCCGTCAATGCCAGCCTCGTTTGGGGCGAGGAGCCCGGCGCGCGGCGGACCGTCGAGATCAGGGGGATTACGACCGCCTACAAGACGTTCCCGCTCGCGTTCATGGCCGGGGCTTCGACCGAAAGCGCGCGCCTGGAGATCGTCTCGGCCGGCCGCGGCTGGTTCAAGATCGGCACGGTCTCGGTCATGCCGGCCGACAACGTCGAGGGCTTCCGGCCCGACGTCCTGGCCCTGCTCCGGGAGCTCGACGCGCCGATCTATCGCTGGCCGGGCGGGAATTTCGTCAGCGGCTACGACTGGCGCGACGGCATCGGCGACCGCGACCGGCGGCCGCCGCGCAAGAACCCGGCCTGGCTGGGCGTCGAGCACAACGACGTCGGGGTCCACGAGTTCCTCGACCTCATGCGCCTCATCGGCTCCGAGCCGTACATCACGGTCAACAGCGGGCTGGGCGACGTCGTCATGGCCCTCGACGAGCTGGAGTACGTCAACGGAGCGGCGGGCACCAGGATGGGCAAGCTGCGGGCGGCCAACGGGCGCGCCGAGCCGTGGGGCGTCAAGTATTGGGCCATCGGCAACGAGATGTACGGAAGCTGGCAGCTCGGCCACATGCCGCTCGCCGACTACGTCCGCAAGCACACCCAGTTCGCCGTGGCCATGAAGGAGATGGACCCGTCCATCAAGGTCGTGGCCGTGGGCGAGGTCGGCCGGTGGTCGGAGACCATGCTGGCCGAGGCCTCCCATCACATGGACCTCATCAGCGAGCATTTCTACGTCCAGGAGAAGCCCGGCCTTCTCGGCCACGTCCGGCAGATGCCGGACGCGGTCCGGCGCATTGCCGAGGCCCACCGCAAGTACCGAGCGGAGATCCCGACGCTGAGGCCCGAGCCGGTCCCGGTGGCCCTCGACGAATGGAACTACTGGTACGGGCCTCACGTGTACGGCGAGCTCGGCACCCAGTACTTCCTCAAGGATGCGCTCGGCGTCGCGGCGGCCCTCCACGAGTTCGCCCGTCAGAGCGACGTCTTCGACATGGCCAATTACGCCCAGACCGTCAACGTCATCGGGGCCATCAAGACCTCCAAGACCGCGGCCGTTCTCGATTCGACGGGCGTCGTCCTGGCGCTTTACCGCGAGCGTTTCGGGACGGTCCCGGTCGAGGTCACCGGGAGCCTCGAGCCGCTCGACGTCATGGCCTGCTGGAAGGACGAGGCGAAGAGCGAGCTGACGGTGTCGATCGTCAACCCCACGAGGCGGCCGGTGACGCTGCGGATCGATGCGGGAAAGCTGAAGCTCCCGAGAACGGCCCGGCTCTATCTCATCGCGGGCGACGATCCGCAGGCCTGCAATGTGCCGGGCGAGCCCATGGCCGTCGCCGTCCACGAAACGGCCGACGCCCCGTTCGGCAAGAAGCTGACGGTCCCGCCCCTCAGCATCAGCCTTTATTCCTTTGGGGTCGGACCACAATATAATTAATATTTTCAATAAGATAAGGCTGCTTTTGGCCAAAGCCTATTGATTGAAGCACTCATTTTTGGGCCTAAAAATAGAAGATATATAGGCGGGCCGGGCAAACGATTTTTAGGCCTGCACATTCAACCTCGAAGCGCAACGACTCGGGTAAAGACTTCTAAGGGTGTTCGATACTTCAAGCACTTCCTCGGCCGGTTATTGATCCGGGATTCGACCGCGGCGATCTCT
>VGJC01000061.1 GCA_016867635.1 Candidatus Aminicenantota bacterium | reverse complement strand
GGTCGACACCCAGCGCGTCCTGAACCTCGGGTCGCCGGCCGACGTCCAGGCCGAGGTCCGGCGCGTCAAGGCCCGGCTCGGCCCCCACCTCGTCATCAGTCCCAGCCATGAGGCCCTTCTGCCCGACGTCCCGCCCCGCAACGTGGCCGCCATGGCCGAAGCCGCGGCCGCGTAGGCGCCGGCCCGCAAGGAGCTCGCCCCCTTCCCATTCGCCGGGACAAAATGCTATGCTTAACTCACTGACCGGTTTTCCGAGGGGGTAAGCCATGAGAGCTATCGGCTTCAATGGTCCGAGACGGAGGGCCTTCATCCCGGCGCTGGCGTCGTTGCTCGCGGCCGCCGGCGTGCTCCTGTCTCTCCCGGCCGGGGCCCGTTCCGTACGGCCCCAGGACAAGGCCCTTCAGCATCAGGTCGGCGTGAGCTTCAAGCTCATCCAGGTTTACGTCACGGGCAAAGGCGGGCAGCCCGTCGGGGACCTGACGGCCGAGGATTTCGAGATCACCGACAACGGAAAGGCCCAGGCGGTGGCCCACTTCGAAAAGCGCTTCCCGGAGACCGAGCCGGCCCCCGCCGAGCCGTCCGCCGCCCTAGCCGGGAACAGAAAGTTCTTCCTCATCTTCGACTTCGCCTTCATGGACGCCAGGGGGGTCCTGAGATCCAGGGACGCCGCCCTCAAGTTCCTCGAGACGGAAATGCTCCCCGCCGACGAGATCGGGCTCATCACCTATTCGACCTCCCGCGGCCTGGTCCTCAACGAATACCTGACGACGGACCTCGCCCGGGTCCGCAAGATCGTCGAAGGGTTCGGGTTGCGGCATCACACCGGACGCGCCGAGAACCTGACGGATTTCGTCTACAAGTCGGACTTGGCCGAGATGCAGGGCCAGGCGGGGGGCGAACCGGGGGGCGCCGAGGCCCAGTTCTACGAGAACCAGGCCCGGCAGCAGACCGGCCAGCTCCTCGAAACAGGCCAAAGGCAGGGCTACGTGGACCAAGCCAGGCAATTCCTCATCTCCATGCGCCAGCTGGCCAAGGTCTTCCGCATGATCCCCGGCTTCAAGAACGTCATTCTCTTCTCCGGCGGCATCGCCCGCCAGCTCATTTACGGCAAGGCGGGCGGCGCGGTGGTCGGGGAATGGGCGACGCCGGAGCAACTGGCCGCGCAGCTGAGCGCCTACGACGCGGCGCAGGCCGACAGCGGGCTCCGCAACGATTTCTCCGAGATGCTCAAGGACCTGCGGGCCTCCAACAGCCCCGTTTACGCCGTCGACGTCTCGCGGTCGTTGGGGGAATCGGACGCCAGCTCCGCGGCAGGGCTGGGGCGGGGCATCCGGGAGGTCGACGGCGTCGATTCCCTCAGGCAGTTCGCCTCCGGGACGGGCGGCAAGTTCTACGCCAATACCATGGACAACGCCCGGGTCGTCGCCGACATCCAGACCTCGACCGGGGCCTTCTACGTCCTGGGCTACTACGTGGACGAAAAGTGGGACGGGAAGTTCCACAAGATCAAGGTCAAGGTCCGCAGGAAAGGTCTCGACGTCGTCACCCAGGGCGGCTATTTCAGCGCCAAGCCCTTCAAGGAATACGCGCCTTTCGAGAAGCTCCTCCATGTCGTCGATCTGGCCCTGAGCGACACGCACCAGGTCCAGATCCCGTTCGAGATCCCCGTGAGCGGGATGCCCGTCCTGGTCAAGGGCTGGCCCCAGCTCCTGGTCTTCGGGCGGGCCTCTCTCAAGGTCCATACCGAGGTCCTGGGCAAGAGATCGGAAGCGTACCTTTTGCTCTTCGACGAGAACGGCGACATCGTCGCCATCAAGAGGTTCCGGCTGGCCATCCCCGAGACAGGCAAGGAGACGCTCATCCCGTCCTTTCTGATGGCCGTCAAGCCCGGCGTGTATGCCTGCAGGCTGGTCCTCCGCAACATGGATACGGGGCGGGGCGCTCGGGGCATGGTCCCCCTGACCGTCCCCGTCGCCGCCGCCGCCGGCCTGTCCTTGGACCCGCCGCTGCTCCTCGTCCCGGCCGCTGGATCGCTGGACCTGGCGGCGTCGCCGGAAGGCTCCTTGGCCGAGATCTACGGCTATGACCCGAACGTCTACGAGCCCCTGATGGGCGAAGCGCCCGCGGGCCTGAAGAAGGTCCAGGCCGCCCTGCGCGTCGCGGGCTACACCGTCGGCGCCGAGGTCGCGATCACGGCCTCGTTCACGGACGGGTCTTCGTCCGCCGCGCCGGAGGTCCCCGTCTCGGTCCTTAAAGAGCAGAGCGACAGGTCCGGCAAGACGATCCTCGTCGAGGTCTCCCTGGACGGGCCGGCCGCCGGCCGGCACACCCTGGAATTCAGGGTCCGTGATAAAGGGACCGACGCCGTCGCCGTCGGCGTGGTCCCGATCACGCTGAAATAGGCCCGGCGGACTCAGCCCTGGACCCGGCGGATGCGCGGGTCGGTGAAGACGTCGTTCTCGTCCGTGCTGGTCGAGGAGAACTCCGAGACGACCGCCCCCTTGTCGCCCGCCTGGAACCAGTGGAGGGAGTTCGGCGGCAGCGTGAATTGGTCGCCCGGTTTGAGGACGATCTCATGACGGGCGGTCAGCAGAGACGCGTATTTCGCCGGGATGCGGGCTTTCGGCTTCGGCGCGGGTTCGCCGTCGACGTAGAGATAGATCTCCCCCCAGCGGCAGCGGAAAGTTTCCTGTTTGCCGGCGTTGCGGGCGCTGATGGGCGGATGACGATGCTCGGGGCAGGTCTGGCGGGGCAGGAGGATGAGCTCCTTGGCGCAGTAGCGGTCGTTGTTCTCGTAGACGAGGACCTGGATGCCGACGGTCTTGAAGTCGCCGAGGCCCAGGTCCGTGACCTCCATGGCCGCGATCTCGTCGGGCCGGACGGCGACGCGCGCCGTTCTCAGCATGTCGACCGCCGCGGCCCGGGCCCGATCGATGGCTCTCGTGGTCATGGTCCCCGGTCGTATTCCGAGGGCGGCCCGTTATTTACCGGCCAGCTTGATCTCGCTCGTTATCGTCTGCGTCGCCGGGATGGTCATGCCGGCCGCGGCGATGGTTATGTCGCCTCCCGTCTCGCCTTTCGATCCGACGTAGAAGCCTTCTTTGACCGCGAAAAACCAGGTGTCCGTCCCCGTCAGCGTGCCGCTGAATTGGAGCTCCATACCCTGCTGAGAGCCCGTGCCGTTGATGGTGCCGGTGTTCTTGGTCTTGATGCGGGCGCACTCCATGCCGTCCACGGTCTCGAAGCCGTCGAGAGTGTGAACGCTGTCGAAGTCGATGCGGATGTTCATGGAGTCGGTCTGTTCCTCGATCGTGGATTTCGCCGGCCAGATGTCGCCTATCTTGACGGGCTTTCCGGGCAGATCGGGGAAGAAGATTTTGAAACCCGGTGACAGATCGCGGGTCCCGTCCTCGGATTCATATGTCAGCGCTTTGGCTCCGGTGACATCGACCTCGACGCCGAGAGGGGAAAGGACCATGTCGAAGCCCTTGCCCAGGACCCCCGCCATGTCCGGGGACATGTCGCCCTGCATGCCGCTGATGTTGATGGTCATCTCGTCGACGGTCACGCCCAGGAGATAGTTCTTGTCCTGCCGGCCCTTGGCCCGGACGGAGAACTTGCTGGCCGAAGACGACGAGGTCTCGACGACCTGGCCCATCATGTCGATGATCTGCCGCTGATCTTCCTTCGTCTCGTAGCGGAGGACCTGGCCCGAGGGCATCTTGTACTCGAGAGTGACCGAGGCGGCGGGTGTCCCCGAGGCGACCGCGGCCAGGACGGCGCCGGCCGCCAGGACCAGAATGGCCGAGGCCAGGACGAGCCGCCCTCGGATGAGTGATCTCTTTTTCATGACAGTACTCCTTTCAATATCCCTAATACGTTTTGCTGCCTGTTCGGTTATTCTCTGAATGAATATGATAGCCCCCGGCCCCGCGAAAGTAAAGCCGGAGGAGGGTCGAGCCTGGATGATGGCCATGATGCTTCACAAGATCCGCTTGATGGGAAGAGCCATACGTATTACATTGCCGGTTGGCCAGGGGAGAGGACAGGAGAGCTGGGATGACTTCGGGTCAAGAAGGAGACAAGAGATGAAATGCCGATTGGAACGAAGGCCTTTCAGGTCGACGGATTGTTCGTCGTCGCCGCGGCCGCGGCAGAAATGCTCCTCCCTGAAGACGCTGCAGAATTTTACCGGGATGGCCCTCATGGCCGTTCTTCTCTCGGCCGGGCCCCTGGCGGGCTCGCCGCCGGAGAAGGCCCAGGGCCTCGACGCCGCGCCCTTGACCTTGGAGAGGATCTTCGCCTCGCGCGAGTTCTCGTCCGAGCGCTTCGGCCCGGCTCGCTGGATGAAGGACGGGCGCTCGTACACGACGCTCGAGGATTCGCCCGGGATTGAAGGGGCGAGGGACATCGTCCTCTACCGGGCCGACACGGGGCGGCGCGAGGTCCTGGTCCCGGCCGCAAGCCTCGTTCCGCAGGGACAGGCCGACCCCTTGGTCATCGAGGACTACGATTGGTCGGCCGACGGGCGGCGCCTGCTCGTCTTCACCAACTCCCGGCGGGTCTGGCGGAGGAACACGCGCGGCGACTTCTGGGTGCTCGATCGAAAGAGCGGAGCGTTGACCCGGCTGGGCCGCGGATTCGACGAGTCCTGGCTGATGTTCGCCAAGCTGTCGCCCGACGGGAACCGGGCCGCCTACGTCTATCGGAACGACATCTACGCCGAGGACATCGCCACGGGCCGGATCGTGCGACTGACCTGGGACGGGTCGGAGGACATCATCAACGGGACCTCGGACTGGGTCAACGAGGAGGAATTCGACATCCGCGACGGATTCCGGTGGAGCCCCGACGGCAGCCGGATCGCCTTCTGGCGGTTCGACCAGTCCAGGGTCCGGGATTTCCACATGATCGACAATACGGACGGCCTCTACCCGCGGATCATCACCTTCAAGTACCCCAAGGCCGGCCAGACGAACTCCGCGGTCGGGTTGGGCGTCGTCCCGACCGCCGGAGGGCCCGTCACCTGGATCCGGACGCCCGGAGACCCCCGAAACCATTACATCGCGCGCATGGACTGGACGCCCGACGGGCGGGAGATCGTCTGCCAGCATCTCAACAGGCTGCAGAACACGAACTCCGTCTTGTTGGGCGACGCGGCGACGGGCGAGGTCCGGACGATGTTCGTCGACCGCGATGACGCCTGGGTGGACGTCATGGACGAGTTCCTCTGGGTGAACAAGGGGACCGCCCTCGTCTGGCTGAGCGAGCGGGACGGATGGCGGCACGCCTATCTCGCTCCGCGGGCCGGAGGCGAGCCCGTGCGCCTGACCCCGGGGGACTATGATGTCGTTTCGCTCTCCGCGGTCGATGAACGGGGCGGGTGGCTGTACTTCACGGCCTCGCCCGATGACCCGACACAGCGCTATCTTCACCGGGTCCGGCTCGACGGTCGCGGCCGGCTCGAACGGGTGACGCCGCAAGACGTGCCCGGGACCCATTCCTATGTCTTGTCGCCCTCGGCGGAATGGGCCTTCCATACCTACACGACGTTCGACGAACCGCCGGTCGTCGATTGCGTCCGGCTGCCCGGGCATCGCTCGGTCCGCGTCCTGGCGGGCAACGCGGAGCTCCGGGCCAGGGTCCGGTCGCTGCGCCCGGCCGCCTCGGAGTTCTTCCGCGTCGACATCGGGGACGGCGTCCTGCTCGACGGCTGGGCCATCAAGCCGCCGGGTTTCGATCCCGGGAAAAAATACCCCCTCTTCATCCACGTCTACGGCGAGCCGGCGGGCCAGACCGTTCTGGACCGCTGGGGAGGGAGCAACCGGCTTTGGCACCAGATGCTCGCCGAGAAGGGGTATGTCGTCGTCAGTCTGGACAACCGGGGCACGCCGGCGCCGCGCGGCCGCGACTGGAGGAAATGCATCTACGGGCAGGTCGGCATTCTCGCTTCGGCCGACCAGGCGGCCGCCCTGCGCGCCCTATTGGAGCAGTGGCCGTTCCTGGACCCGGAGAGGGTCGGGATATGGGGATGGAGCGGAGGAGGGCAGATGACGCTCAACGCGCTGTTCCGCTACCCGGAGCTCTACAGCACGGGGATCGCCGTCGCCTTCGTCAGCCACCAGAAATACTACGACACGATCTACCAGGAGAGGTTCATGGGCCTGCCCCGGGACAACCCCGAGGGCTATACGAACGGCTCGCCCCTGACCTTCGCCCACCGGCTCGCGGGGAACCTGCTCATCTTGCACGGGACCGCGGACGACAACGTCCATTACCAGAGCTTCGAGGCCCTCGTCAATGAGCTCATCGCCCACAACAAGGTCTTCTCCATGATCTCCTATCCGAACCGCTCCCACGGGATCTCGGAGGGACCGAACACGACGCTCCACGTTTACGGGGCCATGACCCGGTTCCTGCTCGAACACCTTCGCCCGGGCCCGAAAATTGGGGAATGAGTATTGTGTCCCCGAATTAATGTCGGGTCTTTGTCCCCGGCGTCTTGACGGAGAAACCGGCTTCCTGTAAGATAAGGCGACTCCCGGGTGGGGCTGTAGCTCAGTTGGGAGAGCGCTTGAATGGCATTCAAGAGGTCGCCAGTTCGATCCTGGTCAGCTCCACCACCGAAATAACCCTGCCTGAGCCCTTACCCCACAAACTGTCGATGTTCCCCTCTTTGTGGGGTAACCCCGGTTCATGTGTAGGATGTCCGCAACTCCTTGGACCAGGCGTTGGATTTCTGCGTAGAATAAGGAAATTCCCAGAGGGCTGCAGATGGATTGACCGGCCGTCGACGGAGTGGTAGGCTTGTTCCAGGGAGGAGCGAGCGAGATGATCATCGCCGGGGCCGTCGGCCTACTCATAGGATTGATCCTCCTTCTGGTCTTTCTCTACCGGAGGATCCTGTTCGTGGCCAGAAAGCTCGCCAAGAAGCCCGACACGGCGCCCGCCAAGCCCGCGGCGAGCCTGCGCAACCTCCTGCTCATCTTCCTTTGGACGGCCGTGTTTGGCATGGTCCTCTTCGCCGGGTTCTTCTTCCAGGCCTACCACGCCTTCACCCTCGAGGAGCCGGTGGCGGAGATCGTCGTCGAGCGTCCTGAGCCGGGCCAACCGGCCTCGATCACCCTTGTCCAGGGAGGTCCCGGGGAGAAACCCCGGGTGAGCCGCTTCGACCTTGTCGGCGAGCAATGGGTCCTCGAGGGTGATATCCTGAAATGGCACGACTGGCTGAATTTCCTGGGGCTCCAGACCCGTTATCGGCTGACCCGGCTGAGGAGCCGCTACATCCAGTCCTCGGACGAGAGGGCCAAGCCGAGCTCGATCCACAGCCTGGTCGAGAACGAGGACGATCCTCTCTGGAAGCACCTCTACCGATACGGCCCCCGGTTCCCCTTGGTCAGCACGGTCTATGGGAACGCCGTTTTCCAGATGTCCGACGAGGCTGCGACTTTCAGCGTGTTCGTCGGGACGTCCGGATTCATCGTCCGGAAGATCGTACGAAAGGATCAGTGAAGCCGCGATCTGAAAAAACGGCGCAGCTGATGAGCGCGCGGCTTACTTGAGCCGTATCCGGATGTCCTTCAACTGGTCCCGGTTGGCGACGAAAGCTTTCCTCGCCGCCTCCCAGGCTTCGGTTCCATGGCGCATCGCCTCACGCCTCTGGGTGAACAAGGATATCAGGTCGCGTACTGCTTCGGGGCTGAATAGCCGGGTAACGAACTCATGCTCGTTGTGGATGATATCCGATACGGCTTGGAGATAGCGGGTCGCCAGGTCAAAGAAAGGCTCGAGCTTGGCCATCTCGGCTTCTGGCAGCTGGAGCCTGATGGAATCGCGATCCCCCTCGAAACCGATCTTCCATCGACGGGTTTCCTCCATGAGCGCCTCGAGATGCGGAAGCCATGTCTGCTGCATGTCCTCCAGACGCGCCCGGAGGTCCGGAAGTGACGCGGACCGCTTGACGGCATTAAAAAACGCCGAGATCCGGGCTTCGATGACCCGGGCGTGCTCGAAGTATCGCAGCTCCTTTCCGAGGTAGGTGCTGGCGGGGATCTCGGCCCGGGCCGCGCTTGTCGGTGTTTCATCGTCCTTTAGGGCGGAGTTGAAGTCCTCCACCAGGGCCTCCTCATAGACGGATGTCCCCGGAGCGCGGATCTCTCTCGTATAGCGGGCGATGCCGCCGGGTATATCCCTGGAATACCAGATCGAGATGGTCGTCTCAGCCTGCGGATGCTTGAGAGTCATTGTGAATCGCCGGGCAGCGACCCCTCGGCCTTTGATGTCGAGCGTCTCTTTGGCCGAGGAGATCTGATCAGCGCTCAAGAAGAGCCGCGGATCGGAGAAATTCAGGCTCAGGTAGCCGCGGAAAAGATCGCTGTCATCCCAAGGCGGGGTGTCCGCGTGCAGGACCATCTCGGAGACCTCGTCTTTTCCCAGGCTGGCTCCGGACAGGCGCGACCTGTCGAGGTCGAAAGATGTCCTGACATGGATCAGGATCCTCTCCGGCGTCTCCCGCTTCAATTCGAATCTCTTGACGGAGGTCGTCTTGGACTCTCCGGCCTCTGAAACGATCTTGAAGACGACGGATGTCCCCGTCTTGAACCGGCTCCAATAATCGTAAGGATTATAATATCCGGCGATCGAGAAGGGATTGGAAGGGAGATCACTGACGCGGAAAACCCCCAGCCCCACGGCTCCCGCGTCCGAAGGATCCGGTTCTTTCGGCGGCCCTTTCGTTCTCCGGCTTTCGTCGGTGAACTTCAACGAGACATGCCAATGGAATTTCTTCAGATCGTGCCGCGGCAGCCGCAGGCTCGCCGCCGAGCCCTTGAAACAAACGCCGAGCGAAGTGACTGGCCAGACGTAAGAGTCGTTGATGGCTCCGTCTTCCTCGACGATGAAGACCGCGTTGAGATCCCCGGGGACGAACTCTCCTTCCTGATATTCCAGGCACACTTGGAGCAGCCTGAGAAGCTCCTTTGCCTGGCTCCTCGAGAGGAGGTCCTCGTAGGCTTTCCCCGCCGGCGTGCTCTTATCCTCTTCCGCCATCTCCAGGAGTCCCCTGATGAACCGTTCGTCATAGTCCTCGGCATCTTCCCGGTAGGCGTTCTCATAGGAGCTCAGGATCTCGTAGAACTTCCCGATGTTGTCGGCGAAAGCCTTTTCCCCCCGGCTGCTGAAGACGAGAAAATTGATCGTCCTATTCTCGAGGATATATCCGACCGCCTCGTAGTTCCCCCGACGGTCCCCGCTGAAGAAATAGACCTCAGCCGCCTTGCCTCCCGGAAGCGGGAACGTCTTTTCCTTCCGGGCGGTGATGCCGGCGCTCCCGTCGTCCTTGAATTGCCGGACAACGGATCTCACCAGGTCCTCGATCGACCGGATGTCGCTGTCCAACGCCGCGGAGCGGCCGTAGGCGATAACAGGGCTGTCCCTCAAGGTAGAGCCCTGCGGGTAAAAGACCATGTGGAGGCCCTGATTCACGCCGCTCTTGTTGTCGAGCACCCAGCCGTCGGGAGCGGTCATGAAGAAGGCATGGGTCTCGCCGAAGAGCATTCCGGTTTGGGGGAAGAGTTGGGCGCTCGACGCGACTAGCAATCCCCCCGCGATAAAGAGCATTCTCAATGGCCGCATGAGGCGCCTTCCGCTCTGATTTCCCGGTAAAACCCCTATCGGTCCGTCTCGAATTACCCTTCTTCACTCTACCACCTTGGGAGCAGGAATTTCAATTTGATTATTTCTACGGCGGGAAAAAAAATCGGCCCTCCCGGGGGTGATGGGCATCCCCCGGAAGGGCCGGGACAGAAGGAGGGAGGTGAGAAGTCCGCGCCTTGGCGCGCCGCGGACCTCTCATGCAGGATGCCGATGATCCCGCTTCCTTGCCCTTTCTTGTGCATTTTCCGTGCCAGTCGTGAGAACAGAGGTTGAGAACACACGCGAAGATGGTTTTAAGCTATTTAATATCAATAAAATATAAACGTCTCACAGTCGCCTTGAAGCGTGCAGGACGATGGGTCGGACGCCGGCTGCGACCCTTCATCTCATTGCCGATTAACAAAATCTGGCAGAAAAAAAAGTCGTTAATTGTCCCCCATTTGTTGACTCCGGGCCGAGTTCGGGATATTTTCCCCTTAGACTCAGACAGCAGGATCGCCTGAACGGAGGACGCCCATGGCTAAAGACGATTGGGACGCGCGGTTCATCCCCTCGAAGCGCAGGCGCATGAGCGAGGGCCGGAAGCAGGGCCTGCTCATCATCCTGTTCGCCATAGGCATCCCCCTGGTCGTCTTCTTCCTCCAGGAGGAAGGCAAGCTGAGGTTCACGACCCGCGAGACGGTCTTCGAGCGGACCCTCACGCCGACGGAAAAGGATGAGATCCGTCAGGCTGTCACGAAACACAAGGAGAGCCTCGACACGGTCCGCAAGGCCGTCGAGGAGGTCAAGGAGAGATACCGGGCCGAGCTCGGCGAGGCCTACGACCGCGAAGTGTGGGTCGTCACTACCAGGGAAGGCCTGGCCATTCCGTTCAAGTACTTCCTGGCCTTCGGCGCCGTGCTCTTTCTCGTCGGCGTCGGCAGATCGATCCTCTAGGCCGGCCGGACTTCCGCCTCCTCGGCGTCCGTCCGGCGGCGGGTCCCGCGTTTCCCGTTCAGAAGGACAAAGATAGGGATATCGCCATGCCGCCCCGCCGCGCGGGGGCGAGGGAGACGGTCGGGAGCGGCGCCGGTCCGGTCTGTGCGGTGTAGACGGTCTTCCAGCTGGAGGCGAGAGCTCCGATGAGACCGCCGGCGAGGGCCCCCATGCCGCCGAGGATAGCCATGGGTCGGAAATAGTCGCCTCCGTCCGCCTCATCGACGATCCCGCGGGTCCCCCAGAAGCCGAGCCCCGCCCCCGCCAGGAAGCCGGACAATACCCCCAGGCCGACTCCCGATCTTCGGACCTTGACGGCCAGAATATCGTCCCAAGGAACGGTCGCCTCTCCCGTGGCGCCGTCCGACCCGTCCTTCCTGCACCCGATACCCGCGGTGAGGAGGATGGGATCCCGACAGATGAGTTCTCCGAGGGGCGTGACGAGCCGGATCTTTTTCTTCCCCGAGATGATCTCCGCGATCTCGGATCTGTTTTGGGTCTGTCCGGAGCCGGCCGGAAAGGACATGCCGGCCACAAGTAGGCTCAACGCAAGAAAACACACCGGCATCCTCCGCCCGTTCGGCTTCCGCTCATGACGACCGCTCATGGATCCCCACCTTTCGAAGGACTTCCGGCCGCTCAGATCGGCCGTTTCGCCGTAATCATAGCTGATGCGGGAGGAGAAGTTGTCAAGAAGCTGTCAAGAAAGAAAAAGGGACGCCAGGCGGCGCGGGCGCGGACGTCGGGCGGCCGGCGCCTGAGCGATCAGCGGCGCGGCGCCTTGAGCTGGCCGTCGACCATCATGTGAGTGGCCCGGCCGTCGGGGCCTTTCTCGAAAAAGAGGATGTGCCCCTCGACCATCTCGAAGAAGCGCGTCTCGGACTCGGGATAGAGCTCGACCTTTTCCTGGCCGTCGATCACGAACAGCGTCCCCCCTTCGAGCTTCACGTCGAGGAAGCGCCCCGGCCGAAGCTCGTAGCGGCCTTCGAGGAGCGCCAACGCCTTCGGATCGACCGAAACGACCTTTTTCTCCATCGGCTTGAAGGACGGCCAGCCGTACTCGCGGGCGATGGCCCGCATGACCTCGGCGGCCATGAGCCCGCCCCGGTCGCCGTTGGTCATGACGACGGCCCCGCGCCCGCCCTCCAAGTAGGCCGTCATCTGGCACTTGAAGCCTTCGTTCGAACCGCCGTGGCCGAAGCCCATGGCCGGCCCGATGCCGCTGAGGCTGAGGCCCAGGCCGTATCCGGGCTTCTGGGCGGTCGTCATCTCCCGGGCCATGGCCTCCGAAATCACGGCCGAGCGACCATGACGGCCCTTGTCGATCTCGAGGAGGAACTTGGCCAGATCGGTCGGCGTCGTCCACAGCCCCGCGGCGGCCATCTCGGGATAGGTGTGATAGCGGCCGGGGAGGAGTTTGCCGTCCGACCTGTGCCCGTCGGCCGCGGCGCCGCGAAGGGCTTCGGGCAACGGCTGCTCGCAAGTGCTGTCGTCCATCCCGATCGGCTTCAGGACGAGCTCGGCGAGGAGCTCGGGGAAAGTCCGGCCGGAGACGTCTATCATGAGCTGTTGGGCCACCGTGTAGCCCCCTCCCGAATAGCGCCAGCGCGTCCCCGGGACGATGTCGACGCGGACCGCGGCGCTGTTGGCCGGCTTGGCGCCGTCGAGCACCTGGACGAGCGTGGGCACGGGCGCATCGGCCGCATAGCCGCCGAAGCCGTGGACGGTCAGTCCGGCCGTGTGGCTGAGGAGCCGGCGCAAGGTGACCTTTTCGGTCTTGGTGAAGTCGTTCTCGGGGACCTTCCAGGACGTGAGCTTCGCGTTGACGTCCTCGTCGAGGAGGAGCGCCCCCTTCTCGACCAGCCGCAGCGCGGCCAGGGCCGCCACCGGCTTGCTGATGGAGGCCGCCTGGAAAAGCGTGCGGGGCGTTACCGGCTTATCCGT
>VGJC01000060.1 GCA_016867635.1 Candidatus Aminicenantota bacterium | reverse complement strand
CGTATCGGTCAAACTCTGAACGCTTGAACCAAAGATAGAGATATTCCGGCAAAAGCAAGGTTGTGTCCCTGACACCGAAAACGCAATATGTGCTGGACACGATGCAATCTGTTTCTTCCAAAATGGCTATCGATATTTTGTCCCCATTTCGTGAGGTAACTGTAACATAACCGAACTGGCGGGGGTGGATCAGCTTGTAGCCTGAAAGGTTCAGTTTATCCTTGTCGGATTTCGACTCCATAAACTTCTTGTTCACGCTGATAGCGCGAAGATTATCATTCCCAAGATCGCGATTGCGCTCATCGGATTGCTCGATGTACTGCCCAAGCCGCTCGTGCGGCAGTTTGTTCTTCAGATCCTCAAGGAACGAATCGCAGATCAGTTGCAGGTCCGCCAAGCTCTTCTCGTAGGCCTGCTGGTTCTTCACCAAGGCGGTGTAAAGGGCCACATGCTTGCGTTGCTCGTCAATGTCGTCGGGGATAGGCAGCCTCACTTCGCACATGTCGGCCCAATCAAAGGTTTCCCGCGCACTTCCCCACGAATGGAAACGAGCATATCGATCAAATTCGGGACGTTGAAACCACATGAAGAGAAATTCCGGTAGGAGACGCATTTCATCCACTTGAAATACCGTGTAAATGCTCGACACGATACACACTTCGCCCGTATTAAATGCCAGCGCAATTTTGTCTCCGCGTCTGGATGTGTCCGAAGTGTAAACGAACTGTCGTGATCTAACGATCTTGTAGTTCGATAGGCTTACACCCGACATGTTGGCATTTGATTCGATCAGTTGTTTGGACGTGGCTATGCCTCGCAGAAAGGTGACCGCCAGATCACGATTGCGCTCGTCAACAAGCGTTATGTAGTCTCCAAGGCGTTTGAGCTTAGACTTCATATCCCAGCCCTTTGAACGCCCGTTTGAGTTCCGCCTGGGATTCGGTCTCTTCGGCGAGAATGGCTTTAAAGGTCTTCTGGATGCGCTTCATCTCGGTGTCAAAATCAATCCCGCTGTCGCGATCAACAAACTCGATATATTTGCTGGGCACCAGCGAGAAGTCATTGGCCTTGACCGCATCCGCACTGGCCGAATAGCAGTATTCCGGGACATTCTGGTAGGTCTTCGCGCAATCCATCTGTTGCCAGTTGTGGAAATTGGCGGCGACCTTGGCGATGTCTTCCGGGGTCAGTTGCACGAACATCTTTTCATATTCCGAACCCCAGCGGCGAAGGTCAACGAAGAGAATCTCGCCCGTTCTATCGCGGTAGTGCTTGGTCACGCCATTCAGCTTGACCGTGTGTTCCTTCTTGTTCTTGTTCAGAATCCAGAGGGTTACGCTGATGTCAGTGGTGTAGAACATATCTCGCGGCAGGACCATGATTGCCTCGACAAGATCGTTCTCGATCATCTTGCGCCTGATCTTGTATTCCTCGCCGCCGCCTGACAAAGCCCCGTTAGCCAGAATGAATCCTGCCACGCCGTTCTCTGACAGCTTGGATACCATGTGCAGAATCCAACCGTAGTTGGCGTTGCTGGCCGGGGGCACATCGTAACCCGCCCACCGCGCATCATGAATCAGTTCATCGGATGTTCGCCAATCGTCCTGATTGAATGGCGGATTCGCCATGATGAAGTCGGCTTTGAGGTCGGGATGCTGGTCCCGCGAAAAGGTGTCGGCTGCGACTTCACCGAGATTCCCGGAAATGCCCCGGATGGCGAGGTTCATCTTAGCCAGTTTGTATGTGGTTCCGGTGTATTCCTGACCGTAGATGGAAATGTTCTTGGTATTTCCCTGATGGGCCTCGACGAACTTCACGGACTGAACGAACATCCCGCCCGATCCGCAGCACGGGTCGTAAATGATACCCCGATACGGCTCAATCATCTCGGCAATCAGATTGACGATAGCCTTGGGCGTGTAGAATTCGCCCTTGCCTTTTCCTTCCTTGATCGCGAACTTCCGCAGGAAATACTCATAGATTCGCCCGATGATGTCCTGTTCCTGATCCTTGAGCGTGTGGATGTTGTTGATCGTATCCAGTAGGGCGGCCAACTTGCTGACATCGAGGTTCAGGCGGGAAAAGTAATTGTCCGGCAACGCCCCTTGCAGAGCCTTGTTGGTCTTTTCGGCCGTATGAAGGGCTGTATCAATCTTGACGGCTATATCATTCTGCTTGGCGTTCTTGACCAGAAAGCTCCATCGCGATTCTTCGGGAAGAAAGAACACGTTTTTCATGGCGTAGAATTCGACCATGTCCGCGTACTTTTCCTTGCCCTCCGCGATCAGTTCCGCCCGGCGATGCTCAAAGCGGTCGCTTGCGAACTTGAGAAAGATCAGAGCAAGAACAACGTGCTTGTACTCGGACGGCTCGACACTGCCCCGCAGCTTGTCCGCCGAATCCCAGAGGGTTTCCTCTATGCTCTTCGTGTTCTTCTTAACAGCTTGTCTTTTCGCCATGTTCTACCTTCTGTAGTCGCGGTGGTGTCACCGTAGCAGTGTAATTTCTTTCAAGGGCTAACAAGTGATTGATTGGTTTCTGTGTAGCGCCACTTCTGTAGTCGCGATAGGAATTTCCTTTTAGGCTCGGCCTGCTATCTCTGGCCACAGACTCCCAATCAACCGTTCCCATCTCGACAGGAGGATATTCCGGCCTCTCGCGGATGTCAATATATCGAAATTGAGCCGACCCTGCGGACGAAGTTCGGGACGACGGACAACTGGTTCCAGCGGAAGCCATAAAAAAGGGGACACGTACCGGAGGTACATGTCCCCTTCTTTTCAGCGCTCGAGGATCTCTTTTTCCTTGGCGGCGGCCGTTTCCTCGACCTTGGAGACGGTGTCGTCGAGCAGCTTCTGGAGCTGCTCGATCCCCGAGAACTTCTCGTCCTCGGTGATCTCCTTCTCCTTCTCGAGCTCCTCGATGAACTCTTTGGTCTCGCGCCGCATGTTGCGCAGCGTCGTCCTCTCTTCCTCGAGCATCCGTCCGATCTTCTTGGCGATCTCGCGGCGGCGCTCCTCGTCGAGGGGCGGGATGGGGACGCGCAGGACCTTGCCGTCGTTGAGGGGGTTCAGGCCGAGGTCCGCGCCGCGGATGGCCTTGTCGACCGGCTCGAGCATCCCGGGATCGTAGGGCTGGACGACGATCAAGGTCGGTTCGGGGACCTTGATGGTGGCCACCTGGTTGACGGGGGTCGGCGCGCCGTAGTAGGCGACCTTGATGTCCTCGAAAATGCCGATGTTGGCCCGGCCCGTCCGGAGCATCCCCAGCTCCTTGCGGAAATGATCCAGGGAGGCCTTCATTTTTTTGTCCACGTCCCTCAACGCGTCTTTGAGCATCTCGTCCCTCTCGAGCGAAGATGATATCCGGGGCGGCGGGGCCCCGGCTCTAATAGACCCGTGTCCCGATCGTCTCGCCCAGCACGGCCCGCTTGATGTTGCCCCTCTGGTCCATGTTGAACACGAGGATGGGCAGGCCGTTGTCTTTGCAGAGCGAGATGGCCGTGGCGTCCATGACCGTGAGTCCCCTCTTGAGGACGTCGATGTAGCGGATGGTCTTGAACTTCCGGGCCTTCTTGTCGGTCATCGGGTCGGACGTGTAAACGCCGTCGACTTTGGTGGCCTTGAGGATGATCTCGGCCCCGATCTCCATGGCCCGCAGGGCCGCGGCGGTGTCGGTCGTGAAGTAGGGGCTGCCGAGGCCCGCCGAGAAGATGATGATCCGGCCCTTCTCGAGGTGACGGATGACCCGCCGGCGGATGAACGGCTCGGCCAGGGACTTGATCTCGATGGCCGAGACATGGCGGGTCATGACCCCGGCCGTCTCCAGGGCCGACTGGAGGGCGATGCCGTTCATGACCGTGGCCAGCATGCCCATCTGGTCGGCCGAAGTCTGGTCGA
This sequence comes from Candidatus Aminicenantota bacterium, assembly GCA_016867635.1. GTDB lineage: Bacteria > Acidobacteriota > Aminicenantia > Aminicenantales > Saccharicenantaceae > RBG-16-66-30. Next base: position 8,697 of record VGJC01000060.1, on the reverse strand, counting down.
TGCCGACCCGGGTCCCCTTGACCCCGCGGAAGATATTGCCGCCGCCGATCATGATCGCGATCTCGACGCCCATTTCGTGGATCTCGCGGATCTCCCGTCCGATGGCCAGGGCCCGGTCGTAATCGATGCCCGAGGGAAGGTCGCCGAGGAGAGATTCGCCCGACAGCTTCAGGAGGATCCGTTTGTAAGCGGGTTTGGACATGGCTTTCGGGGCCTATTCTACACCCGAACGGGCGCCGGATTCAATCCTGGCCGATCTCGTAGCGCGTGAAGCGTCCGACCTTGATGTTCTCGCCGGTCTTGGCCACGGCCTGGGCGATGAGGTCCCGGACCTTGATCTTGTCCTCGCGGATGTAGGGCTGGTCGAGGAGGCAGATCTCCTCGAAGAACTTGCCGAGCTTGCCCTGGACGATCTTGTCCATGATCTCCGGGGGCTTCTTCATGTCGCCGAGCTGGGCCTTGATGATCTCTTTTTCCTTGGCGACGATGTCCTCGGGGACGTCGCTCGAGGAGATGTAGCGGGGCTTGGCCGCGGCGATCTGCATGGCGATCTCCTTGAGGAGACCCTGGAACTCCTGGTTCCGGGCCACGAAGTCGGACTCGCAGTTGAGCTCGACGAGGACCCCGATGCGTCCGTTCATGTGAATGTAGGACCCGACGAGCCCCTGGTTGGCGGCCCGGCTGGCCTTGGCCTCGGCCCGGGCATGCCCTTTCTTCCGCAGGATCTCGATGGCCTTGTCCATGTCGCCGCCGCACTCGGCGAGCGCGCTCTTGCACTCCATCATGCCGATGCCGGTCTTCTCCCGGAGCTCTTTGACCTTATCCGCCGTGATCTCCATCTCGTCCTCTTTCTCAGTTGTCTTCGGGCGCCCCGCCCTCGGCGGCCTCTTCGGCGACGGGCGCCGCTTCCGTCTTCTGCTCCATGAGATCCTTGCTGATCCGGTTCTTCTTGCCCTCGACGATCGACTCGGCGACCTTGGAGGCGAACAGCTCGATGGCCCGGACCGCGTCGTCGTTGCCGGGGATGGGATAGTTGATGTCCTCGGGGTCGCCGTTGGTGTCGACGACGGCCACGATGGGGATCTTCATCTTGCGGGCTTCGGAGATGGCGATCAGCTCCTTCGAGGAGTCGATCACGAACATGGCCCCCGGCAGCTCGCTCATGGTCTTCAGGCCGCCCAGGTTCTTCTGGAGCTTGCGGTAGACCTTCTCGAGCTTGGACTGCTCCTTCTTGGACAGCAGGTCCCAGCGGCCGTCCTCCTTCATCTCCTCGAGCTCCTTGAGCTTGTCGACGCTCGTCCGGACGATGGCGAAGTTCGTCAGCAGGCCGCCGAGCCAGCGCTGGTTGACGTAGCTCGACTCGCACTTCGACGCGTAATCCCGGACGATGTCCTGGGCCTGCTTCTTGGTGCCGACGAACAGGATGTTCTTGCCCCCCTCGGCGACACCCCGGATGTAGTTCAGGGCTTCCTTGAAATTCTTGATGGTCTTCTGCAGATCGACGATGTAGATGCCGTTCCTCTGCCCGAAGATGTATTCCTTCATCTTGGGGTTCCAGCGCTTGGTCTGGTGCCCGAAATGAACGCCCGCCTCCAGAAGTTCTTTCATCGTGACAGAAACCAACTCGAGCCTCCCGTATCCGATTTACCGCTTATGGTACTGCGGCGCCTTGCGGGCTCCGAGCAACCCATATTTCTTCCGCTCTTTGACCCGGGCGTCCCTGGTCAGCAGGCTGGCCTGCTTGAGCACGGGCTTGAGCTCCCTGTTGAACTCGACCAGGGCCCGGGCGATGCCCAGCCGGACGGCCTCGGCCTGGCCTTTGGCCCCGCCGCCGTTGACCCTCATGAAGATGTCGAACTTGTTCTCCGTCTCCGTGAGGAGGAGCGGCTGGCGGATGATGACCTTGTAGGAATCCAGCCGGAAATATTCGTCGTAGGGCCGGGGCCTCTTGTTGACGAACAGGGTGATGTCGCCCTTGCCGGAGCGCAGGAAGACGCGGGCGATGGACGACTTTCTTCTTCCCGTTCCGTAATATTGGATAAGACTCACGGTGCCTCCTAGGTCCTATATTCCTGCGGGTTCTGGGCTTCGTGGGGGTGCTGAGGCCCGCGGTAGACCTTGAGCTTCTTGTAGACGGCCCGGCCGAGCTTGCCCTTCGGGATCATGCCCCAGACGGCCTTCTTGATGACCTCTTCCGGTTTTCTGGTCAGCAGGTCCTTGAGCTTCTCTTCCTTGAGCCCGCCGGGATAGAGGGAGTGGGAATAGTAGGTCTTCTGATCGAGCTTGCGGCCGCTGACCTTGATCTTCTCGGCGTTGACGACGACCACGAAATCCCCGGTGTCCAGATGGCTCGTGAACTGCGGCTTCTTTTTCCCCCGGATCAGGTCGGCGATCTCGGTGGCCAGACGCCCGAGGACCTTGCCCTCGGCGTCGATCAGCCACCATTTCTGCTCGATTTCATCCTTTTTGGGAATAAACGTCCTCATTGTCTTCTAACCTTAATAGAGAGATAGAAAGATGGGCTAGGATACTAAATTCCAAGTGAATTGTCAACTTTCGGCCCCGATCCGTCGCGGGGGGGCCGGCCGCTGCGAGGGGGAGCCGCGCGGTCAGGCGCCCTTTTTCAGCTCTTCCTCGAGCTTCTTGCGCTCGGCGGCCCTCTTCCTCAGCTCCTGGAACCGGTCGAGGAAGCGGTCGCCCTCGGCGTTGTAGCGGGCTTCCTTCTCCGGCTCGAGCTTGGCCAGAACGGCTTTGTAGAGAGGCCCCATCCAGGCATAAGGCTCGGGATAGCTCGGGTCGAGGTCGATGGCCTTCTGGATGGCCTCGAGGGCCCTGTTGGCCAACCGCAGCCTTTCTTTCGGGTTCAGGAACTGGAAGCGGTAGGACTGCGACCAGAGGTTGACGCCCAGGGCCAGCCAGGCCTCCGCGGAATCCGGCTGGAGGCTGATGCGCTTCTCCCAGTAGGTGCTGGCCCGCTCGTAGGACTTCAGGGTCTCCTCGGGGCTCCCGGAGCTCTCCTGGAGGTAGGTGGCCATGTAGGCGTAGCCCTGGGGATTCTCCGGGTCGGCTTCGATCCGGCGCAGGTACATGGACTCGGCCCTCTTGGCGATCTCCGGGTTGTCGCTGGAATAGCGCTTGTAGAACTCGGCGATGACGTAGTAGTTGCTCATATCGCCGGGCTCGAGCTCGATGATCCGGAGATAGAGCCTCTGGGCCTCGTCGAACCTCTTGAGCTTGTCGTACATGTCGCCCAAGGAGTAGATGATGTCCTTGTTTTTGGGCTCGATCTCGAGGGCCTTGTTGAGGGCTTCGAGGGCCTTGGTTTCGAGCTCCTTGTTGAGCGGGGTGTCCACGCCGGGCCGAAAGAGCTCCTTGTAGCTCTCCCCGAGGAACCGGTAGGCCTGGGTCATCTCGGGGTTGTATTTCAGGGCCTGCTCGTAGGAGGCGATGGCCTTGCGGTATTGGCTCTCGGTGAAGTACCCGTTGGCCTGGGTGAAATGGTGGTTGGCCGAGAGCTTGGAGTAGCTGATCTTGTCACAGGCCGCAAGGGTGAAAACGACGGCGAGCGCGGCCAGCGCGAGAAGCGCGATATGGGTCTTTTTTCGGAACATCGTGACCTCCTTATGGTCCTGACTTTTTCACACAGAGGGACAAGTCAATATTTATAGACCAAAGGACCCCTAAAGTCAAGAAAAAATCCCGTCACGGAAGCTCAGCTCGAACGGACGAGCAGCCGGAGGGGCGTTCCCTGCAAACCGAAGTCCTCGCGGAGGGCCTCGAGGAAGAATCTCTCGTAGGCGGGGGCCAACGGGCCCCGGGAGCCCAGAAAGAGGATGAAGGTCGGCGGGAGGACCCCCTTCTGGGTTATGTACCGGAGCTTGACCTGGGCCCCGGTCTTCAGCCGGGGCGGATGGACCTCGGCGACGCGGCCCAGGAATTCGTTGAGCTTGGAGGTCTCGATCCTCCGGGAAGCGGCCTGGTGGACCTTCTCCGCCATGTCCAGGATCTTGACGACGCGCTGGCCCGTGAGGGCCGAGACGTACACCAGCGGCGCGTAGCTCACGAAACCGAGCTTCCGGTAGACCCGGTCCTTGACGGCTTCGGCGTCGACGGCCCGGGCATCGACGAGGTCCCACTTGTTCAGGGCGATGACCAGCGGCTTGCCGGAGTCGTGGGCCAGCTGGGCGATGCGGGCGTCCTGACGGGTCGGGAACTCCCGGACGTCGAGGACCAGGCAGATGACGTCGGCCTCCCCCATGTTGGCCTTGGAGCGGATGATCCCCGCCTTCTCCCGGCTGTCTTCGGCGCCGGAGAACTTGCGGATGCCGGCCGTGTCGACGAGGCAGAACGGCTTCCCGTCGCGGACGATGAGGGTATCGGTGCTGTCCCGGGTCGTGCCCGGGACCTCGCTGACGAGGAGCTTCTCCTCGCCGGCGAAGCGGTTGATGAGGGACGACTTGCCGACGTTGGTCCGGCCGACGATGGCGATCTTCAGCGGTTCGTCTTCGTCACGGGCGGGGCCCGCGGCGGGCAGGGCCGAAACCAGGGCCTCTTCGAGGGGGCCGAGGTCGAGACGGTGCTCGGCGGACACGAAAAAGATGTCCCGCGCGCCCAGGCGGTAGAAATCGGCCTTGACGAGGTCCTCCTGATAGGGAGAATCGATCTTATTGACCACGACGAGCATGGGCTTGTCGAGCTTTTTCAGGCTCGCGTAGAGCTCCTCCTCGGCCGGGGCGATGTCCCGCTTGCCGTCGAGGACGAAGAGGACGAGGTCGGCCGAGCCGGCTTCCTGCCAGGCCTTCTCGCGGACCTTGACGCTCAGGGGCTCGTCCTGAACCCCGAACATCCCGCCCGTGTCGACCAGGGTGAACCGCCGGCCCTCGACCGCGGCCGCCGCCGACACGCTGTCACGGGTCATGCCGGGCAGGGAGTGGACGAGCGACTTCCGGCGGCCGAGGACGCGGTTGAACAGAGTGGATTTGCCGACGTTGGGGAAGCCGACGATGACCACCCGGGGGAGCTTCTTCACGGCGGGACCCGGTTCACTTGGCCACGAGGGCGAGGTTGGCGGCGAACGGACGGGACAGATCGACGTGCCCTCCGAGCGTCTCCCGCTCGGCACCCTCGACGAGGATGACGACCCTCTTGATCGGCCGGAAATTGACGGCCAGCGTGTTGACGACGGCGTAGACCGCGGCCAGCTCCGAGGAAGAGCCGTAGGAGAACTTCTCCATGATCTCCTTGCCGAAATCGACATAGGCGGTGCCGTCCTTGTTGACGAAGACCTGCCGGACCCGGGCCTGGGGCGGGAGCGGCGAGAGGTAGTCTTTCTCGGAGCCCTTGATGAGCTCCTCGAGGGCCCGCTCCGCCTCGTCCGCGGGCGTCGGGCCGGCGGCGATCTCCCTCGTCTCGCGGTGCAGGAGATCGTCGTCGTCGGACAGGAAGAAGAGGGTGACGCTGACCCGCCCGCCAGTCTCCTCTTCCGACGGCGCGGCCTTGGGCAGGACGGTCTCGGCGATGTGGCGGATCTCCTCCCGGCCCCCGCCCGTGTAGAACAGGACGGCCAGGGCGACGAGCGCGACAGCGAGCCCGCCCAGGACGAAGGCGCGCCTGGATATCCCGGCTTTCTTCTCTTCAGCCATGGGAGCCTACGTCACAGACCTCAGGTATCGGGCCAGGCCCCGGTAGATCGCGTCGGCGATCCCCGCCTGGAATTGCTCGGAGGCCAGCCTCTTTTCCTCCTCGGGATTGGACAGGAAAGCGGCTTCGACCAGGATGGCCGGGCAGGCGACGCCGGCCAGGACCTTGAAGGGGGCCTGCTTGATGCCCCTGTTCCTTGTGCCCAGGAGAGCGTTCAGCTCGCCCTGGACCATCTCCGCCAGGCGGCTGCTCTCCCGGATGTAGGCCGTCTGGGCCATGTCCCAGAGGATCATCATCAGGTCGTCGTCGCTCGAGGGGTCGATACGGCTCTCGAGCTGGGAGGAGTTGTTCTCGAGGTAGGCCAGCCGACGGGTCTCCTCGTCGGTCGCGTTGAGGTTCAGGAAGAAGGTCTCCGATCCTTGGGCTTTTTTCTGGAGCGCGCCGTTGGCGTGGATGCTGATGAAGATGTCGGCCTTGTGGTTGTTGGCGATGGCCGACCGGTTCTCGATCGACACGTCGACGTCGCGGTCGCGGGTCATGACGACGTTGAAGGCCATGTTCTTCTCGATCAGGGCCTTCAGCTTGAGCCCGACGGCCAGGGTGATCTCTTTCTCGAGGTTCCCGAACTTGCCCTTGGCCCCGACCTCGATGCCGCCGTGCCCGGGATCGATGACCACGGTCTTGATCCGTTCGGCGCCGCGGGCCGCGGGCGGGCCCTGGGAGGGGACCTGGCCGGAGAGTCCGGCGACGGACAGGCTCCCGGCGAAAAAAAGAAGGAGGGGCAGTCCGGCGGCCCGGGTCAGGAGCTTTCTATTGTTCAACACGTCACTTGATCCGAAGCTGGTGGAGGCGGCGGGAATCGAACCCGCGTCCGAAAGCATTCAACAGCAAGTCTCTACATGCTTATCCTCTTCCGGTCTCTCGCCGCACGGCGCTCGAAGAGGAGGAACCCCGCACGGCCAGCCCCGAAGGTGTTTCGCTCCCCGGCCTCAGGACCGGACCGGTTCGCTATCCCGCTGGGTCGGCGCTCCGGAGGCCCCGCGGGAGAGGACCCCAGGAACGGCGAGCCTTTCTATTAGGCCGCGACTGCTAAAGGTTCTGCAGTTAAATGTTTTCCACCGGTTTAGCGAGGTGGGTGGGACCTCGGCATGCAACTTGTGTCTCACTACCTCCGTCGAGACCAGTTCGCCCCCATACTCCTTTCGCCTTTATTATAAGGGCGGTTCACGGAGGTGTCAACCGCCCTCCAAGCTGGCCCAGCTCGAGAAAAACCGGTCGGATAGGGAAATAAGGGCCGCGGGCCCTCCCGGAGGAGAGCCCGCGGCCGTCGAGATGGCGATACGGGCGGTCAGCCGATGATCCGGTAGGCGATCACCGTGTAGGCCCGCCAGCTGAACGTCCCGTCGGAGGCCTTGACCGGCCGGACCCAGACCCTCACCCGAGGGAGCTCGGGGATCAGCAGCGCCGGCCAATCGGCGGGCGGGACCGGGAAGGTGACCGTGTGGATGCGGGTCGTCGTGTTGTAGACGACCGATCCGACCACGGTCTGCAGGTCGCCCGTCGTGTCGAGGAAGACGGTCATGTCCTGGGCCAGGGCTTCGTCCCACCAGCAATAGGTCGTCACGCCCATGGAGCCGGTCGAAGCCGAATAGGCGGTCGTGATCCTTGTCGGGTCGCGAAGCTTCTCGGGGGCCAGGACGAGATGTTCCACGACCCAGCGGCCGCCGGCCTCGTCCCAATACAGACCGGCCCAGGCGAAAGCCCAAAGGTGGGCGGTTTTGGCCTGATTGACGGTATCCACGAAGTCCTCGATGCTCGAGGACGCGCTGGAGGGAAGCCCGAAGAACCACCAGGAGAAGGCGTGGTCTGGCACGGCGCTGTAAGCGAGCGCTCGGGCCCGATAATCCCACCAGCCGAAGGTGACGGCCTCGGTCGTGGCGTCGGTGATGACGCCTTCGACGTGGGCGCTGAGGACGTTGACCGCGGCGGCGACCTTAGGCGTGGCGGCCGGGTCGGCGAAGGTCACCTCGACGCGGAAGCCGCGCCGGATGTGGCGGAGGACGTCGAGGCCGGTCCCCATGGGGATGTTGTCCCGGAACGTCCAGACCGTGTTCCCGTCGACGAAGATGACGTCGGCGCTCCAGTCGCACGTGCGGACGTTGGCCGCCGTCGTCTGGGTCCTCTTCTTGACGATCCGCAGCCAGTTGTCGCCGACGCGCCGGACCAGGCCCTCGGGGGTGAACCGCGGAAGGGTGTCGACGCTCGCCGCGTACCAGACGCGCCGGGCGTAGAGGCTGCCGTCGGCGTTCATGTTGGAGGCCACGAGAGCGGCCCCGCTGCCGGCAAGAGCGGCCAATCCGGCGAAGGTCCCCGGCTGGTTGACATCGGCGTCGACGTAGATCGTTCCGGTGTTGACGCCGAAGGAGAGCTCGGCGCCGTGGAGCGTCTTGATGGAGAAGCTCGTCCCGTCGGACGCGGCCGCCGTGATGTCCCCGATGCTGCGCGCGAACTGGAGGTGATGGAGATGACGCGGCAGGGCCTTGTGGCGGACCTGGAGGTTGACGATGACCTTGCCGTCCAGAACGAAGATGGACAGCGGGTGGGCCAGGTCGAAGTCGACCTGGAGGTTGGTCGTCTCGCCCTCGACGACCGCGATGGCCGGATCCAGGTTGACGCGGATCTCGCCGCGGCCCGAGGGGTCGACGACCTTGATCTGGGCGGGATCGACGGCGTTGCCCAGGTCGTCCACGATCCTCATGGTCGTCGGGTCGGTGTCGATGGCCAGCCGGACGCGGCCGTAGGTCCCGACGGGGATGGAGGCCTGGCCGAGGAAGAGGGCGACGCCGCTCAGGTCGACAAGGTTGATCTTGCCGGCGGCCGGGTTGGCCGGGTCGGCCGTCCAGACGGTCTGCCAGGACTGGCTTTCGCGGTGGAACAGGCCGACGGACTTGAGGACGACGGTCACTTCCTGCCAGTCGTCCGCGGGCGCGTCCGTGACCAGCAGGTTCAGACGGCCGGTGGCGCCGTCGGCCGGAGGCGAGGTCGCCAGGTTGCAGG
>VGJC01000059.1 GCA_016867635.1 Candidatus Aminicenantota bacterium | reverse complement strand
TGTTGGATATCCGCTACGAGCGGGTCAACGTGGATTCGAGCAAGAAGATCCTGACCCTGATGGCCACCCCCGAGAACATCGAAATGGTCAAGCAGGTCATCCGCGAGGTCGACGTCAAGCCGGCCGACATCCTCTTCACCATCCAGCTCGTCCTGGGCTCGGAAACGGAAGCGGCCGGCGCTGACCCCATCCAGAACGACCCGCTCATCAGAGAGCTGCGCGGTCTGCTCCGCTACAAGAGCTATACGCTGCTCGACAGCTCCATGGTCCGGGTGGTCAACAAGGAGAACGCCGAGGTCGTCATGGGCCCCAAGGCCGAGTTCGAGTTCGCCCTCCGGCCGGAGGTCAGCGGCGACACCAAGAACGCGGTCGTCAAGACCCAGGTCCGGTTGAGGAAGGTCGAACGGCTCGGCAGCTACCAGGACAAGCCGCTCACCAATGTCGCGACCCTCATCGAAAGCACGCTCAACATCAAGTCCGGCGAGCGGACGGTCGTCGGCGTCTCCAAGCTCGACGGCGGCGACAAGGGGTTGATTTTAATCATCTCGGGGAAGGTCGTCGACTGAGCCGTCGCATTTTTGGCCCCGAAAACATGCTCGCAAAGCTGTTGCCGGGGCCAATTTCTTGATCTAACTGACTGATAAAATTAGATATCCTGTGGTCCGACCCCAAAGGTCTTGAGCTTGTCGGAGATGTTCCGGTAGCCCGGGTTCCAATCCCGGATCTCCCGGTACAGGGTCATGGCCTTGTCTCGGGCCTCGGCCTGTTCCCAGAGCTCGGCCAGCTCGAACTCCAGGGCGTAGTATTGGTCGCTGCCTTCCTCGGCCAGCTCAAGGGCCTTTCTCAGCCACTTCTCGGCTTCCTCGAAATCCCGTTGATGCCGGAGGCAGAGGCTGATGAGGCTGGCGGACTCGATCGCGTACCGGCTGTCCTTGGCCGCCTTCGAGAACTCCTCGATGGCCTCGCGGTGAAGCCCCTGGCCCATGAAGGCCACCCCGAGATGGTAGAATGTCGCCGAGTCGTCGGCCTTGACCTTGGTCTTAAGGTCCCTCCGGAAATCCGAGACGATCCCCGAAAGCTCCTTCTCCAGCGAGGCCATTTCGCCCTGCGACTGTTGGAGATAGACCGTCCTCAGCATGCGCAGCTCCGCCCCGGCCTGGTCCCTGAGATCGTAATAGGTCCTCTCCCCGGGCTCGGCGCCGGCGAAGGGGACGATGTCCGTCTCGGCGAAGATCTCGGCGGTGCTGACCTTCTCGCCCTCGACGACCTCGCTCGAGAACGGGCCGTATCCCCTCTGTTTGTCCACGGATCTCCGTTCGGCGCTCTTCTCCTTGATCCTGGAATCGAGGGCGCTGGTCCTTTCGACCCGCCGCCGGAGCTCTTCCTCGTCGATGTGGGTCTTGATCTCGTCGAGGACCCCGATCTTGTTCCTGATCCGCATTTCGTCGGGATACTTGAACAGGAGGTTCTCGAGGATCCGGCGGGCGTTGCGGACCAGGCCCTGCTGGGTGTAGAAGTCGGCCTGGTCCAGGGTTTCCCGGATGATCTCCCGGTCCGCCTCGGGCAGGTTCGGATTCTCTCCCGGGGCCTCCTCTTCGGGGAACCCCATGTCCTTCCTGAGATGGCGCAATTCCTCGGCGGCCTCGGCGTCATCGGGACGGAGCTGCCGGAGCTCACCGAGGGCGGCCAGCATCCTGTCCCGGGCGCCCTGTTTCCGGAACTCGTCGAGCATGGCCCGGGTGACGGCCTCGAGCTTCTTGGTCTCGCCGGAGGACCTGTAGATCTGGGCCAGCCGCTCGAGGGCCGGGAGATGCGGCTTCTGGGCTTCGAGGATCAGGCTGAGGAGGCCGACGGCCTTGTCTTCCCGACGCTTCTTGACGAGGTTGTTGACCAGAGGCTCGAACAGCTCGAAGGCCTGGTCGAGCTTATCCTTGACGATGAAGATCCGGCCCAGCTTGACCCTGGCGTTGACGTTCAAGGGGTGGGAGGCGACGATCCGCGAGAAGAGGTCCTCGGCCTTCTTGAATTCCCCCTCCTCGAAAAAGAGGTTGCCCAGGATGTTGAGCAGAGGGATGTTGTCGGGGGCCTCCGCCAGGCATTCCTCGAGGAGCCGGACGGCCTTCTCGGTCCGGCCCTGGCGCTTGAAGAGCTCGACGGTGTTGACGAGACCCCGGGTATCGCCCGGCTTCAGCGCCAGGGCCTCCGTCAGGACCTCCTCCGCGCTTTCGAGCCGGCCCTGGCTCAACCGGATCTCGGCGATCTCGTTGAGCTGCTGCACGGCGGCGTCGAGAAAACCGGCGTCCCTGTAGAGGCCGGCCAGGGCCTTGCGGGCCTCGAGGTCCTCGCCGTCCATCCGGGTGACCTTCTCGAAGATCCCGATGGCCTCGGCGGCCTGGCCGGCCTCGAGGAACCGGCGGGCGACGCCGAGGGACACGCTCTTGGACTCGGCCAGGAAACCCTGCTGCCCCAGCATGTCCGCCAGCTTGAGGGCGTGCTCGTGGAGCTCGGGGCCGATCTTGTGGATCTTCTTGTAGAACGCCAGGGCCTGCGAGACGAGCCCCCGGCGCTCGTATTCCTCCGCCAGCCGGAGCAGGTAGCGGACGGCTTCGCCGGTCTGGTCGAGCTGGATGTGGAGGTCGGCGATGGCGTTGAGGGTGCCGATGTCCTGGGGATCGGCGGCGACCAGCTTCTCGTATTCGGCGATGGCGTCCTTGATCTTGCCGGCCTTGACGTGCTTCTCGGCCAGCTCGAGGATCCGGGGGCGGTCGATACGGGGGCTCATGGGCAGCCTGGCCTCATCCCCAGTTGAAGGACTTCCGGTGGAGGCGCGTCGGCCCCTTCTCCCTCAGGCACCGGACGTGCTCGTCGGTCCCGTAACCCTTGTTCCTGTCCAACCCGTATCCTCCGTAGACGACGTTCAAGGTCGCCATGAGGTCGTCGCGAAAGACCTTGGCCACGATGGAGGCCGCGGCGATCGACCGGCTCTTCCGGTCTCCCCCCGGCACACCCACCTGCCGGTACTGTACATCTTTTATCGGGAAGCCGTCAACCAGGAGGACGTCCGGAGAAAGCGGAAGGCGCCCGAGGGCCCGGCGCATGGCCAGCTGCGTCGCCCGGAAGATGTTCATCTCGTCGATCTCCGCCGCGGAAGCCATCCCGATCCCCAGGCCGGCGGCTTCCCGGGTCAGGAAAGCCGCGAGCTCCATCCGTTTAGTCGGGGCCAGGAGCTTGGAATCGTCGATGTCGCGGACGGGGGCCGGCGGCCTTTTGACCAGCCACTCGGGGGGGAGGACGACGGCCGCGGCCACCACCGGGCCGAACAGGGCCCCCCGGCCGACCTCGTCGACCCCGGCGATCGTCCTCCAGCCTTCTCTCAGGAGCCCTTTTTCGATCCTGAAGCTGGCCACGGCGAGCCGGGTGCGGATTACCCCTGGTCCTCTTTGAGCCGGGCCTTCTTGCCCTTGAGGTCGCGGAGGTAGTAGAGCTTGGCCCGGCGGACCTTGGCCTTGCGGACGACCTCGATCTTGCGGAGCGTCTTGGAATGCATGGGGAAGACGCGCTCGACGCCGATCCCGAAGGACACCTTGCGGACGGTGAACGAGGCCTTCATCCCGGCTCCCCGCTTGCCGATGACGTCGCCGCGGAAGATCTGGATGCGCTCCTTCTCCCCTTCCCGGATGATGACGTGGACCTTGACGGTGTCGCCCACGTTGAAAGGATCGAGGTCCTTTCTCATCTGTCTATCCTCAACCACATTGACCAGGCTCATTGATCCTTCCTTTCGTTCCGTATTTCCTCAAGAAGATCCTCGTCTTCTGATGCGTTCGCTCTGCCCTCCAAAAGGTCGGGCCGCGCCCGGACAGTCTTTTCGAGGGCCTTTTTCCGCCGCCAGCGCGCGATCTTCCGGTGGTCCCCCGAGAACAGGACCTGGGGGACCTTCAAGCCTCGGAATTCCCTCGGCCTCGTGTACTGGGGGAAGTCCAGGAGGCTGTCGGCGAAGGAATCGTTCCGCACCGACCCCGCCTTGCCCACGACACCCGGGACGAACCTCGAAACCGCGTCCACGACGACCACGGCCGCCGGCTCGCCCCCCGAAAGGACGTAGTCGCCGATCGAGATCTCGCCGTCGACGAGGCGCTCGGAGACCCGTTCGTCGACCCCTTCGTAACGGCCGCAGATGAGAACGACCTGGCGGTGCGAGGCCATCTCCTCGGCGGCCGCGGAATCGAAGCGCGAGCCCTGGGGCGAGAGCAGGTAGACCCGGGAGTCCCCGTCCCGCCGGACGGCCTCCACGGCTCGGAAGATCGGCTCGGGCTTCATGACCATTCCTTCCTGTCCCCCGAAGGGGCGATCGTCGACCTGCCGGTGCTTGTCCCGGGTGTAGTCCCTCAGGTCGTGCACGGCGATCTCGACGCGTCCCTTGTCAAGGGCCTTCCCGACGATGCCCGCCGAAAAGACCCCGGCGAACATCTCGGGGAAGATCGTGATTATATCAAATCTCATTCAACTCCAACAGGCCGTCCGGAGGGTTGATGACGATGACCCTCGCCTCCCGGTCGACCTCGACGCAGATCGCCTCCGTGAAAGGGACGTAAACCTCCCCCGCTTCCCGGGCCACGACCAGCAGGTTCGAGCCCCCGGCCGGGAGGATCCGGGCCACGGTCCCGACTTCGGAGCCGTCCCTCTTGACGACCCGGCACCCGACCAGCTGAAAAAGATAGAACCGGCCTTTTTCGAGGGGCGGGAAGAGGCTTTCCTCGACGTACAGCTCAAGCCCGGCCAGGGCGTCCGCCCGGGCCAGAGTATCGACTCCGCGAAGCTTCAGGAAATGCGAGTTCCGGTCCAAGACGAGGGATTCGACCTCGAAACCCTCGAAACCGCGGTTCCCTCGGAGATACACGTTGGACCTGGAAAACCCGGAGGGGACCTTCTCGTAGAGCCTGACCTTGAGACATCCGTCCCGGCCCTGGCTCCTCGCGACCTTGCCGATGAGGACGAGATCAGCCTTTTTCAATGATCTCCAGGTTGAATCTCCTCTTGAGCTTCATCCCCGCCGCGCCGAGGATGATCCGGATGGCCCGGGCCGTCCGGCCCTGCTTGCCGATGACTTTGCCGAGGTCTTCCTGGGCGACTTTGAGCTCAAGGATCGTGGTCTGCTCTCCTTCGAGCTGGGTTACCACCACTTTCTCCGGGTTGTCCACCAACGCCTTGGCGATCAATTCCACGAGTTCCTTCACGGTGACCTCCTTTATGGTTAGGCTTCTTGCGTGGGTTTCGCGCGTACAGCGCCCTTGCCTGCCTTATCCAGCAAGGACTGAACGGTTCTCGACGGCCGGACACCCTTGGCCAGCCACTCGTTGGCCCGGGCGAGGTCGATCTTGACGGCGGCCGGCTCTTCCAGGGGGGCGTAAGTGCCGAGGGTGTCCAGGGCCTGGCTCTGCCGGGCCCTCTCGGAGTCCATCACGACGATCCGGTAGGCCGGTCTCTTCTTCGTGCCGAATCTCATCAAGCGCATGGTGATCATTGTGTTATCACTTCCGTGGTAGAGTAAAGTGCTGAAAAATCATACCGGAATTTGGGGGGCAAGTCAACAACTGCCCGGGTCTGGAGCGACAAAACTCAAGGCGGAAATACCGGCCGGCGGGCCCGGCAGGAGGCCTGGACATGGCGAACATCTATTATGTCGGGGATTGGGCCGTGCTCACGGGGCCGGTCTTCGCGGAAACGCCCTTCCACTATTCCCCCAAGGGGCTGGACATCTTCAACTACGGCAAGTGGCTGAAGGACGCCCTGGAATCCACGGGCAAGCACACCGTCACCTCGGTCCCCTCCTGGGACTTCTACAACAAGCTCGGCCCGGGCGATTACGAGGCCGTCCTGGCGGCTCACGACGTCCTCATCTTCAGCGACGTCGACGCCAAGCTCTTTCAGCTGGCCCCGAGCTTCTTCGACCGGGAGAAGCTCGGCACCCGGACCCTGACCTATCCGGACCGGGTCCGCCTGACCGTGGAGGCCGTAAGGGAGGGAAAAGGGGCGCTCTTCCTCGGGGGCTGGTACTCCTTCACGGGCGAGCTGGGCAAGGGAGGCTGGGGACGGACCCGCCTCCGGGAGCTCCTCCCCGTCCGCTGCCTGGCTTTCGAGGACCTCGTCGAGAGCACCGAGGGGTTCGACCCCGAGCTGACCGCGGCCGGAGAGCGCGTCTTCAAGGACATCAATTTCCGGACCATGCCGCCCATCCTGGGGTACAACAAGACCCTGTCCATCCCCGAGGGACGGGTCCTGCTCAAGGTCCGGGACACCGAGGATCCCCTGGTCGCCGTCAGGACCTTCGGCCGCGGGCGGGTCCTGGCCTACACCTCCGATCCGGCCCCTCACTGGGGATGCAATTTCGTCTTCTGGGAGGACTACGCCGCCTTCTGGCTCGATTGCTTGGACTACGTCCTGGACCGCAAATAGGGCCCCGCCCTATTTCAGGCCGCCGAGCATCTTGCGTACCTGGGGCTTGCCCAGCATCTTCCGCATTTCCAGGAACTGTTTGACCAGCTGGTTGACCTCGTGAACGGGCCTCCCGCTGCCCCGGGCGACGCGGCGGCGGCGGCTCCCGTCGAGAGCCCGGGGGTCCTGCCGCTCGTCGGGGGTCATGGAGTTGATGATGGCCTCGAAATGAGCGATCTTGCGGTCGTCGACCTGGACCTTCGACAGGCCCTTGAGCGGCCCGACCTGGGGGAGGTGGCCCAGGAGATCGGCGAAAGACCCCATTTTCTTCATCTGGACGATCTGTTTCTTGAAATCCTCGAGGGTGAACTCCTGTTTGCGGAGCTTGCGGGCCAGCTCCTCGGCCTCCTCGCGGTCGGCCCCCTCCTCGGCTTTCTCGATCAGGGACAGGACGTCCCCCATGCCCAGGATGCGGGAGGCCATCCTCTCCGGGTGGAAGACCTCGAGCTTGTCCGGCTTCTCCCCGACGCCGATGAACTTGATGGGTCGGCCGGTGACCGAGACGATCGACAGGGCCGCGCCGCCCCGGGCGTCGCCGTCGAGCTTGGTCAGGATGACGGAGGTCAGACCTATCCGGTCCTCGAACGCCTGGGCGCTGCGGACGGCGTCCTGGCCGGTCATGGCGTCCCCCACATAGATCGTCTCGGCCGGGGCCAGGATATCCTTGACCAGGCGCAGCTCGGCCATCAGGTCCTCGTCGACGTGGAGGCGGCCGGCGGTGTCGACGATCAGGGGATCGTAGCCCTTATTGGACGCGGCCAGAAGCAGGTCCTTCAGGGCCTCCTTCGGCGAGGCCATCCGGGCCGCGGTCATCTCGTAGAACGGCAGGCCCAGGGACCCCGCGATGGTCTTCAGCTGGTCCTGGGCGGCCGGGCGCTTGAGGTCGAAGGAGACGAGAAGGGGGCTCTTGGGCAGGCCGGACACCCAGCGGGCCAGCTTGCCGCAGGTCGTCGTCTTCCCGCTGCCCTGGAGGCCGACCAGCATGAAGACCGACGGCGGCCGGGAGGCGAAGATCAGGGGCTTCTGCCGCCCCCCCAGGATCCCGGTCATCTCGTCCCGGACGATCTTGATGACCTGCTGGGCCGGGGACAGGCTCCGGAGGACCTCCTCACCCAGGGCCTTTTCCCTGATGCGGGCCTCGAAGTCCTTGACTACGCGGTAGTTGACGTCGGCCTCGAGGAGGGCCAGCCGCAGCATCTTGAGGGCCTCGGCCATGTTCTTCTCGGTGACCGTGCCCTCGCCCCGGAGGAACTTCATCATCCTCTCGAGGCGCTCGGAAAGCTGTTCGAACATCCCGGCCATCTTAAGCCAACCGCCGCCCCCCGTCAAACCCCCGCCGCCTTCTGATGCTACGGGTGGCACGGCGTTCCCTTACGGCGATACGACAAGGGCGTTATATGGCTAGATGGAGGCTGCGGGAGCAGGGGCCGCAGGGGTGTCGTTGACGGGAGCATAAAGCGGTGATTTAGCGGTCACGGGACGGATATGCGGCCCATTCCCACCAGATCCGGACCGGGAACGCGTGAAGAATCACCGCGCGGACGGAAAGGACGCCCCGAGGCCCCGCCGCAGCCGACCGGAAAATGGCAATACATGAGGATAGGCGCTCCTCAGGTGAGGCGCGGGCAGGGGGGGGGCGCTTGACTTTTGGGGCGGATGCCGTTAAGGTAGAGGGACTTCCAAGGAATCGGGTAACTTCATGACAGACAAGAACAAACAGCCGGCTCTGCCGGAGGAAAGCCTGATGGCCAAGAACATCGACTACGACGAGGTCCGCAAGCTCATCGCCTTGCTCGAGGAGAAGAACCTCTCGGTCTTCGAGCTCGAGGTCGAGGGCCTCAAGGTCAAGATCGGCCGCTGCGCCCCTCCCTCGTCCCCGGCGACATTCGTCCAGGGCCAGGGCCCCTCACCCCAGTCCGAACCGGAGCGGTCGGGCATCGCCCCTCTGGCCGCCGTCGAGCCGCCGACCGGCCAGCATCTGATCCTCTCCCCCATGGTCGGGACCTTCTACCGGGCCCCCGACCCGACGGCCCATCCCTTCACGGACATCGGCGAGACGGTCAAAAGGGGCCAGACCCTCTGTATCATCGAGGCCATGAAGCTGATGAACGAGATCGAGGCCGATGTGGACGGGACGGTCGTCGAGGTCTTCGTCGACAACGCCAAGCCCGTGGAATTCGGCCAGAAGCTGTTCGCCATCGCCCCGCTGATCTGAGGCTTCATGATCTCCAAGATACTCATCGCCAACCGCGGGGAGATCGCCATCCGCGTCATCCGCTCGGCCCGCGAGCTCGGCATCAAGACCGTCGCCGTCTACTCGGAAGCCGACCGCCAATCCCTCCACGCCCTGTTGGCCGACGAGAAGGTCTGCATCGGGCCCGCCAAGGCCTCCGAGAGCTACCTCAACATCGCCAACATCCTGAGCGCCGTGGACATCACCGGGGCCGACGCCATCCACCCCGGCTACGGGTTCCTCGCCGAGAACGCCAAGTTCGCCGAGATCTGCGAGACCCACGGGCTCACGTTCATCGGCCCCCCCCCGGCCATCATCCGCCTCATGGGCGACAAGGACAAGGCCCGCCAGGCCATGAAGAAGGCCGGCCTGCCCATCCTGCCGGGGAGCGACAAGATCATCGAGGATCTCGCCGAAGCCAAGAAGGTCGCCCAGAAGATCGGCTTCCCCGTGATCATCAAGGCCGCCGCGGGCGGAGGAGGAAAGGGCATGAGGATCTGTCGGTCCTCGGCCCAGCTCGAGGAGCAGTTCCCCATCGCCCAGGGCGAGGCCAAAGCCGCGTTCAGCGACCCCTCCCTGTACATCGAGAAATTCGTCTCCGGGGCCCGGCACATCGAGATCCAGGTCATCGGGGACAAGAAAGGCAAAGTCACCGCGTTCGGCGAGCGCGAGTGCTCCGTCCAGCGCAAGTACCAGAAGCTCATCGAGGAGACCCCGTCGCCGTTCATCGACGAGAAGATCCGCAAGAGGATCATCCGGGAGGTCGAAGAGGCGGCCCGCAAGGTCGGCTACCAGAGCCTGGGCACCTTCGAGTTCCTGGTCGACGAGACCAGGAAGTTCTACTTCATGGAAGCCAACGCCCGGGTCCAGGTCGAACACCCGATCACGGAGATGGTCTACGGCATCAACCTCATCAAGGCCCAGATCAAGTTCGCGGCCGGCGAACAATACAATTTTCCGGAGCCGCTCGAAATGCGGGGCCACAGCATCGAGTGCCGGATCAACGCCGAGGACCCGCAGACGTTCGTCCCGTCCCCGGGGAAGATCGACTTCCTGGTCCTGCCGGGAGGAGAGGGCATCCGGGTCGATTCGGCCGCCTACGGCGGCTGGACGGTGCCTCCGGATTACGATTCAATGGTGGCCAAGATCATCGCCTACGCCCCGAGCCGGGAGCTGGCCATCCGGAAGATGAGGGCCGCCCTGGAGATGACGACCATCGTCGGCATCAAGACGAACATCCCCCTGCACCTGTCGGTCCTGGCCGACACGGACTTCCTGGCGGGGAAGTACAACACCCAGTTCATGGAAGGGCACCTGGCCAACCAGGCGGCCCTGAATGGGACCTGATCCGGGCTGATCGCGCCGGAAGATCGAGACGGTGAATTCCCCCCCGTTGTCCTTGACGACGTTCTCGTTGACGCCGAGGTAGAGGCGCCCCCTGATGGGGGCCAGAATGTCGCTTTCGGCCCCGATGTGAAAAACGGAGACGATCTCGTCCCGGATCTCTTCCCCCGTGTCCTCGTCCACTCTCACGGAGATGAGCTGGGCGACCTTGCCGATCAGGGCCCCCAGGTTCCTGTCCGCGACCGGCTGCTGGACGGTCATGAAGTCGAGGCCTTCCGGGCCGCAGCCGGCGGCCGGGTTGCCTCGCTGGAGGGTGATCTGACCGCTGGCCCGGATGGTCATGGCCTCTCCCTGAGCGACGTCGATCCCCGTATCGACCCATCCGGCGTCGGCCTTGACGGTCATCGTCAGGACGGGCCTCTGGTCCGCTTCCTGGGAGGGCCCACCGCTCTCCCCGCCGCCGGCCGCGAACGCGGCGAGCCAAAGGGCCGCCCATCCAAGGGCCGGAAGGAAGGTCCTAGGTCTTTTCATCCGATCCGCCCTTCTCCGGGGCCATCGTCCCCATGCCGAGGATCTCGAGCATGGCCGCGTGGACCAAGCCGTTGGTGGCCAGGATCCCGGGCGCCAGGATGTCGAATCCCCGGCCCTCGAGGTCCGTGACCCGCCCGCCCGCTTCCCCGACGATCAGGACCCCGGCGGCCACGTCCCAGGGGTTGAGCTTGAGCTCCCAGAACCCGTCGAACCGGCCGCAGGCGACATAGGCCAGGTCCAGGGCCGCCGAGCCCAGGCGCCGGATGGCCTGGGCCCGAACGATGAACCGGCTCCAATGGTCCATGTTGTTGACCGGGCTCGTCCGGATGTCGTAGGGGAACCCCGTAACCAGGAGGCTTTTCGCCAGGTCTCCGACCCCGGAAACCCTTATCCGATCGCCGTTGAGGACCGCTCCCCGCCCCGCTTCGGCCCGGAAAAGCTCCTCGCGCATCGGGTCGTAGATGAAGCCGAGGACGATCCGTCCCTGGTACTCGAGGGCCGCGGAGACGCAGAAAACGGGAAGGGTGTGGGCGAAGTTCGTCGTGCCGTCGAGCGGATCGATGATCCACCGGTAGGCCGAACGGCCCGGCCGGGACAGGCCCTCTTCGGCCAGGAAGCCGTGATCGGGGAAGGCCGCCGACAGCCGGCCGACCAGGATCTCCTGGGAGCCGGTGTCGAAGGCCGTGACCAGATCGACGGCGCCTTTGTACGAGGCCTCGGCCCGCCGGTCGAGGTTCGATCGGAGATAGAGGCCGGCTTCCCGGACGGCGGCTTCGCCGACCCTTCGGAACTCGTCGAGGGCGCTCATGGGACACTTATATTATCAACTCCCCGGACCGGAGGCAACTCCTGAACCATTCCCCCGGCCATCCGTAGTATAATAGGAAATCTGATCTGGAAGGCCGTCGAACATGACCGAAAAAAGAACATTCCTCCAAAAACGCAAGAAGGCCCTGATCGTCCTGGGCGTCGTCCTCGTCATCGGCGTCATCGTCATCGCCAACCTCAGGTCCCAACGGGAGAGGACCGTCAAGGTGACCGTCGACAAGGTCGTCAGGCAGGATCTGAACTCCCTCGTTTCGGCGTCCGGGGAGATCAAGCCCAAAAAGAACGTCAACATCAGCGCCCAGGTCCCCGGGCGGATCGTCAAGATCGGCGTCGTCGAGGGCCAGGAGGTCAAGGCCGGCGATTTCCTCCTCAAGCTGGACTCCATCCAGTACGAGGCCAACGCCGACCGGGACCGGTATTTCATTCGCTCCGCCAACGCCGAGCTCATCCAGGCCGAGGCCCGGCTGCTGAGGGACAAGGGCTCTTACGACCGGATCCGCCGCCTCTATGAGGAGGACCTGATCTCCAAGGACCAGCTCGAGGCGGCCAAGGCCCAGTTCGACGTCGCCGAGGCCCAGGTCAACTCCATCCGCTACCAGATCAAACAGGCCGAGTCCTCCCTCCAGAGCACCATGGACAACCTGAAGAAGACGACCTTCGACTCCCCGATCGACGGCATCATCACCAGCCTCCGGGTCGAGGAGGGCGAGGTGGCCATCATCGGGACCATGAACAATCCGGGGACCATTCTCATGACCATCGCCGACCTGTCCGTGATGGAGGTCGAGGTCGAGGTCGACGAGACGGACGTCGTCGGGGTGGCCATCGGCCAGGTGGCCGACATCCGGGTCGACGCCTTTCCCGCGACGACGTTCAAGGGCCTGGTCACCGAGGTCGGCAGCTCCGCCCTCCAGCGAGCGACCGGCGGCGCGGCCACGCGGGAGGCCAAGGATTTCAAGGTCGTCATCACTCTCGAGAACCCGGCCGAGAGCCTCAAGCCGGGCCTGTCGGCCTCGGCCGACGTCATCGTCGCCGAGAAGAAGGGCGTCTTGGCCGTGCCCATCTCGGCCCTCGTGCTTCGCGACCGGGAGGCGGCCGAAGGGGACAAGGCGGCCGCCAGGAAAGAAGAGGAGGGCGTCTACGTCGTCGAGAGCGGCCGGGCCAAGTTCGCGCCCGTCGACAAGGGCATCATGGGGGGCATGATGATCGAGATCACCTCGGGCCTCGAAGAGGGACAGGAGATCGT
>VGJC01000058.1 GCA_016867635.1 Candidatus Aminicenantota bacterium | reverse complement strand
CTCGTCCGGCCCCCTCTCCGTCTGAATCACCGCTTTAGGCTCTCTCCGGCGATCCCCTCGGCCCCGGCTTCAGCGGTCGCCCTCGGTCGCTGCGGTGATGTTCGGGGACATGTACCGAAGGTACGTGTCCCCCTAGAAGAGGCCGACGACGCGGCCGGTCTTGGGGTCGATGTCGACGTCGTAGAAGGCCGGGCGGGTCGGTAGTCCGGGCATGGTCCGCATGTCCCCGCAGAGGGGATAGAGGAACCCGGCGCCGACGCTGGCCTTGACGTCCCGGACCGGCAGCCGGAACCCGGTCGGGACGCCTTTCCAGGCCGGATTATGGCTCAGGCTGAGGTGGGTCTTGGCCATGCAGACGGGGAACCGGTCGTAGCCGAGCTTGGCATAGAGAGCGATCTTGGCCTCGGCGGCCGGCGCGTAGTCGACGCCCGCGGCCCCGTACATCTCGGCGGCGATGGTCTCGATCTTTCTCTTGATGTCCCACTCGAGCGGATAGAGAAACCGGAAGTCCACGGGCTTTTCGCAGGCCGCGATGACGGCCTCGGCCAGGGCCACGGCCCCGGCCCCGCCCTCGGCCCAGTGGTCGGACATGACGGCGTCCTCGGCCCCGGCTTCAAGGGCCGCTTTGCGGACCATGGCGATCTCGGCCTCGGTGTCCGCCGAGAAGCGGTTGACGGCGACGACGGCCGGGACCCCGTACTTGAGGGCGTTGCGGACGTGAGCGGCCAGGTTGGGCAGGCCTTGGGCCAGCAGGCCGAGGTTCTCCTTCGTGTATTCGTCGGGCAGCGCCCGCCCGGCGACGACCTTGGGGCCGCCGCCGTGCATCTTCAGGGCCCGGACGGTGGCCACGATGACGACGCAGTTCGGCCGCAGGCCGCTCGCCCGGCACTTGATGTTCATGAACTTCTCCATGCCGCACTCGGCCCCGAAACCCGACTCGGTGACGACGTACCCGTCAGGGCCGACGAGGCGGAGAGCGATCTGGTCGGCGAGGACCGACGAGTTCCCGTGGGCGATGTTGGCGAAGGGGCCGGCGTGGACGAGGGCCGGGGTGTTCTCCAGGGTCTGCATGAGGTTGGGCATCAGGGCGTCCTTCATCAGGACGGTCAGCGCGCCGGCGACCCCGAGATCCTCGGCCGTCACCGGCTCGCCGGACTTGTTCATGCCGACGACGATGCGGCCGAGCCTCTCGCGCATGTCTTCGAGGCCCGTCGTCAGGGCCAGGATGGCCATGATCTCGGAGGCCACGGAGATGTCGAAGCCCGTCTCGCGCTTGAGGCCGAGTTCCTCGGGGCCGAGGCCGATCCAGACGCGGCGCAGGAAACGGTCGTTGACGTCGATGACCCGGTTCCAAGTGATCGTGTCGGGGTCGATGTCCAGCCGGAAGATGCGCCGCTTGTCCTCCAGCGTCAGCTCCTCCGGGTCGGCCTTGTCGATGCCCAGCTTGCGGAGGCGGCGGCGCACGGTCGGGGACAGGCACCGCTTTCCCGCCTTGTCGGCCGGACAGAAGCCCTTGAACAGCTTCTCGTCCTCCTGGTAGAGCTCGTGGAGGATGCGGGCGTCGATGGCCGCCGCCAGCAGGTCGTGGGCCACCGTGACGGCGTGGATATCGCCCGTCAGGTGGAGGTTGAAGTCCTCCATGGGCACGATCTGGGAATATCCGCCGCCGGCGGCCCCGCCCTTGACGCCGAAGGTCGGGCCCATGCTGGGTTGGCGAACGACGGTGACGACCTTTTTCCCGAGGTGGGCCCCGAGCGCCTGGCAGAGGCCGACGGTCGTCGTCGTCTTGCCTTCGCCGAGCGGCGTGGGGGTGATGGCGGCCACGTCCACGTAGCGCCCCAGCGGCGCGTCCTTGAGCCGGTCGAGGACGTCGAGATGGACCTTGGCCTTGTGGCGGCCGTAAAGGTCGAGGTCGCCCTCGCCGAGGCCCAGGGCTTCGGCGACACGGACGATAGGCTGCAGCCCGGCGGACTGGGCGATGTCGATGTCGGACGGGACGGGCTTGCGGATCTTGACGGACATGGCGGGCGGCTCCTTTGCGTCGAGGCCCTATGATAGCGATAGGGCCCCGTCAAGGCAAGGACCCGGCCTGCAGCCTGAAGCCGCTGAGGTCGATCCCCGGTCCGGTTTAATGGATCAAGCTAGAAGAAATAATAGGCGGCGAAAAGCAGCCGCACGTTGCGGACGAACCGGGCCTCCTGAACTTTGCCGAAGACATCCGGCGTGCCGTAGGCGGCCGCCGTCAGCTCGGTCTCGCCGGCGAAGCGCAATTTCCCGACGTTGTAGACGAGCCGCGGCGACAGGCGATAGAGCTCGTCGATGTTGGAGCCCCGGGCATAGCTGTCGCCGGCGATGGCCTGGCGGGAGCCCAAGTTCTTGGAGTATCCGGCGAACAATCCGGCTTGCCACGGGGAGCCGTTCGTCTGCGCCTCCGTCCAGAGGGAGAGGGTGTCGACGGGCGCGTAGTCCCAGATCTGGCGGGCCTCGTCGACGACGGCGCGGGCGGCATAGCCGCCGAGCATGGTCAGGTGGTGGAGGTTCTGCCCCCAGACGGCCTCCGCCTTCCACGTCCACTTGGCCCACTTCTGTTTGAAGAAGGCCATGGCGGCCACGCTGGTCGCCGCCTCGTCCGTGGCGTACCCGGCGGCGGAGACGATGCGGGGCGAGAGCTTCATGACGTCCGCTCCGATCCCGGCCACGGTTTCGGTCTTGCGCGGGTCGTTTTTTCCGGCGATCTGGAGCTTCAGGTTGAATTCCGGCAGGGCGGCGTTGCGCAGATAGAGCGAGCTCGGCCCCTCGGGGCCGGTGCTCGTGAAGTCCCGCTGGGCGAGAGCGGTGGCGGTCAGGCTGACCTTCCCGAACATCCGCGTGAACCGGACCTGCGGGCTCCTGTTGAACGGCTGGAAAGGCGCGCCGGTGTCGAAGGAGACGACATCGGGGAAGCACTCGACGATGAACATCGGGTGCCAGAACTGGCCGACCAGGAGCTCCGACTTGGCCCAGTTGAGCTTGAGATAAGCGTGGCGCAGGCGGAAGCCGTTGATGTCGGCGTCCGAGGTGCCGAAGAACTCGGCCTCGACATAGCCCGATGTCTTCGCGCCCAGGGCGTCGGGTCCCGTGATCCGGCCGGCGAGCCGGGTCTGGACGGACAGGATATGGAAGCTGGGCCGGGCGTTGACATCCGCGCCCGCCGGGTCGATGGACGGGCCCTTGGGGTAGAGCAGAAAGTGCCCTTCCCGGACGCTGACCGTTTGGCGCGTGTCGTAGAAAATATCGGTCTTGACGAAGCCCGAAAGGGAGATCCCGAAGGGCGACGGAGCTTTTTCGGCCTGGCCGGCGGCCGGCCCGGCGATGGCCAAGAGCGCGGCGGACGAGCCGAGCGCGACGGTCACGAGAGCTTTCGCCAATGTTCGGATGTTCATCTGGACCTCCCCGGCGGGACCGTCCGTCCCCGGGAGCGGGGCGGGGCGCGACCCGGCCTCGAGGCATTATATCGGCCCGCGAGGGAATGTCAATTCCAGGGCGGAACCGCCGGGCCGCCAGCCTAGCGCGCGTAGCGGAAGCCCGCCCGGAAGGTGAAGCCGGGCGCGCCGTAGCCCCAGACCGGCTCGTAGCGGGCGTCGAGCAGATTGTCGAGGCGCAGGAAGAGATCGAAGCCAGGGCCGACGGGGGCCGCGAGGGCCAGTCCGAGAAGGGCGTACCCCGGAAGGGTCACGGTCGGATAGGGGAGCTCGCTGAAGTCCCTGTCCAGGCGCTGTCCGGCGTAGAGGACGGAGGCCGAAAGGTCGAAGCTCCCGAAGAGCCGGGTGCCCCACTCGGCCGAGAACTTGTCCCGGGGCCGGCGAAGGAGGTCGGCGCCCGTAATCTCGTCCCAGGCCCGGAGGCCGGTGTAGGCGGCGCGGACGATCGTTCCCCGGGTGGGCCGGGATTCGACCGAGATCTCGACCCCCGAGGTCCGGGCCCGCCCGACGTTGACGTAGCCGAGGGTGAAGTCGAAGTCGACGAGGTCGCGGAACGCGTTGCGGAAATAGGTCAAACCGAGAACGAGCCGCTCGCCGGCCAGGCGCTGTTCGAGTCCGGCCTCCCAACCCGTCGTCCGTTCGGGCCGCAGGTCCGGGTTCCCGATCGGACCCCACGACGTGCCGGGGGCGAAGAGCTGGTAGAGGGAAGGCGATTTGAATCCCGTGCCGACCGCGGCCCGCAGCTTGGTGCCCGTCGAATGGAAGAGATAGGCCGGGGCGACGCGGAAGGTCACCGCCGACCCGGCCAGCGAATGAGCGTCCACCCGCAGGCCGGCGGAAAGGAAGAGCCGCCCACGGATCTCCAGGCGGTCGAGGACATAGAGCCCGACCGTCGAGGCCCCTGTCGAGGGGAAGCGGCTTTCGGAGGGGCCCCAGGCGGATTCGGAGAAATAAGCGGAGCGGCCTTCCTCCCGCTCGAGCTCGGCGCCAACGGTCAGGGTGTGAGAGGGTCGGAGATAGAAATTGTTCTGCCAGTCGAGCTTGAGCGATCCGCTCCGGTAGGAGGCCTCTTCGCTGTCGAGCGGGTGGGCCTCGTCGGTCGGATTGAGATAATCCCGGCCGGCGCCGACCCAGGAGGCCGAGAGGATCCTTTCCCAGAAGCCGTTGCGGGTGAGGCTGCGGAGCTGGAGGCGGGCCAGGAAGGAGGCGTAATCCTGGACGCTGTTGGGGTCGTCGCCGCCCGGGCCGCCGAAATTGTCGATCTCCGTCCGGGCCTGCGTGGCCCTCAGGCCGAGGCTCAGGCGCGAGCCGGAGGAGACCGACAGGCCGAGGTTGGCCGCCAAGGTCAGGTTGCGGTAGCCGTCCTTTTCGACGTTGCCGGGATAGGCCGTCGAGGCGGCCGAGACGCCGGCCGTCCGTGAGTGGTGGAGCGCGAAGGAGTAATCCGCCCGGCCGCCCGACCCCTGGACGCCAAGGTTCCCGGCGAACGAGCCCAGGGAGCCGGCCTCGGAAGCGAGGGTCACGCTCGGCGCGCCCCGGCCCGTACGGGTGATGATGTTGATGACGCCTCCCATGGCGTCCGACCCGTAGAGCGGGCTCTGGGGCCCCCGCAGGACCTCGATCCGGTCGACCTGGCTGAGCGGCAGATGGGCCAGGTCGAGAGAGCGCGAGGGGTTGATGGGATCGTTGAGCTCGAGGCCGTCGAGAAGGACCAAGGTGTGCTCGCCGTTGGCCCCGCGAATGGAGACCGAGGCCGCGGCCCCGGGGCCGCCGTTCTGGACGAGCGAGAGGCCGATGACCTCGCGCATAGCGTCGGCGACGGACGTCTTGCCGGTCCGGACCAGGTCCTCGGAGGTGATGACGGTGACCGAGCTCGCCACCTCCCTCTCCGGGGTCTCGACCCGGTTGGCGGTGACGATGACGTCGTGGCGGGGCGGCGGCGGGATCTTCTCCTGGCGGTCTTCTGCGAGGAGCGCGGCCGTGCCGGCCAAGGCGATCAGGGCGAGGACGAGAGCGCGTTTTTCCATGGGAAAGCCTCCGTGGCCGCCCCCGCCCGTTGTCCGCCCGTCTTCCCGCCGAAGACAGGTCGTGCAAGGCTCAAGGAAGGTCTCCTGACTCCCGGATCATCCTCGTCCCAAGCCTTCCGGCCCGCAGGCCGTGGCGTCGTTTGGGATCCGTCCCCGGTTACAGTAGCGGGGGCTGTGTCCGCATTTAACGGACTTCCCTTCGTTTAAGCCCGCCTGCATTCTAGTCAAAATAAAACGGGGACACAATACCCATTCCCCATTTTCCTGTCCTTTATTTATCGGCGATCCGCTCGAGGATGCCCGGTTGGCGAATTCAAGGAATTGGGGAATGGGTATTGTGTCCCCGAATTAATGAGGCTGTCCCGGCCCCGGTATCAGGCCGGGACAGCCTCGGCAAGGGAATGGAGTGAAACAAACCGGGAATTTATCGGGAAACTCCCGCTTAAAGGAGGGCTGAAAAGGAGGTTCCTGGCTTGAGTTCGCGCTCTCATCGTCGTCTCTCACAATGATATACGATCGAGGGCGCGGGAATGTTGCAAAGCAAGGGCCTGAAAAATTGGGCCTGCCGATATCCCCTTCGCGACTTTCCTATATTATACCACGAATCTTGCGCCGGGGCAAGGCTTTTTGTTGAGTCGCAAAAAATTCGCCGGTATAGAGGGTTCGCCTCGCCCGCCGGAGCAGAAAACGGGTAGTTTTTACACGATTTCCATAAGATCGCCGAAACCGGGCCGCTTTTTGTGTTTTTCCCCTGAATGATTGTATATTGGTTCGAGGAGCGAGTCATGAAAAACGAGGAATTCCGGCTTTTCGGGCACCGTTTCGTGGACTGGATAGCCGATTATTTCGAGAATGTGGAGACTTTTCCCGTGCTTTCGCCCCTGGCCCCCGGAGATGTCAGGAAAAACATCCCCGCCGTGCCGCCCACGCGTGGGGAGGACATGGAGGCGGTCTTCCGCGATTTCGAGAAGGTCATCCTGCCGGGGATGGCCCACTGGCAGCACCCCGGCTGGTTCGCCTACTTCCCGGCCAACAACAGCCCGGCCTCGGTCCTGGGCGAGATGCTGACGGCCGGGCTGGGGGCCCAGTGCATGGTCTGGAAGACCTCGCCGGCCGCCGCCGAGCTCGAGGAGGCCGTCCTCGATTGGCTGTCCCAGATGATCGGCCTGCCGCAGGGCCTGGCCGGGGTCATCCAGGACTCGGCCTCGACCGCCACCCTGTGCGCCCTGCTCTCGGCCAGGGAGCGGACGACCGGTTTCGGGTCGAACGACGACGGCCTCCGCGTGCCCTTGACCGTTTACGCCTCGGAAGAGGCGCACTCGAGCATCGAAAAGGGGGTCAAAATAGCCGGTTACGGCCGGAAGAACCTCCGGCGGATCCCGACCGACGACACGTTCGCCCTCCTTCCCGGCAGGCTCGAGGAGGCCGTCGTCAGGGACAAGGACGCCGGCCTCGTCCCGGCCTGCGTCGTGGCCACCGTCGGCACCACGTCCTCCGGCGCCCTCGATCCGCTCGCGCCCATCGGCGAGGTCTGCCGGAGGCACGGCCTCTGGCTCCACGTCGATGCCGCCTGGGCCGGGACGGCCGCCCTCCTGCCCGAGATGCGCGGCATCATCGACGGCGTGGAGGCGGCCGATTCCTTCGTCTTCAACCCCCACAAGTGGATGCTGACCAACTTCGACTGCTCGGCCTACTACGTCAAGGACCCCGCCGCCCTGGTCCGGACCTTCGAGATCCTTCCCGAATATCTCAAGACGGGAGTCGACGCCAAGGTCAAGAACTACCGCGATTGGGGCATTCCGCTCGGGCGGCGCTTCAGGGCCCTCAAGCTCTGGTTCGTCATCCGCTCCTACGGGGTCGAGGGCCTCCAGGCGATGGTCCGGGAGCACCTCCGCCTGGCGAGAGTGGTCGAGGGGTGGGTGGTCGCCGATGCCCGGTTCGAGCTCCTGGCCCCCGTGGCTCTTGGGCTGGTCTGCTTCAGGCTCAACGACGGCCGCGACGAGAGCGCGCTCAACACCCTCAACCAGGCGCTCCTCGACCGCATCAACGGGACGGGCCGCGTCTTCCTGTCCCATACGACCCTGCGGGGGAAATTCACCATCCGGCTGGTCGTCGGCCAGCGGACGACCGCGGAGCGCCACGTCCGGGAAGCCTGGGACCTCATCGATTCGGCGGCCGGCGAGCTTCTCCGGCCCTGACCGCCGAGCTCCTCAAGGATGCCGGAGAGCTTCCGGCCTCGTGCTCCAGCGCAGCTCGCCGAGCGGGTCGGCGAAGCGGACATAATATCCCCAGCCGCCGGCCCCCTGGAGGACCTTGAGGAGGACCTTGTTCCAGCCTTTCTTGAGGTTGACCGGGACGCGGTCCTGATCGGGGTAGGCCCCGCGGTAGGCCGGATTCGTGTGGACAAGCTCGTCGTTGACCCAGACCCGGACGCCGTCGTCGCTCCCGAGAAGGATGTGCGCGGCCCGGTCGTCGGGCGAGAGGACGTAGACCAGCCCGTAGACGAGGACCTGCTCGTTGGGCCTGACCAGGCTGCTGAGCCGGACATAACCGCCTTCGTCGGCTTGGACGGTCCGCCACCCGACCTCGGCGTCGTTCTTGCCCTTGTATTTCCCGGCGAAGACGATCTCTCGTTCGGGGGGGTGGACGGTCATCAGATCGTCCATGTCCGCGGCGGGGAAGGGGCCGGCGAGGTTCCATTCCCGGATGAACCGCGGGGCCGAGGGGGTCAGCCCGAAGCCGACGAACCCGATGTCCACGCCCCCGGCCTTGTCGTCCTTGCCCGCCGCCCGGAAGATTAGCGTGTTGGCTCCCGCTTCGAAGAGCACGTCTTTGAGGGTCACGGAAGCGACCCGGGCGACCCTCGAGTAGCCCTCGACCGTTCCCAGGATCTCGAACCCGGCCTCTCCGCCCTCCGGGGCCGCCTTCTCCCGGAGGATGTGGAAGTGGCCTGAGCCGGGGGTCTTGAGGAAGTAGAGCTCGACCTTATAGCGATCGCCGACCTGCACCGGGAAGCGGAGCTCCATCTCCCAGCCCTCCGCGGCCCCGTCGGTGCGGAGCAAAGGATAGCGGGAGCCCTGCCCGTCGTAAAAGGAGGTCAGCGAGGACGCGAGGCGGGGCGCCGACACCCGGACACCGGCCGCCCGGTCCTCGAAAACGCTCCGGCCCTCCTCCCGCGCTTCCGTCCATTCCGGGAAGACGAAATTCGACGGGCCCTCCAGGGCGAACGGAAGCCGCCTGTCGACCGGCGGCAGCGGCGGGAACGGGTCGTGGGGCTCGGTCTGGTACCAGTAGGCGACCGAGGAGTAGTAGTCCGACCGGTCGTTGGCGTGTCCGTGCTCGATGGACACCCGGATGGACTTTGTGAAAGGGATGGGATCCGGCAGATGGAAGCGGTAGACCGTGGCCTTCGAGCCCGCCTGGAAATCCTCCTCCTGCAGGGGGCATCCGTAGAACAGGCTCTGGCTTTCCCGCATGCCCCAGGCGTCGGAGAAGTAATCCTCGGAGCCCGTGCCGTGGAGCGACGGAGAGTCCTCCCCGTCGACATAGATCATGTCGTCGCCCTCGCCCCACCAGCCCATGGTCCGCTGGAGCACGCTGAGGTTGCAGCCGACGTAGTGGCCGGCGCCCGCCGCGTCGAGGAGGAGGTAGTCCTTCCCCGGGGTGCAGGGGAACTCCTGCCGGTACTGGGCGTGGAAGTAGGGTGCGTCCGGCCTCAGGCTATCGAGCTCGCGGTAATCGATATAGTAATAGAACGCTCCGACGGGCCGGGTCCCCTCGTTGGTGGCCGTGATGCGGCAGGACCAGCGGAAGGGCATGTACCAGTAGGCGTTCCGGGCCCGGCCCTCGGACGAACAGGTGATGGGCAGCGACGCGAAGTTCCGGTTCAAGCCGTGGCCCACGCCGAAGAAATCTCCGATCGGGGCCTCGACCGACGGCGACTCCTCCCCGTCCCAGTAGATGCGGAGGACGATCTTGCGGCCGTAGAACTGTTCGGCGGCGATGGTCACCCAGAGATGGTGGATGGCGGCCGGGCCCTTGATCTCGGCCAGGACGGCGGTCTTTCCCGGTTCGATCGAGATCGAGTCCGCGTTCCCGCCCGAGCGGTCGTAGGAGGAGACGCGCCGGCTCCGGTAGTCCTGTTTGCCGCCCAGCTTTTCGAGGATGTCCTGGCCGGCCGCGAGGAACGGCACGAGGACGATGAACAGAGCGGCCGCGGCCATGCGTCCGCGATCCCGCGCCCCGGTCACGCTAGCGATCTTGTCGGCCATGGGAAGGGCCTCCTTTGCGACGTTCGGCGGGAGCCCCGCGCGCGGCCCGCGGCGACGGCTTCAGCCAGCCGGTCCGGATATGCGATTTCCTGTCCCGGCGGGTGTACGGCTTGACGTCGAGCACCGGTGTCCCGTCGACCATGTCCAGGCCCGAGACTTCGAGCACCCGTCCTTTGCGGCCCAAGAGCTTGACGACGCTCATGCCGAGCGGGTTGGGGCGGTGGGGCGACCGGGTCGAGAAGATGCCCCGGGCCTCCGTCTGTCCGGGCGGGACGGTCTTGAGCTTGGACGGCCCGGCCCGATGGAAGTGGAAGAGAACGATCAGGTGGGAATACCCTTCGAGGTCCTCGACGCCCTCGGCGAACTCCTCGAAGATCTCGATCGCGCCCTTGACCGATTGCAGGAAGCGGGGCGGAGCGAGGGCCGGCGGCGGCATGTCGGCGGGGTTCTTGAACGCCGACCGGACGACGCCGACCGGCCGGAGACGGACCCCGGCCGTCATCCTCTGACGAACGTCAGCCACTTCTCGTAGCGGGCGGTCCGCCCCGTGACGGCTTCCCGGTAGGCCGTCATCATCTCCCGGGCGACGGGCCCGGTCTTTCCCGGACCCACGGGGTGCCGCTTTTTCCCGGGCTCTGAGCCGTCCGTGACGGAGATGATGGGAATGACCTCGACGGCCGTGCCGCAGAAGAAGGCTTCATCGGCGCCGAAGAAGTCCTCCTTGGTGATGGGCCCGACCTCCGTCTTGTGCCCCAGGTCGCGGGCGATCTCGAGGAGGCTCGTCCGGGTGATGCCCTCGAGGACGGACTCGCTCCGCTCGTTCGTCCGGAGCGTGCCGTTCCTGACGATGAAGATGTTCTGCCCGGGGCCCTCGGAGACCCGGCCCTCCATGTTGAGGAACACGGCCTCGTCGAAGCCCTGCTGGCGGGCTTCCAGTCCGCAGATGGTCGACTGGACGTACACGCCGCCGAGCTTGGCGGCCATGTTGAACTGGCTGTGATGGACGCGCCGCGAGGGCACGATGTAAACGTTGACCCCGTTCTCCGACTTTTCCCCCAGGTAGGCCCCCCACTCCCAGGTGGCGATGGTCAGCTCGACGGGGCAGGCCTTGGGGACGAGGCCGAGGTTCCCGTAGGAATAGAAGAGCAGGGGCCGGATGTAACAGCTGTCCTGCCCGTTCTCGCGGATGGTTCGTTTGATGGCCTCGATGATCTCGTCCTTGGTGTAGGGCGAAGCCATCCGGGCCACCTCAGCCGACAGGAGGAGGCGGTCGATATGTTCCGTCAGCCGGAAGACGGCCGGTCCCCGGGCCGTGCCGTACGCCCTGATGCCCTCGAAGACCGACGTCCCGTAGTGGAGGGCGTGCATCATGGGATGGAAGCCGGCCTCGGACCAATCGTGGAATTTTCCCATGTGCCAGTATCTCGAGGCCTTGGGAAAATGGGTGTTAGGGAACATGAATGACTCCTTCCCTAGTACGGTCCGCGAAAGCGATACCGCCGATGGCCCATGCTAGCACAGCCCGCCGCTCAAAGTAAAGGCTCCGGCCCGGCCGCTTCGGCCGCCCTGTAGAAGGTCCGCCCGCGGTGGGCGACGGCCCGGACGCGTCTCCGGCCGAGGAGACGGGCGAGGGTCTTCAGGACCTCGTCGCGGTGGCGGCCGAGAGAGGCGGCGATGTCGTCGGCCGTCACCGGACGGCGGCCGACGGTGGCCAGCACGTCCTCCTCGAGGCCGGCCGGGGCGGCGACCTGGCCCTTCTTTTCGAAGGACGCGATGACCTCGGCGCGAGGCCCGAAAAGGCCGCGGATCCTCCTGAGCTCGGCCGGGCTCAGGGGCTTGGCCCGGACCTCGGCCGGCGGCCGGACGACCGTGTTGAGGTGGATGCGGTCGGGCCGGATCCGGTCAGCCGCCCGCTTGAGGGCCCGGAGGTCGGCCGGGGAGTCGTTCGTCCCCTTGACGAGCATGATCTCGAGCCAGATCCGGCCCGCGAACCCTTTTCGGAAGGCGACCAGACCGTCGAGAACCTTGTCGGCCCGCAGCGAGGGATGAGGCCGGTTGACCCGGCGGAACCGGGCCGCCGTCGCGGCGTCCAGGGAGGGGACGACGATGTCGGCCGCGGCCAGGTCGTCGCGGACGTCCTTGCGCGAAAGGAGGGTCCCGTTGGTCAGAACCACGACCGGGATCCGGGTCATCTTTTTGATCTCCCGGATGAGGCGGCCGAGGTCCTTGTTGAGGGTCGGCTCCCCCGAGCCCGAGAAGGTCACGGCGTCGATCCTCTGTCCCGATCCGAGGGCCCCGCGGACCTGAGCCAGAACGTCCTTCGCCGGGAACCAGCTCCGGCGGCGGTCGGTGGTCCTTGGGGTCCGGCCGAGCTGGCAGTAGACGCAGTCGAGCGTGCAGGACTTGAAGGGCAGGATGTCCACGCCGAGCGAGAAACCGAGCCGGCGCGAGGGGACCGGCCCGTAGACGAAACGGCGGGCTTCCTTCATGCCTTGTCCTTGTGGATCCGGATGAAGTTCCGCAAGGACCGGTCGTAGGTCTTCTCCGCGGAGTCCGGGAACAGGCAGGCCGGCAGCTCCTTCATGCTCCAGTGGTAGGCCAGGCAGTCGCAGCAGACCCCCTTGCGGCCGCAGGGCTCCCAGGTGCAGTTGCACCGGGCCATGTTCTTGCCTTTGTTGCACTCGCTCATGCCGCGCTCTCTTGTTGGGACGTTCATCCTTATTATAAGGCCCCGGCTCGATTTTTGAAACGTCTCCCTGCCATCGGGTACTGCCCCGGCCGGAGGCCGCAGAAGAAGGAGCCGCAGGGGTGTCGTCGACGGTAGCATAAAGCGGTGATTTAGCGTTACCGGGACGGATACGCGGCCCATTCCCACCGGATCCGGACCGGGAACGCGTGAAGAATCACCGCGCGTACGGAGACGATACCCCGAGGCTCCTCTGCGGCCGATAGGGGCTGGCAGTTGCCGGGGCCGAGGCTTTGGAGTATCATATGTCCTTTCAAGACGTTGACGAGGAGCCTCCCATGGCGCGCAAGATGGACCGCGAAGCCCGGGCCGGCCTGACCGTGAAGCTGCCGGC
>VGJC01000057.1 GCA_016867635.1 Candidatus Aminicenantota bacterium | reverse complement strand
GCGGCCCGGAGGTGCTTGCGGAGCTCCTCGGCGATGACCACGGAGCGGTGCCGGCCGCCCGTGCATCCGACGGAGACGGTCAGGGTGCTCTTCCCCTCCCGGGCGAAGCGCGGGACGGCGAAGTCCGCGAACCGGAAGAGCTCGCGGAGGAAGCCCCGCGTGCCGGGCGAGGCGAGGACGAACTCCCGCACGCTGCGGACCTTGCCCGTCTTGTCCCTCAGGCGGTCCACGTAGAAGGGGTTCGGCAGGAAGCGGGTGTCGAAAACAAAGTCCGAATCCAGGGGCAGCCCATGCTTGTAACCGAAGCTGATCAGGACGACCTGGAGAGGCCGGGCCTTCCGCCGGAGGACCCTCTCGGTGATGA
The DNA here is from genome assembly GCA_016867635.1 of Candidatus Aminicenantota bacterium. Lineage (GTDB taxonomy): Bacteria > Acidobacteriota > Aminicenantia > Aminicenantales > Saccharicenantaceae > RBG-16-66-30. Next base: position 12,676 of record VGJC01000057.1, on the reverse strand, counting down.
CGTCCCGGAGCTGGTAGATGTTCAGGTTCGAGGTGTCGACGACGTCGTCGGACATCTTCCGGATGCCGGCCAGCCGCTTTCTCTCGAGGCGGACCCCTTCGAGAATGGGCTTGCGGCGGGACAGCGGGTGGGGCCGGCGGGTCTCGCTGAACCGCTTGACGAGGGCCTCGTCGGAGGCCTCCAGGAAAATGAGCCGCGCCGGCGCCTGTTTCCGGATCTCGCGGAATACCCGGGGGAATTCGGTGAGGAACTTCGGCTCCCGGATGTCGATGACCAGGGCCACCCGCTCGATCTCCACCTTCTTCCTGAGCCAGAGGTCGATGAGGTCCGGGATCAGCTTGGCGGGCAGGTTGTCGATGCAGTAGTAGCCGAGGTCTTCCAGGGTCCGGCTGACGACCGTCTTGCCCGAGCCGGAAAGCCCGGTGACGATCAGGAAGCGGTTGTCCTTGGCGGCGTTCTTCATGTCTTCTCTCAGGTCAGGGCCTTGTCGAGGCGGCGGACGATCTCGTCGGGAGCGCTGTAGCCCTTGGACCGCAGCTTGTGGACCTTGCAAGCCACCTCGATGAGCGTCGCGATGTTCCGTCCCGGGGCCACGGGCAGGGTCAGCTGGGGGACCTTTCGGCCGAGGATCGTGGCGGCGTCGGCGGCCTTCAGCCCCAGGCGGTCGACCTCGAAGCCGTGCTCCCATTTTCTCAATCTGATGATCAGGTCGATCTTCGACTCCCGGACGATCGCCCGGGACCCGAAGATGGCCTTGATGTTGATGATTCCCAGGCCCCGGATCTCCATGAAGTTCCGGCTCAGGCCGGGGGCCGTCCCGACGAGCCCGCCCTTGCCGGGCATGCGGATCTCGACGATGTCGTCGGCGACGAACTTGTGGCCCCTGGCGATGAGCTCCAGGGCGCTCTCGCTCTTGCCGATCCCGCTGTCGCCCAGGATGAGGGTCCCGACGTCGAAGATCTTCAGGAAGCCCGCCGAGATCGTGGTCCGAGCCCCTTTTTCCTTGGCCGCCGGGGCGGGCTTCTCAGGCACGCGTTTTCTCCTCCTCCTCCCTGAGGGCCTGCAGGACCTGGGCCGGCCCCGGGGCCCGAAGGAGCTTGGCCGCCAGGGAGCGCGATTGGCGGGTCAGGGCGGCGATGGCGGCCAGCAGGCGCAGGCTGGCGTTCGGATTGTCCTGGGGGGAGACGAGAAGGAAGAAAACGTGGGAGGGCTTCCCGTCGACGGACGCGAAGGGCACTCCCTCCTTCGACAGGCCGAGCAGGAGGACGGGCGCCTTGATCCGGCTGGAACGGCAGTGAGGGATGGCCACGCCGCGGCCGATGGCCGTCGTGCCCAGCTCCTCTCTCTTGAGGAGCTTGTCCAGGATGGCTTCCTCAGGAGGGATCATCGCCCCGGCCTCCAGCCGGGCGGACATCTCCCGCAGGACCCCCTCCCGATCGCGGGCGGCCAGGCGGGCCAGGATCAGGCCTTCGTCGAGCAGCGAATGGACCTTCACGTGTTTCTCGGGCCCGGTCAATCCGGCTCGACGAGGCCGTAATGGCCGTCCTTGCGCCGGTAGATCACGGACCATTTCTCGGAGCCTTCGCGGCGGAACATGAAGGCCTCTTTGGACCTGATGTCGAGCTGGATCATGGCCTCGGCCGCGGTCATGGGCTTGAGGGAGTAGAAGGCGCTCCGGATGACCCGCTTCTCGTCTTCCGGTGTCTCGACGACCGGGGCCAGGGCCTTCCGCTCCCGGCCGCCGCGCCGTTTCTTTTCCCGCCACTTGTCCCGCTCTTTCTTAAGCCTCTTCTCGAGGGTGTCGAAGGCCTGGTTGAGGGCCTCCATCATGTCGTCCATGGCCTCGCCGGTGACGACCAATCCTCCGCCCTTGGCCCGGGCGTGGATCTCGGCCTTGGTCCGGTTCCTCTGGACCCCGAGGATGACGTTGACGTCGAGGACGTCGCGGGCCAGGGCCTTCAGGCGGCCCAGCCGCTTTTCACAATAGGCCTCGATCTCGGGCGTCAGCGCCGCCTGCCGTGCCGTATAATGGACGTTCATGTTCGCTCCTCCAAGACGGACTTTCTCTTCCGGATGTGGGACGGCTCGATCTTGAGCTGCATGCGGTATTTGGCCACCGTGCGCCGGGCGATCCGCAAACCCTCTTTGGCCAGCAGGTCCCCGATCTCGATGTCGCTCAGGGGGTTGGCCCGGTCCTCGCCGTCGACGATCCTGCGGATCTTCTCCTTGATCTTGAGGGACGAGACGTCTTCGCCGTAGTCGCCCGGGAGCGACTTGTGGAAGAAGTACTTCAGGGGGGTGACGCCCTGCGGCGTCATCATGAACTTGTTAGCCACGACCCGCCCGACGGTGGACTCGTGGACGCCGATGTCCTGGGCGATCTCCATCAGGGTCATCGGCCGGATCTGGTCCACGCCCTTTTCGAAGAACGCCTTCTGCCTGTCGACGATATGACGGGCGACCTTGTGGATGGTCTGGTTTCGCTGGTCCAGGCTCCGCAGGAACCAGAGGGCTTTCTTCAGGTTCTCCTTGAGGAAGATCTGGGCGTCGGGCTGGGCCTCGGACGCCCGGGCCATCAGGGCCCGGTAATGGGGGCTGATCCTCAAGCGGGGCAGGCCCTCGTCGTTGACCGTGATGGCCCACTCGTCGCCTTCCTTGGAGACGATGATGTCCGGAACGACGTAGGTCGTCCTCTCTTCGCTGTACTTGCGCCCCGGGGCGTGGTCGAGGCCCCGGATGACGTCGATGTGGTATTTGATCTCCGACACGGGGATGTTGAGGGCCTTGGAGAGCTGGGCGTAATCGGACTTCTCGAGGAGCTGAAGATGGCGGGTGACGATGTCCCTGGCCGTCTCGTCCTGGATCTGCAGGTGTTCCATCTGGGCCAGGAGAGTCTCGCGAAGGTCGAGGCTGCCGCACCCGACGGGGTCGAAGGTCTTGATCGTTTCCCGGACGGCATTGACCTTTTCGGAGGTCGTCCGGTTCAGGCGGGCCAGCTCGTCGACGGACGAGGTCAGCCGGCCGTCCTCGTCGATGTCGCCGATGATCTGCTCGGCCAGGTCCAGGTCCCCGGCTTCGGAGAAGGTCAGGGTGGCCTGCCAGTTGAGGTGGTCCCAAAGCGAAGGCGTGCGCGACAGCGTGTTCTCGAGGGACAGGGACTCCTTGTTCTCGTAGAAGTGGGGGCGGAAGCCCTCGTCCAGATACTCCTGGAAGCTGGCCTCGAATCCTTCGCCGGGCCCCGCGTCGGTTTTCGGCCCATCGGAACCTGACGCCACGCCCTCGAGCGCCTCCGCGGGGGGCTTGAGACCGGTCTCCTCGTCGGCGGCCGCCTCCCGCTCCGTGGCGGCCCGGTCGAGGGCCTCTCCCTCGATCTCGATCATCGGGTTCTGGGCCAGCTCGGCGTCGATGACCTCGATCAGCTCCAGGTTCGTCAGGGGCAGGAGCTTGATGGCCTGCTGCAGAGCGGGGGCCAGGATGAGCTTCTGGACCTGCCTCTGGTCGAGCCTCTGCCGGAAGGTCATCGAGTCGGCCCTTTCATGACGACGCTATCCTCGTCCGTCCTTATTATAGACGGAACTCGTCTCCCAAGTAACTCTTTCGGACGTCCGCCGAGGCGATGATGTCCGCGGGCGTGCCCTCCTTGAGGATCCGGCCCCCTTCGAGGATGTAGGCCCTGTCGGTCGTCTCGAGCGCTTCACGCACGGAGTGATCGGTCAACAGGATCCCGAGGCCCCTGTCCTTGAGCCGGCGGATGATCGCCTGCAGGTCGCGGACCGACAGGGGGTCGACCCCCGTGAACGGCTCGTCGAGCAGCAGGAAGTCGGGGTCCATGACCATCGCCCGGGCGATCTCCAGGCGGCGCCTCTCCCCGCCCGAGAGGGTCAGGGCCTTGGCCCCGGCCAGATGCTCCAGCCCGAACTCGGCCAGAATATCGGCCGGCCGAACGGCCTTCGAGGCCCCTCCCCGAGGCCGGGTCTCAAGCACCGCCCGAAGGTTGGCCTCCACGGACAGCTTGCGGAAGGACGAAGGCTCCTGAGGCAGGAGCACGAGCCCTTTCCGGGCCCGTTTGTACATCGGCCAGTCCGTGATGTCCTCGTCGCGGATAAGAACACGGCCCGCGTCCTGGGGGACGAGCCCGAGGATCATCGAGAACGTGGTGGTCTTGCCGGCTCCGTTGGGTCCCAGGAGCCCTACGACCTCCCCCTCTCCGACCTCGATCGAAACGCCGTCGACGGCCTTTTTCGTCCCGTAGCTCTTCTTCAGGTCAACCGCTTTCAGTAAGCCCTTCATAGTTCACGATTTAATGACGGTGACCGACCTTCCTTGTCCCTCATTTTCGAGCCGGATTTTACCATCGCCCAGGTCAAAAGTCAATTTGCTCCCCCTGGAAGCGCGGCCCTCGCGGTCGACCAGGACGGGGTCCCCGACGAGCACGATCCTGTCGGCCGCCGCGTCGTAGCTGGCCTGCCGCCCCCGGCCTTCGTATCGGCCGCGGGAGACGACGACATCGGTCTTGGCGGTCAGCGTTTCGAGGCCGCCGCCTTCCTCTTCGACGATCGCGCAGACCTCACCCGCGGTCAGCCCGGCCCCGGGCATACGGACGTAGCCCTTGCTTCGGAACGAGAGCGCCCGGTCCTCAGGCACATAGCGCATGTCCTCTCCCCCGGCCTCGACCGGTTCCCCGGCCGCTCCGTTCCTGGACGGGCCGGGGAAAGAGGCGGTCACGCCCCCCCTTGCCCGGACCTCGCCCGTTCCCTCGTCCATGTCCAGCCGTTCGGCCGCGATCCGACGCGCGTCCTGCCAGGCCCGGACATCGCCCTCGAAGCGGACGCTGTCCGCCTCTTCCCGGCGCTCCATGGCCCGCGCGGAAACATGAAACGGGGACTGTCCGGAGAAAAAGCCCGGACCGGAGCCCTCCGGACGGGGCTTGAACAGGCATTTTACGCCCCCGGAGGCATCGAAGTCCCGGCCCTCGAACCGAAGGGCGGCGGCCTCGACCCTCAAGCGCTCCGAATCGAGAACGGCCGCCCGGCCGGGGCCGGACTCCGCCGCGAGCGCGCTCATCCCGCCGTCACCCGAAGCCCGTTCGCCCTCCACGGTCCGGCTCTGCCCGGCTTGGCCCTCGAGCTCCAAGCGGAACCCTCCCGAAGCGGACCATCTCCGGACATCCTCCTCTCCGTCGAGGCTCAGCCGGACCTCGTCCGCCGAGAGGCGGGCGTCGCCCCCGGCCGCGGAGGCCTGGGACAGGCGGGCGTTCCCGCGGGCCTCGACGGCCTCGACGCCCCCGCCGGCGGGCAGGAACGTGACGGCGACATCGTCGGCTTCGAGCGCCCGCCTTCCGGACAGGTCCCAGGACGGTCCGGCGAGGAGGACCCCGGCCTTTCCGGAAAAGGTCATCGAATCGAAGGCCCGCTCGCCCTCCTCGACGGTGAACGACAGGTTCTCCGAGGTCCCTATGACCGGGCCGCGTGCGAACCGGACCCCGCCGGCGGCCTCTCCGCGCCCGCCCCGCCGCAAAAACCTCAGCGTCCCGCCGGTCAGGACGCTTCTCTCTCCGCTCGGACCCGGGGCCTCGATGACGATCCGGAACCCGCCCGACAAAAGCACCTCCCCCCGGCTCCGGTCGTGGGTGATCGCGGCCGCCTCCCCGGACATCCCGGCTGAGGAGAAAACGCCGCCCCGGCGCGTCTCGAAAACCCCTCTCTCCTTGTCGTACTCGAAATATCCGCCTTCGAGGACGAGGTCCTCGAGGGTGACGGCGACGCGGCCCGAGAGCTCGAAGCGGCTCAGGTCCCGGTCGTAAACGATGGCCTCGGCGGCGATGAGCGAGAGCACGGTCCCGTCCGGAGCGTAGTCTTTGACCTCGACGCCCCCCTCGAGATGACGGCGGCCGTCCGGGCCCTGGAAATAGCGTTCGGCGCGGACCTCGGCCGCGGCCCGTCCGTCGAGGAACTCCCGGTGCAGGATCCTTTCTTTCCTGTCGACCGGACCTTCCTCGAGCGGCGGCTGCTCGACCGGCGGCCGCGGGGCCCGCTCTCTCCGGGCGGCCAAATGAAAGATCACGGCGCCCGCGAGGAGGACGGCCGTCAACGCGGCCGCCCCGCCGACGAATCTCGCCGCCGGGGACGCTTTCTGACCGGTCATGTCTTCAGATCCTGAGGTCCTCCGCGGATACGCTGACCCTCTGCTCTCCCATGTACTCGGACAGCATGAGAGTGTAGACCAGGCTGACGCGGCTGCCGCGCCGGAGGACGTGCCGCCAGTCCGCCTTGTCCCAGCCGAGGACTTCCATGACCCGGCCGTTCTGCCGGGCCAGGAACTTGAGATGCTTTCGCTGCAGAAGCTGGGGCTCGCTGAGGACCTCGACGCCCTCGGCCAGGAAGACGGGCTTGGGATTGCCGACCCCGAACGGGAAAAGAAGGGCAAAGACGTCGAGGAAGCGGCCGTCGACCTCGGAGAACCCGAGCGGGCCGTCGATCCGGATCTTCCTTTTCAGGCTGTCCTCCGCGATGCGCAGGTCGGCCAGGGGGTTCAGGGCGCTCTTGAATTCCGCCATCCGCTCCCGCGACAGCGTGCACCCGACGGCGTACTTGTGTCCCCCGTAGCTCAGGAAAAGGTGCCGGCATTCGTCCAGAAGCTCGATCAGCGGGACGTCGGAAACGCTCCGCCCCGATCCGTGGGCCTTGCCGTCCTCGTAGGCGAAGAGCAGGACGGGTCGATGGAAGTGGTCCTTGAGCTTGGAGGCCACGATGCCGATGACCCCGCGGTGCCAGGCCTCGCTCCCGAGGACGAGGCACTTGTAGCGGCCGTCGAGGCCCTTGTCCTCGACCTTGTCCCGGGCCTCGTTGAAGATCTTCTCCTCCGTCCTCTGGCGGAGCGCGTTGAGCTCGTCGAGCTTGCGGACGAGGGCCGCGGATTCCTCGCTGGTCTCCGAGAAAAAGAGCCGGACGGCGAGGTCCGTCTGACCCATCCGGCCGGCGGCGTTGATGCGCGGCCCGAGGCGGAAACCGAGGTCGCTCTCGGAGATCTTCCTGTTGGCCAGGCCGCAGGCCTCGATCAGGCTGCGGAGCCCGGTGTTGGCGACGCTCGAGAGGCCCTTCATCCCGTGCTTGACGAACAGCCGGTTCTCGCCCTTGAGCGCGGCGACGTCGGCCACGGTCCCGATCGAGACGAGCTTCATGTAATGGGGCAACTGGGCGCCCTTGCCGGCCCGTTCGAGCAGGGCCTGGATGAGCTTGAAGGTCACCCCGACGCCGGCCAGACCGGTGTCCGGATACCCGGAGCTCTCGAGGACGGGATCGAGGACGGCCACGGCCTCGGGCAGGGTGTCGCCGGGCCGATGATGGTCGGTGACGATGACATCGATGCCCTTCTCCGCGGCCCGGGCCGTGAAATCGACGGCCTTGATCCCGCAGTCCACGCTGATGACCAGTCCCGCGCCCCGTTCGACGGGCACGCTGATGTGGTCGGCCTTGAGGCCGTACCCGTCCGTCAGCCGTTCGGGAATGAAGTAGTCGACCTCGGCGCCGAGGGACCGCAGGGCCTTGATGAGCATGACGGTCGACAGGACGCCGTCGACGTCGTAGTCGCCGAAGATGAGGATCTTCTCGCTCTTGCCGATGGCCTCGCTGATCCTCTCGACGGCCCTGGCCATGCCTTTCATCAGGTAGGGATCGTGCATCGAATCCAGGCCGCCGAACAGGAACGAGCGGGCCTCCTCCTCGGTCGCGATCTTCCGGTTGACGAGAACGCGGCCGATGACCGGCGGCACGCCCAGGGCCTGGGCCAGAGCGTCGGCCTCGGCGCTCGGGGGGCTGACGGCCCAGATCGAAGTGTTCATCGCGCCCTCAATCTAACACAATCCCCGGAGACCCTCAACAGACCGGCCGGCCGGTCCGACCCGGCGTTGACAATTAAACGCTTGAAAAATATAATCCTTAAGCTGTGCCCGTCGATCTGCGCGAAAAGCTCTCCAAGACCCGCGGCGTCTTCAAGAGAATAGGCGACGTTTTCCGGAGCGGCCGGCGCCGCGAGGAGATCCTCGGCGACCTCGAGGAGGCCCTCATCCTGGCCGACGTCGGAACGGCCGCGGCCTCCCGGATCCTCGATTCCCTGCGCGCCCGGACGGCCAAGGACGAGCCCGAGGCCGGATTGCGGCAGGCCCTCAAGGAGGAGCTCGAAGCCGCCCTCGGCCGCCGCTCCGGCGCCTTCGACTTCGACTCTTGCCCGGCCGTCATCCTGATGGTCGGGGTCAACGGCGGCGGGAAGACGACCTCGACGGCCAAGCTCGGGCTGCGCTTCACGCAGGGCGGGAAGCGGGTCATGATGGCCGCCGCCGACACCTTCCGGGCGGCCGCCCAGGAGCAGCTCGCCCTGTGGGGGAAGAAGCTCGACGTCCCGGTGTTCAAGGGTCAATACGGCGCCGACCCGGCCTCGGTCGTCTTCGACGCCCTGCAGGCCTTCAAGGCCCGGGGCGCGGACGCGCTCCTCGTGGACACGGCCGGCCGGGTCCATACCAACGCCAACCTCATGAACGAGCTCGAGAAGGTCAAACGGGTCATCGCCCGGGAGGCGCCGGGGGCGCGCCTCGAATCGCTCCTCGTCCTGGACGCGAGCGTCGGCCAGAACGCCCTCGTCCAGGCCCGGGAGTTCCTGAAGTTCTCGGGATTGACAGGCATCATCCTGACCAAGGTCGACGGCACGGCCAAAGGCGGCACGGTCATCGGCATCGCCGGCGAGCTGGCCCTGCCCATCCTGTTCCTCGGGGTCGGCGAGGGCGAGAACGATCTCGTCGATTTCGCGCCCCGGGACTTCGTCGAGGCCCTGCTGTCATGAACCGCGCACAGGACCTCGCCTACATGGAAATGGCCTACGGCCTGGCCGGCAAGGCCCGCGGCCGGCCGAGCCCCAATCCCCGGGTCGGAGCCGTCGTCGTCCGCGGGGACCGGGTCGTCGGTCTCGGCTGCCACGAAGAGGCCGGCAAGCCTCATGCCGAGATCCTCGCTCTTCGCGCCGCCGGGGACCTGGCCCGGGGCGCGACGCTGTACCTGACCCTCGAGCCGTGCGTCCATTGGGGGCGGACCCCGCCCTGCGTCGATCAGGTCATCGCCGCCGGCCTCCGGCGGGTCGTCGTCTCGGCCGTCGATCCCAACCCCGTCGTCCACACCCGGGGCGTCCGTCGCCTGCGGGCCGCCGGCCTCGACGTTTCGGTCGGGCTTCTGGCCGAAAGAATGGCCTCGCTGAACGAGGCCTACGTCAAGTACATCACCCGCCGGGTCCCGTTCGTGACCCTCAAGGCGGCCCTGTCCATGGACGGGAAGATCGCCTGCCGGACCGGCGATTCCCAATGGATCTCGTCGCCGGGGACGAGGGACTACATCCACCTCCTGCGCGGCGAACACGACGCGCTGATGATCGGCATCAACACGCTGCTCGCCGACGACCCCCGGCTGACCGTGCGCCACCCCGGCTGGCCGGGCAGGAAGATCGCCCGGGTCGTGCTCGACCCCCGGCTGCGCTTCCCGCCCGGCGCGAGGATCCTATCGACCCTCCGGAGGGGCCGCATTCTGGTCTTCGCCGGATGCGGGGCGACGGCGGCCAAGGCCAGGGCCCTCGAGCGCCGGGGCGTGGAGGTCCTCTTCCCGGGCGGCCGGAGGAGGCAATGGCCGCTCGAGGAGGTCCTGGCCGAGCTCGGCTGCCGCGAGATCGCCGCCCTTCTCGTCGAGGGCGGGAGCCGTCTCTTCACCGCGTTCATCGAGGGCCGGCTGGCCGACAAGGCGGTCCTGACCTACTCGCCCAAGCTCGTCGGCGGCCGGGACGCCCCCGGGCTCTACGGGGGGCGGGGCGCAAAGCGGATCCGTGAAGCCCTGCCGCTCGAGCGGCTCCGGTCCTTGGCCATCGAGGACGACATCATCCTGGAGGGATATTTCTGATGTTCACGGGGATCGTCACGCACCAAGGCCTTTTCCGGGGCTTCGGCCGCGGCCGGCAGGAGCTCGTCGTCGAAGCGCCGGGCCTCCGGCCGGCGCCTGATCCGGGCGGGAGCCTGGCCGTCAACGGCGTTTGCTTGAGCCTCCTCGAAGCGGATAAGGACAGGCTCCGCTTCAACCTCTCCCGGGAGACCCTGGAGCGGACGACCCTCGGAGCGCTCAAGCCGGGCGACGGCCTCAACCTCGAGCTCCCGCTGACCCTCTCGTCCCCTCTGGCCGGCCACATCGTCACGGGACACATCGACGCCGTGGGCCGGGTCGTCAAGGTCTCCTCCCGCCCTCCCGGCAAAAGAGCGGCCGTTTCCTATCCTGCCGAGCTCCGTCCCTACTTCATCCCCAAGGGCTCCGTGGCCCTCGACGGCGTCAGCCTGACGGTCGCTTCGCTCGGGCCCTCTTCGTTCGAGGTCGAGCTCATCCCCCTGACCCTCGAAGGCTCGAACCTCGGAAGGCTTCGGGCCGGCGCGCGCGTCAACATCGAATGTGACATGATCGGGAAATACGTGTATAATTGGCTTTCTCAAAGACGCCGGCCGGGCTGAGAAAGCCCTCTCCGGACGCCAAGAGCTTCCTGCGAAAGACCCATGACCGAACGAACGAGAACGGCTTCCGTTGAACAGGCCATCGAGGATGTCCGGTCCGGCCGGATGATCATCATCGTCGACGACGAGGACCGCGAGAACGAAGGCGACCTGATGGTCGCCGCCGAAAAGACCACCCCCGAGATCATCAATTTCATGGCCCGTCACGGCCGCGGCCTGATCTGCCTGCCTCTGACCCGGGAGCGGCTCGAGGAGCTCCAACTCCCGCTCATGGTCAACGAGAACACGGCCCGCTATCAGACGGCTTTCACGGTCTCCATCGACGCCAAGGACGGCGTCTCGACGGGCATCTCCGCCCACGACCGGGCCCGGACCATCATGGCCGCGGTCGATCCCGCGACCCGGCCCGAGCATCTGGCCCGCCCCGGCCACGTTTTCCCCCTTCAGGCGCGGGAGGGCGGCGTGCTCGCCAGGGCCGGCCAGACAGAAGCCGCCGTGGACCTGGCCCGGATGGCCGGTCTCCGCCCGGCCGGGGTCATCTGCGAGATCATGAACGAGGACGGCTCGATGGCCCGGATGCCCCAGCTCGAGGAGGTCAGCCGCGCCCACGGCCTCCCCATCCTGACCATCGCCGACCTCATCCGCTACCGGATGAAGCACGAGACCCTGGTCCGCAAGCTCGACGAGACCGACCTGCCCACCCGGTTCGGACATTTCCGGCTCCTCGTTTTCGAGGACAGCATACGGGGCGAGCACCACGTCGCCCTGGTCAAGGGCGAGATCGAGCCGGGCCGGCCGATCCTGGTCCGGGCCCACTCGCAGTGCCTGACCGGCGACACCTTCGGCTCGGACCGCTGCGACTGCGGGGACCAGCTCCACCGGTCCATGGAAATGATCGAAAAGGAAGGCCGGGGCGTCGTTCTCTACATCCTGACCCACGAGGGCCGGGGCATCGGGCTGGCCAACAAGATCAAGGCCTACGCCATCCAGGATGAGGGGGCCGACACCGTCGAAGCCAACAGCCGGCTGGGCTTCAAGCCCGACCAGCGGGACTACGGCATCGGGGCCCAGATCCTGGTGGCCCTGGACGTCCGCCGGATCCGGCTGATCACCAACAACCCCCGCAAGTTCGTCGGGCTCACGGGCTACGGGCTGGAGATCGTCGAGCGGGTCCCTCTCGAGGTCCCGCCCACTGCCTGCAACCGCCGATACCTCAAGACCAAGAAAGAAAAGATGGGCCACATCCTCGACCTGGTGTGAAGGCGCCGCGTGGAGAACCGCGACGATAGACATTCCCCGACCTGCCGGAGCTTCATCGCCAAGCTCGGCCGGACCCCCGATAGGACCAAGCGGCTGGCCATTCTCGCGGCCTGCGCCAAGGTCCGGGCCCCCTGGTCGGAAGAGCTCTTGTGGGAAGCGCTCGGGGACACCTGCGAGGGCGTCCGCGACGCCGTCCTCAAGGAGCTCCTCGAACGCGACCCCCTGTGCGTGAAGCAGGCTCTGGAGCGCCTCGACCGGCCGCCCTGGTACGCGAAGAGCGCCGCCTTGAAGATCATCGGTCAAAAGCGGATCCGGGAGGCCCTGCCCGAGTTGCGGCGCGTCATCCGGGACCCGAACGCCGACGTCCGGCGTTCGGCCGCCGAAGCGCTGGGAGAGATCGGGGGCCGGGAAGCCCTGGGGCTCCTGGTCGGCTTGAAAAAGGACCCCAATCAGTTCGTGCGGGCGGCCGCCGAGGGCGCGATCCTGAAAGCCAGTCCGGTCCGCTTCAGCTAAGGTCCGGGAAAGCCGCCGGCCGGCGACACGGGATCAGCTGGCGTACGTGGTGCTGCTGCAGGCCGAGCAACACGTCGGGTTTTGATAGCAGGAGTCCTTGTGGTTGTAGGGCGCCACCGGCGGCGTGTTCCTGTACTTGCAGTGGCACAGGAGAGTTTCCTCGGGACGCCCCTTGAACAGGACCACCAGCTCAGGCGTCGGCCAGGGTTTTTTCATGGGATTCTATCCTCCGCGCTTCCTCGCTAGTAATGATAATCGCATCGCCCCCCCCTGTCAACCCTTTTTAAGGGATTCCGCCCTAGCCCAGGCCATGTGACAAAAATCGTCAACGGGCGCGTCAAGCTCTCCGGTCTCCAGATAGGCGTGGGCCGGGCA
>VGJC01000056.1 GCA_016867635.1 Candidatus Aminicenantota bacterium | reverse complement strand
ACCTTCAGCTGGCACGAAATCTGGCCGCCCAGGGAGATAAAGCCAACGCCGAGACCGCCTACAAGAAAGCCCTGGCTTTCGACCCGTCCAACCGGCCTCTGATCGAGGAGCTGAGAGCATTCCTCGCGCCGGCCCCCAAGCCGGATAAAGCGGCCCAGGAAAGGCTCGAGGGGCCGGTCACGTTGAGGAGCACCGGGGAGCCGCTGAACCTGAGCTTTCGGACCGAGGTCTCGCTGAGGTCCATTTTCCAGACTTTGGGGCGCGTGGCGAGCGTGAATTTCATCTACGACGAGACCTTCCGCGACACGGCCCTGGCCATCGACCTGACCGGCAAGGACCTCCAGTCGGCCTTGAGCTTCCTGTGCGTCGCGAGCAAGAACTTCTTCCGGGTCATCGACGAACGGACGGTCATCATCGTCCCGGACAACGTCCAAAAAAGGATGCAGTACGAGCTCAACGCCATCAGGACCTTCTACCTGTCCAACATCAACGCCCAGGACGTCCAGCAGGCCCTGGTCCAGATGGTCAAAACGATGTACAAGGTCCCCTCCATCCAGGTCGACAAGAATCTCAACTCGGTGACCATCCGCGACACGCCCCAAGCCGTGGTTTTGGCCGAGAAGCTCCTCCGGATGTGGGACAAGGCCAAGGGCGAGGTCCTCGTCGACATCGAGATCATGGAGGTCTCCCGGCTCCGGCTCCAGGAGCTCGGCGTCGACCTCAGCCAGGGGACGCTCGGGTTGAGGCTCAACCCGCCCCAAGGAGGCACGGACAGCGGCTGGTTCCGTTTCGAGGGCCTGGACTTCGGGGAGCTGGCCAACTACCAGATCACCATCCCCTCGGCCTACCTTAAGTTCATCGGCGGGGATTCGGACACCAAGATCATCGCCCAACCGCGCATCCGCGGGGTCGCCGGAGAGAAGATCGAGTACGTCGTCGGCCAGAAGGTCCCCATCCCGCAGACGTCCTTCTATCCCGTAGCCGCCGGCGGCCAGAATTCCCAGCCCCTGGTGAGCTACCAGCCGACCGACGTCGGCATCTCCATCAAACTGACGCCGCGCATCCACCTCGAGAGGGAAGTGACCATGGAGATCGAGATCCAGATCTCCTCGATCTCGGGCGAGGGCATCGCCGGCATCCCCATCATCGCCACCCGCGAGGTCAAGAACGTCGTCCGCCTCAAGGACGGGGAGACCAACCTCCTGGCCGGGCTCCTGCGCGACGAGGAGCGGAAATCCCTCAAGGGCATCGTCGGGCTCAAGGACATCCCCATCTTCGGCAGCCTGTTCTCGAGCACCCAGACGACGATCGAGCAATACGACGTCGTCCTGACCATCACGCCCCACATCATCAGGAACATGGCGCTGTCCGATGAGGACACCAAGGCCCTCTGGGTGGACCCCGACAGTCTGGCCGGGGTGACCGGAGCGGGGCAGCGCGGAGCGGGCGCGGAGGCGTTCGGCGAGCCCGAGCGCCCCGAGGACGTCCGCCTCGAACCGGAGCGCTCCGCGGACGGCAACGCCGTTTTCCTGTCGCCGGCCAGCTTCGAGGCCCCCCGCGACCGGGAGTTCCGCGTCAACGTAGAGCTCGCGAGCCAACGGGAGATCGGCAGCATGTCCCTCGGGCTGACCTTCGACCCCGGGGTCCTGCAGCTCAAGGACGTGGTCGAGGGCGGCGTCATCAAGCAGATGGGCGGGAGAACGCCGTTCTTGAAGAGCATCAGCAGCGGGGGCGCCACCATAGGGGTCTCCAACCCGTCGGGCGCGAGAGGCTTCAGAGGGCGCGGCATTCTGGCCGTGCTGGTGTTCACGGCGGTCAATCCGGGCGAAACGGCGGTGTCGATCACGAGCTACCAGGCCGCCGGCCCGAACGGCCAGCCGGTCGTCCTGGAGACAGGAGCTTCGACCGTCCTCATCCGCTAGGCCCGGTGTGAGCCGATGATCTTCATACTCTCGGGGCCCGTGCACGGGGGCAAGACGACCCTTCTGGAAAACTCCCTGCCCGGCTGGGCCTCGCGCGGCTTGGCCTTTGGCGGCTTCCTCAGCGTCGCCGTCCTCGACGGCCGGGGGCAGACCGAGTACGACCTCCTGGACCTCCAAGAAGGGCGCCGCCTGCCCTTCCTGCGCCGGACGGGGGAGCCGGACGCGGAAAGGACGGGCCCTTTCTTTTTCGTCGGCCGGACCCTCGACCTGGCCCGGGCCATCATCCGCAAGGCCGCGCCGGGCGAGCTGTTGGTCGTCGACGAGGTGGGCCCTCTGGAGCTCGAGGGGAGGGGCCTTTGGCCGGCCCTGCGGGAGGTCATATTCCGCCCCGAACAGAGGTCCATCCTCGTCGTCCGGGAAGAGATCCTGGAGCGGTTCGTGGCCTCGCTCGGGCCGTCCGTTCCGCTCATCTTCGATGTCCGCGACCCCAACGTCCGCAAGCTCATGGACGGCAGCATCTTCGGGACGGCCAGGCACGATGAAGGTCCAAGCTAAGTTCTTCGCCTCATTCCGGGACCTGTTCGGAGGGCGGGCCCGCGAGATCGAGATCCCCGACGGCCGGAATGCCGGGGACCTCCTCGGCCTTCTCTGCGACACGCCCGCCCGCCGGGCGGGCCTCTTCGACGGGAACGGCCTCAAGCCTCATCTCATCGTCATGATCAACGGCACCCATATCAACTCGCTGGCCGGATTGGGAACGCCGCTCGCCGAGGGCGACGTCCTGGCCGTCTTCCCCATGCTCGGCGGAGGATAGGCCTCGGGACATCGCCTCCGTCCGCGCGGTGATTTTTCACGCCTCCCAGCGGGACGGACTCGGCGGCCGCCTCGCCCGCCGTCATGCTCGTTCGACGCTTGGGCCTCGGGGCGCGCTTCTTGCGGGAGGACGGGCGTTCTGGTATTTTAGGGGCCGGACCTTGTCCGGTGAAAGGCCGCCGCGTGACCACGTCCCCGTTCCCGATATCCGGCTACCACGGCCGGGTCCTCGAAGCCGACCTCACCTCGGGCGCCGTCCGCGTCGTCCCTCTCGACCCAGCGCAGGCCATGGACTACCTCGGCGGCCGGGGGCTGGCGACGCGCATCCTCTACGACACGATCGACCCGGCCTGCGACCCTCTCGGGCCCGGGAACGCCGTGGTCATCGCGATGTCCCCTCTGGTCGGATCGAACGCGCCCACGGCCGGGCGCGGCCACATGGTCTTCAAGTCCCCGCTCACCGGGGTCCTGGGAACGTCGAATTCCGGCGGCCACTGGGGCGCCGGTTTCAAAGCCACGGGGCACGACGTCCTGGTCGTCAAAGGGGCGGCCTCCTCTCCGGTCATGATCGACATCTCGCCGGAGAAGGTCGAGATCCTGCCGGCCGACCGCTATTGGGGCCTGACGACCCACGAGACCCATGACCAGCTGGCCGAGGATGCCGGGCCGGGAAAACCCGCGCGGGTCCTCTGCATCGGCCCGGCCGGCGAGAGCCTGGTCCGGTTCGCGGCCGTGGCCAACGACCGCAACCGCGTCTACGGGCGTTGCGGCCCCGGGGCCGTCTGGGGCGCCAAGAAGCTCAAGGCGGTCCGGGTCCGCGGCAGGGAGAAGGTCGCGCCGAGCGACCCGGAAAAGTACAAGTCCGGCCTCGATCAGGCCGTCTATCTCCTGAAGCAGGCGCCGGTCACCAAGCGCCTGCTGCGCGAGCTCGGCACGGCCGGCCTGGTCGAGCTCATCAACCTCATCAGCATGCTGCCCCACAGGAACTTCCAGGACTGCCTCCACCGCGACGAGGACGTCGAGCGGATCTCGGGCGAGAGATTGGCCAGGGCCTTTCTGGAGAAGGCCGGGTCCTGCGCTCTCTGCCCCATCGGCTGTCAGCGGCACACGCGCGTCGCCGGCCGCGACGGCCGGGACGAGCGGGGGGAAGGGCCGGAATACGAGACCATGGTCCTGCTGGGCCCGGTCTGCGACGTTTACGACATGGAGGCCGTCACCCGGGCCAACTACCGCTGCAACGAGATGGGCCTGGACACCATCAGCTTCGGGGGCACGCTGGCCTGTGCCATGGAGCTCTTCGAAACCGGGGCTCTGACGGCCGCCGATACGGGCGGCCTCGGGCTTTCGTTCGGGAACGCCGAGGCCCTGGAAGGGCTCGTGGCGATGACCGCCCGCCGGGAGGGGTTCGGAGCGGAGCTGGCCGAGGGATCGTTCCGGCTGGCGGGCCGCTTCGGGCGCCCGGAGCTGTCCATGACCGTCAAAAGGCTCGAGATCCCGGCCTACGACCCCCGGGCTTCGTTGACCCAGGCGCTGGGCTACATGACGTCGCCGTCCGGGGCCTGCCATCTCCGGGGGGGGTACGCGGTCTCCCTGGCCTTCTTCGGGGGGGCCAAAGAGATCCCCCGCTTCAGCCTCCTCCAGTCGCCCATCGCCATCCGCAACATGCAGAACGCCGGCATCCTCCAGGACAGCCTCGGCGTCTGCCGCTTCACGGGCTACGCGTTCTCCGCGGAGCCCTGGGCCCGGATGGCCGGCGGAATGACCGGCCGGGACCTCTCGGTGGCCCGGCTCGAGGAGATCGAGAACCGGGTGGCGACGCTCGAGCGGCAGTTCAACGTCGAGGCCGGCGCGGGCCCGGCCGACGACGCCCTGCCGGCGAGGTTCGCCGAGGCGCCCATCACCGTCGAGGGAAAGGAGAGACGGGTGTCGCGCGAGGACCAGGAAAGGATGCGGCGGGACTACTATCGCGTTCGGGGCTGGGACGCGGACGGGCGGCCGACCGGGGAGCTTCTCCGCGCGCTCCGGATCGAGACGAGGCGAGGATGAGCGGACGGGGCTGGAAGGCGAGCGACGAGCTCCTGCGGCTTCTGCGGGCCGTGGGCCGGGCCTCTCTGGCCTACGACATCCAGGACAGCCACAGCGGGAACATGGCCGTGCGCTGGAAGGATGAGCGGGGCCAGGAGCGCATCGTCATCACGGCCACGGGCTCACAGAAGGGGGACCTGGAGCCGAGCCAGATCTGTTTTCTGTCGGCCGAGGGGACCGATTTCGGCTACTACAAGGCGTCCTCCGAGACCGATATCCACGCCCGTATCCTGGCCCTCCCGGGCGTCGGCGCGTCGATGCACGCTCACGTCAAGGAGCTGACGGCGGTCACCATGAACGACGCTCCCAAGCCGTCCCGCCCCCCCGATTTCGCTCCCGTCGACACCCTGGGTTACCACCACTTGGGAAGAGCCGTCCCCGTCGACTGGTTCGCGGTCCCGAGCGGCTCCGCGGAAATGACCCGAACCGTGCCCGACCGGCTGGCCGCCCGTCCGTTGACCGTCATCTACGGGCACGGCGCGGTGGCCAAGGGCCGGACGCTCCAAGAGGCTTTCTTCCTTCTCTGCGTCGCCAACAACGCGGGGGCCGTCGTCCGCTCGATGGACAGGCTCGGCGTCGACGTCGAGTCCCTGAGAGAGAAGATCCGCAACGGCCCCGCCGGCCGCTTCGCCCCGCCGCCGCCCGCCTACGAGATCGACGGCGACGAACGCTGCGACTTTCCCGAGGAGGAGGAGATCCTCAGGGAGTTCCTGAAGGCCGGGCACCGGATCTTCGAGTCCCGCCTGTCGCCTTTCCATACCGGTTCGATGTCGGTCCGCGGCGTGGATTCCATGCTCTACGCGCCCAAGGCCTCCATGCCGGCCGACCTCCGCGGCCCTCTCCTCAAGGTTCCGTTGGCCCCCGATGCCGCCGACGGACCGGAGGTCAAGGTCCACAAGGCGATCTACGCGGCGAGCGATTTCCAGACCGTCATGCACTGCCACATCCCCGAGGCGGAGGCGTCCGCCCATTTTTCGTATCCCGGCGAGACCGGGCCCTGCGACCGGATCATCCCGGTGGACGCGGAAGGGTCCTTCCTCTACCTCGCCGTGCCCGTTCTGCCTCCGGACTTCACCCCGGCCGAGCTCGTCGGCTTTCTCCACGACTACAAGATGGCCGTGGTCAGGGGAGGGGGGGTCTGGGCGGTCGGGACCCAGTCCCTCTCCGAGGTCCTTCACCACCCGTCCTCGCTGCGGGAGATCTGCCATTACCGGATCGCGGCCCGGGAGCGGGGATTGGACCTGCGCCGGATGGAGCCCGCGAAGGCCCGGAGATGGTGACCGCCCCCCTGCCCGGAGCGCCTCATACCCCGCCCCCCCTCCAGGGGTGAAGGGTCACCCCGGGAAATCACCCCTAAAGGGGATTGCCTGCCCCCCGGCTTCCTGTAATCTGGGGTCGAAAGCTCCGGACCCCCGGCTCGT
The DNA here is from genome assembly GCA_016867635.1 of Candidatus Aminicenantota bacterium. Classification (GTDB taxonomy): domain Bacteria; phylum Acidobacteriota; class Aminicenantia; order Aminicenantales; family Saccharicenantaceae; genus RBG-16-66-30. Next base: position 6,815 of record VGJC01000056.1, on the reverse strand, counting down.
TCGATGAATCGCAACACGATGGAAAGCGTTAACTCCCCGGTGGAGATCAGCCTGACGAAAGGTCAAGGCCGGCCCCTGCGTTTGGCCGAAAAGCTCTGGCCCCGAAGGGCCAGGACGAAGATCTTTCTCGTCTTCACCGCCGTCATGTCGGGCTTCATCGTTCTCTTCGCCGCCCTGTTTTTCCGGCGCTTCGAAGAGCGGTCCCTCCGGGACATCACCGCGGACGCGACAGCGGCGGCCCAGACCATCTCCAGCCACCTGGCTCGGGGACTCGAACGGAACCCGGCCGGCGACCCGGGCCCCTTATTGGCCGCCGTTTGCGAACCCGTGCCAGGATTGAATTACGCCATTTTCGAGGACGCCTCGGGGCGCATCCTGGCCTCCGTCAATCCCGAGGAGGCCGCCGGCCGCGTGTACCGGGAGAACGCCCCCCCTCTGTCCCTCAAGGAGTCCAAGGGTCTTCTCGGCTTGGCCGTTCCGCTGACCGCCGGAGGCGACTCCATCGGCCGCCTTCTTGTGGGGTTCTCCTTCCCGGAAAAACTGGAGGCCCTCGGCCGGGAGCGGGGACGGGCCGTGGCCATCGGTCTCTTGGCCCTGGCCCTCAGCTCCGCGTTCGTCTTTCTCGCCAGCGGGATCTTCACCCGGCCCCTCACTCAGCTGACCCGGACGACGGAGCGCATCGCCGCCGGGGACCTGAGCCAGCGCGCGCGGATCTATTCCCGTGACGAGGCCGGCCTGCTGGCCAGGTCCTTCAACGCCATGATGGACGGGCTGGAGAGGTCCCATCGGGACTTCGAGGGCGTCAACCGGTCCCTCGAGGAGCGGGTGGACGCCCGCTCGCGGGAGCTCGAAAGAGAGATCCTCGAGCGCCACCGGATCGAACAGGAGCTCCGCCTGGTGAGGAACGAGCTGGACGAACGGGTCGAGAAGAGGACCGAGAAGCTCTCCCGGGTCAACGAAGACCTCCACGGCTCGGTCCGCGAGCGGAGGCGGGCGGAAGACCAGCTGCAGAACTCGCTCAAAAGGCTCGAGCGGGCCCTGGAGGGGACGGTGAAGGCCTGGTCCTTGACAGGGGAGATGAGGGATTTCTATACGGCCGGCCATCAATGCCGCGTGGCCAGCCTGGCCGTGGCCATGGCCGAGGAGATGCACCTGTCCTGGGAGAAGGTCGAGGGGCTGCGCGTCGCCGGGATCATCCATGACATCGGCAAGATCGCCATGCCCGCCGAGATCCTGGCCAAGCCCTCCCGGCTGACGAAGACGGAATTCCAGCTCATCAAGGACCATCCCCGGATCGGCTACGAGATCGTCAAGAGCATCGAATTCCCGTGGCCCGTGGCCCACATCATCCTTCAGCACCACGAGCGGGTGGACGGGTCGGGATACCCGGAAGGGCTCCTGGGCGAGGCCATCCTCCTCGAAGCCCGGATCCTGGCCGTCGCCGATGTCGTCGAGGCCCTCTCCTCCCACCGACCTTACCGGCCCGCTCTCGGGATCGAAAAGGCCTTGGAGGAGATCCGCAGAGGACGGGGCATCCGCTACGATATGCGCGTGGTCGACACCTGTCTCAAGCTCTTCCGGGACCGCCGGTTCTCCTTTCCCGTCGCCTCCTCCGGCCCCGCTCTCCATCAGTGAGACGGGGCCGCCCGACTGCTCGCTCCGGGCCTCGAGGCGCCGCTTCCGTTCATTGACTTGAGGGGTCGTTTTCGCTAGAATCGGGGGACCCTTGGCGGCGTAGCTCAGTTGGTTAGAGCATGCGGCTCATATCCGCAGTGTCGGGGGTTCAAATCCCTCCGCCGCCATTTTCCGATCGTTCGGTCCGACAGACATGAAACCGGTTCCGTCCCTCCAGAAGCCCGCGGCCGGCGTCTTCCGGGCCTTCAAGTCCGGTCTCCTCGAGCGCCCGACCATCGTCCCCGGCGACCGTGTTCTGGCGGCCTGTTCGGGCGGGCCGGATTCCGTGGCCTTGGTCTGCCTCCTTTTCATGCTACGCCAAGAGACGCCGGTCGACGTCGTTGTCGCTCATTTCGACCACCGGCTTCGGGCCGAGTCCGGCGTCGATGAGGAGTTCGTCCGCGAGCTGGCCCGGGAACGAAGGCTTCCCTTCGTCGCCGGGTCGGCCGATGTCCGGGCCCACGCGGCGGAAAACAGGATGAACCTGGAAGAGGCCGGCCGCGTTCTCCGCTACCGGTTCCTTCAAGCGGAGGCCGACCGGATAAGGGCGACCAAGATCGCCACCGGGCACACGATGAACGATCAGGCGGAGACGTTCCTCATGCGTCTGATGCGCGGGACGGGGCTCGCCGGGCTGGCCGGCATCCCGCCGATCCAGGCCGCGGGGCCCTGCCTCATCGTCCGGCCGCTGCTCGGGTTGACCAGGGCCCGGATCCTGGCCTTTCTCGAGGAGCAAGGCCAGGCCTTCCGGACGGACGCGACGAACCTCGACCGCCGCAATCTGAGGAACCGGATCCGGCTCGGCCTGCTCCCCGACCTCGAGAGAAGTTACGAACCCCGCATCGTCGAGCACCTGGCCCGCACGGCCTCCCTGGCCCGGGAGGAGGACGAGCTTTTGACCGAATTCGTCCGGGAGCTCGGCCAGACCTTCCTCTTGCGCGAGAACAGGGAGGTTTGCCTGGACGCGAGAGGCCTGCCCGCGGACCTTCCAGCCCTGTCCCGGCGCGTCCTCCGGGAGTTCCTCCGGGAGGTCCGGGGCGACCTGCGCTCGATCTCCTACGAGGACGTGGCCTCCGTCCTCGGCTTGAAAGACGGCAAGGAAAGGGCCCTGCCCGGCGGCCCGACCCTGGTCCGGGAGAAAGGCTGGATAAAGGTCAAGGGCAAACGCGCCGCGCCCCGGCCCTTCCGCCTGTCGTGGAACGGCCAAGAGCGGCTGGACGTGGCCGTCGCGGGCATGGAGTTCGAAGGGTCCCGGAGAAAGCCTGCGGAGAGGGCGGCCTCGAGGAAGAGCGATCTCGAGACGGCCGTTCTCGACGCTTCGAAACTCGCCTTCCCTCTTGTCGTCCGCAACCGCCGGCCGGGGGACCTGTACCGGCCCCTCGGCGCCCCGGGCCGGAAAAAGCTCAAGGAGATCCTCCGGGCCAAGGGCGTTGCGCGCGAAGAGCGCGACCGGCTCCCCGTCTTCTGTTCCGGGGGAGAGATCGTCTGGGTGCCGGGCCTGCCGGTCGCCGGGAAGTTCAAGGTGACCCCGAAGACCAAGACGGTGTTCGTCATCGAAAAAAAATAGGTTCTTGTCTCGCTCCCAAGAAAGCCCATCGTTCGGCTTCGCGAAGGATATCCCCCTTAGCCCCCCAAGCCCCCGGGAACCTGTCCCGACGGTTCCCCCATCGCGGGGCGATGGGACCCCCTCCGCTATGGGGGTCTTCAGGGGGACATCCTTCGCCGCCTCACGACGGGCGTTCCCCTCAATGAGAGATGGATCGGAAAATGGCCCGCGTCAGCGGCCGTAGAGGCCGAGGTACCAGCGGACGATGCGCTCGCCCCAGAGCAGCGAGATGAAGGCCGCGGCGGCGAGGAAGGTCCCGAAGGGGAGGGCGAACTGGAAGTCCTTTCCCCGGCGGGCGATCATGAAGACCCCGACGACGGCCCCGAAGAACGATCCCAGGATGAGCGTCAGCAGGGTCCTCGCCAGGCCGAGATAGGCCCCGACCATGAGGAGCATGGTCACGTCGCCCATGCCGAGGCCCTCTTTCTTGCGGATCAGCCGGTAGGCCCCGTAGACGAGGAGCAGGAAGCCCGCTCCCGTGACGGCCCCGAGCAGAGCGCCCCGGAACGTCAGGTCGTCCCTGAAGAATGCGTAGACGAGGGCCAGGACAAGTCCCGGCAAGGTGATGGCGTCGGGCAGGATCTGGTGGAAATAGTCGATGAAGCCCAAGGCGATGAGGGCGCTCGTGAAGACACACCCGGCGACGAACTCCAGCCCCACGGCGCGCCCGGAGGCGGCGTAGACGAGGACGAAGCCGAGGGCCGTCAGGCCTTCGACCAGCGGATAGACGGGCGAGATCCCGCGGCCGCAGTTGCGGCATTTCCCGCCGAGCAGGATATAAGAAAGGATGGGGATGTTGTCGGCCGGCCTGACCCGCGAACCGCATCCCGGGCAGGAGGAAGGCGGGCGGGCGAGGCTCAGGTCCCGCGGCAGACGGTAGATGACGACGTTGAGGAAGCTCCCCCAGACGAGGCCGGCCAGGACGATCAGGAAGAGGGTCATCGTCTCCATGGGCTGATCCTTGTTCTCACGTCCCCCGTCTCCGGGTCATAGACGTAGTCCTCGCCGTCGAGGTCCCGGGGGACCTGGGTGACGAGGCCGGTCCGGACGAGGGCCTCGAGGCCCTCGGGCCACCGGCCGAAGCGCTCCCGGAAAGCCGCCAAGGCCTTCCGGATCTCGCCGAGGTCGATGGTCGACTTGACGTTGTAGAGGTGGTTCGAGGCGATCTTGCGGGTCCGATCGTCGGGAGCGGCGCGGTAGATCTCGAGCCAGGTCTCCCAGGAGGTCTGCAGGTCGCCTTTCCGGAAGATGGCGTTGGCGTGGAGCCGGGGGACGAACTCGGGCGAGCCGGGGATCTCCATGCAGATCCTGAAGTACTTCTCGGCCAGCTCGAAGTCCCGGAGGTTCATCATGGCGATGTGGCCGGCGTCGAAGCTGAAGACCCACATGTCGGGGTTTCTCTCGTGGCCCCGGTCGAGGATGCGGAAGGCGGCCTGCGGGTCCCGGGCCTCCTGGACGGCGATCATCGCGCCGACCTCGTAGGGGTCCGAATAGCGAGGGTCGAGGTCCGAGATGATGGAGAAGACGTGGTCGAGGTAGTCGAACCGGTCGTCGATCGTCGGCGTGCTGTAATACTGGATGGCCCACAGGTAGACCATGTCGGCGGCCAGGGCCGAGTAGCCGAAGGTCGCGTATTTCAGGAATTTCCCCGACGGAAGATAGATGACGGACGACCCCGGGACCTTCTGCCGGAGGATCCGGTCGGTGTGGACCTTGAGGGCCGCGAACGCGGCGGCGCTGGCGACGAGGAAGACCGCCAGCAGGAAGGCCGCCGAACCCTTGGCCGAGGACGATGTCTTGCTCATGGCCCCTCGAGGCGCCTGTCGGCGCGCTCAGATGAAATCCCGCCTCCTGAAGATGAGAACGGCCAGGCCCAGAATGAAGGCCGTGTAGAAGGCCCCGTAAAGGAACGAGGACAGAAAGATGGCCGGGGGGATGGGCAGGCCGTGGACGACTTCCGTCTTGAAATTGAAGTTCTCGAGGTCCGGCAGGAAAACGTAGAGGGCCCGGACCAGGGTCCTGCCGGCCCCCGGCGCCATCTTCCGGATGATGAGCTCCAGGCCCCAGGACAAGTGGCCGATGAGGTAGAAGGCCAGGGAGAAGAGGGAGCTCAGGATGGGCGTCGAAAAGGACGAGAACAGGATGGCCACCGCGGTGATGAGGACGAGCTCGAGGAAGATGTAGGCGACGGCCACGAGCATCGCCCCCTCGAACCGCTGGGTGTGAAGGAAGAGCAGGGCCAGGAAGATCGCGGTCATGCAGGCGGTCATGACGAACAGGGTCAGGACCAGGCCCAGGAACTTGCCGAGGATGAACTGGGCCCGGTGGAGGGGCTTGGAGAGAAGGGTGAAGATGGTCTTTTTGTCGATCTCCTTGTAGACCAAGCCGGTCCCGATGAGGACGGCCATGAGGACGCCGAAGACGGAGATCGAGGCCAGCCCCACGTCCTTGATGATCTTGACCCGGTCGCCGACGGTCAGCAGGGCCAGGACCCTCGAGGCGGCGATGCCCGCCGCGGCGAAAAAGAACAGGAGGTAGAGGACGCGGTCGCGCTTGGCCTCCTTGAAGGTGATGCCGGCGATGGCCCTGATCTTCATTGTCCCGTCACCGTTTCGACGAAGATGTCCTCGAGCGTCTCGGTCCGCGGGCTGAGCGACAGGACCCGCCCCTTGCGGTCGTGGACCAGGGCCAGGACCTCTTCCACCTTGTTCTCCTCGAAGACCCTGAGGAGCAGCCGGTCGCCCTTGGCCGAGACGCTCTCTCCCAGCCCGCGGCAAGCCTCGGCCGGCAGGCCGGAAAGGACGACCTCGGTGAACAGGACCTTCTCCGAGACCAGGTCCTGGAGCGCGCCCTGCTTGACGATCCGCCCGCCGACGATGATGGCCACATGGTCGCAGATCATCTCGATGTCCTGGAGGATGTGCGAGGTGAAGAAGACGGTCTTGCCCTCCTGCTTGAAGCGGACGATGATGTCCCGGATCTCCTTGCGCCCGAGGGGGTCCATGCCGCCGAGGGGTTCGTCGAGGATGACGAGCTTGGGGTCGTTGATCAGGGCCTGGGCCAGCCCGACCCGCTGGAGCATGCCCCGCGAGAACTTGCGCAGCTGCAGGTCGCGGGCCCTCTCGAGGCCGACGAGGGCCAGGAGCCGCCCGATGCGGGCCTCCTTCTCGCGGCGGTCCAGGCCGAAAAGGTCGGCGTAGAAGGCCAGGAATTCCGAGGCCGTGAGGTAATCGTAGAAGTAGGGGTTCTCCGGGAGGAAGCCGAGCGTCTGACGGGCCCGCGGGGAGGCGTGGGGCTGGCCGAAGATGTCGATCGTCCCGGCGTCCGGGTAGATCAGCCCGAGGAGGCATTTGATGGTCGTCGTCTTCCCGGCGCCGTTCGGGCCCAGGTAGCCGAAGATCTCGCCTTCGCGGACCGCGAGCGAGATGCCCTTGAGGATCTCCCGGGGCTTGGGGATGAACCCGAGCCGGAACGTCTTCTTCAGGCTCTCGATGCGGATGGCTTCCGACATGGCTTTCAGACCTATTTTATGGAA
>VGJC01000055.1 GCA_016867635.1 Candidatus Aminicenantota bacterium | reverse complement strand
AGGAGGAGGAGCAGCGAGACGACATGCCGGGGACGGAGCACCCGGCGAGGCCTGTTCTTCTGGAGAGGGGCGTCCCTCTCGCCCCGCTGGAAGGCCCGGGGCCGGGCGAGCAGGGGCCCCCTCTTGCCCCGCTGCAGCCGGTCGACGTAGGTCGCCATGTCAGCTCCCGGCCTCCAGGGAGGCGATGATGTCCGGAATGATCCGGTTGATGGGTCCCGCCCCGAGCACGAGCAGAAGGTCGTCCGGGGCCAGGATCGTCGTGAGGAGGGCCGGGACCTTCCTCATGTCGGCCTCGTAGAAGACCCGCTTGTGGCCGAACTTGCGGACCTCTTCGAACAGGGCCCGGCCGTCGACGCCCGGGATGGGCGGCTCGCCGGCCGGATAGACCTCGGTCAGGACGAGGACGTCGGCCTGGTTGAACGAGGTGGCGAAAAGGGTCATCAGATGGGACAGCCTCGTGTAGCGGTGGGGCTGGAAGACGGCCACCACCCGGCGCGTCCAGCCCTTCTTGGCGGCTTCGAGCGTCGCTCTGATCTCGGTCGGGTGATGGGCGTAGTCCTCGACGACCATGACCCCGCCGGCGGTCTTGCGCAGCTCGAAACGCCGGCCCGTCCCGGTGTAGCTCTCGAGGGCTTCCAGGATGGTCTTGGGCGGGATGTCGAGATCGAGGCCCACGGCCGCGGCGGCCATGGCGTTGAGGATGTTGTGCATCCCCGGGACCTGGAGCTTCAGGGCCCCGATGCGGCGGCCCTTGACGAACAGGTCCGAGCGGCTCCGGAAGCCGTCGAACGAGGGATCGCGGGCGGTGATGTCCGACTGGGCCGAGAAGCCGTAGGTGATGACCTTGCGTTCGAGGTCGGGGATGATGCTCTGGAGGTTGGGATCGTCGAGGCAAAGGATGACCGGGCAGTAGAAGGGGACCTTGTTGGCGAAGTTGACGAATGTCTTCTTGATATCGTCGAGGCTGTGGTACTGGTCGAGGTGTTCCTCGTCGATGTTGGTCAGGACGGCGATGAAAGGGGAGAGGTAGAGGAACGAGCGGTCGCTCTCGTCGGCCTCGGCGACGATGAAGTCGCCGGCGCCGAGCTTGGCGTTGGCCCCGATGGTGTTCAGGCGGCCGCCGACGATGATCGTCGGGTCGAAACCCCCGGCCTCGAGAAGGACCGCCGTCATGGAGGTGGCCGTGGTCTTGCCGTGCGATCCGGCCACGGCGATGCCGTATTTCATGCGCATCAGCTCGGCCAGCATCTCGGCCCGGGGGATGACCGGGATGAGGTCGGCCCGGGCCTGGCGGACCTCGACGTTGTCCTCGCGCACGGCCGAGGAGATGACGACGACGTCGGCGGCCTTGACGTTCTCCGCCCGGTGGCCGATGGAGACGACTGCCCCGAGCCCGGCCAGCCGCAGGGTGGCGTCGTTGTCCTGGATATCCGAGCCTGAAACCTTGTAGCCGAGGTTGAGGAGGACCTCGGCGATGCCGTTCATGCCTGTCCCGCCGATGCCGACCATGTGGATCTGGTTGAGCTTGCGGTAGCCTTTCTTCGTCACGCGCGTTTCTCCTTGAGGCCGGCGGCCATCAGCGCCAGGCAGAGGCCGGCGATCCGGCCGGCGGGGTCGTCGGGCCGCAGGCCGGCCAGCTTGCGCTCCATGGCCTCGATCTCGTCGGGCCGGTCGAGGAAATGGAGGATGCGTGAGGCCAGGGCGCCCGCCGTGGCCCGGTCCTCCGGGATGACCTCGGCCGCGCCGGCCGACTCGAGCTCGCGGGCGTTGGCCGTCTGGTGGTCCTCCGAGGCCCCGGCGAACGGCACCAGGACGGCCGCCTTGCGGGCGGCGATGAGCTCGGCCAGGGTCGTCGCCCCGGCCCGGCAGACGACGAGGTCGGCCCGGCCGAAACGGGCGGCCATGCCGGGGAAATAGGCGGCGACATCGCTCGACCCGAAGCCGTTCGCCCGGTAGGCGGCGGCGACAGCTTCGAGCTCCCGCGGCCCGGTCTGGTGAGCGATCCGCAGACGGTCCTTGTGCGGCGCCAGAAGAGGCAGGGCGGCCGCGATCCTCTCGTTGAGAAAATGGGAGCCCTGGCTGCCGCCGAAGACGAGCACGGACAGCGCGGCCGCCCGCGGCTTGGGCGGCAGGGTGTAGAAATCCTCCCGGACCGGGTTCCCGAGCAGGACCCCTTTTCCTTTGAAAAAGGGCAGGGTCGAGGGGAATGAGACGACGGCCTTGCGGGCCCAGCGGACGAGCAGGCGGTTGGTGAATCCCGGCCGGGCGTTCTGTTCCAGGATGAGCGTCGGGATCCCGAGCCAGGAGGCCAGCAGGACCAGCGGGCCGGAGCTGTAGCCGCCGACGCCGATGACCAGGCCCGGCTTCGTCCGGACCAGCAGAGCCAGCGACTGGACGAAGGCCAATGGCAGCAGGAACAGTCCCCGCAGGGTCTTGAGGCCCCGGCCCTTGAGGCCTTCGATCCGCATCGGAACGAACCGGACCCGGTGCTCCTCCATGATCCGCTTCTCGACGTCGCGGTGGGTGCCGGCGTAGGTCAGGCGCAACGCGGGATCGCGCTCGAGGAGCTTGCGGCCCACGACCAGGGCGGGGTAGAGGTGGCCGCCCGTCCCGCCGCCGCCGATGATCACGTCGCGCCCTTTCATATGCGCACCTTGGTTTCGCCCAGCCCTCTTTTACGGCTGATATGAAGGAGGATGCCGATGGCCGCCAGCGTGCAGACCAGGGACGACCGGCCGTAGGAGACGAGCGGAAGAGGCAGGCCTTTGGCCGGACCTAGCCCGAGGACGACCGTCATGTTCATCAGGGCCTGGGCGACGACGGCGAGGGTGACGCCGGCGGCGACCATCCGGGACGCCGGGTCGGGGGCCGCCAGGGCGATCTTCAGGCCCCTCCACAGGAGGAGGAGATAGAGGGCCAGGACGGCGAGGGTGCCGACCAGGCCGGTCTCCTCGCCCCAGATCGCGTAGATGAAATCCGTGTGGGCCGACGGCAGGAAATAGAGCTTCTGGGTGCTCTGCCCGAGGCCGACCCCGAGGAGCCCGCCCGAGCCTACGGCCAGTTTCGACTGGGTCACCTGGTAGGATTTGCCGAGGGGGTCCTTGTCCGGGGACAGAAATCCGTGGATGCGGTCCATCCGGTAGTCGCCCTGGACAAGGTAGAAGGCGAAGAGGGCGAAGAACAGCCCTCCCGCCGCGACGAACCAGCGAAGCTTGACGCCCCCGATGAAGAGCATCATCGCGGCCAGGACGAACAGCAGGACGGCCGTGCCGAAATCGGGTTCCATGAGGACGAGAAGCACGGTCAGGACGAGGACCCCCAGGGGAACGGCCAGGGTCTTGACCTCGTTCAACCGGTCCTTGCGGCTCTCGACCCATGTGGCCAGGAACAGGATGAGGCTGACCTTGGCCAGTTCGGAAGGCTGGAAGCGGATGCCGAAGAGAAAGATCCAGCGGTTGGTCCGGGCCACCGCCGGCATGGTCAGGCAGAGCATCAGCAGGAAGACGGTCAAGGCCAGCAGGCCGTAGATGAAATAGGGATTGAGGAAAAAGGATTTTTTGACCGACAGGAGGAAGACGATCAGGGCGAACCCGGCCGCGGCCCCCAGGACCTGCTGGGCCATGTAGTAGAACGGCTGGCGGTACTTCTCCCCGGCCAAAAAACCCGAGGAGCTGAAAACGATGACGACGCCGATGGTCACCAGGACGAGGGTGACCAGGAAGAGGGGGATGTCGAACCCGAGACGCTTGGAGGCGCTCATGGCCGGCCCCTTCTTCCCCGGACGCGGGCGGCGAGGAGGCGCACCTCGCGCTTGAAGGTCCGGCCGCGCTCCTCGAAATCGCGGAACATGTCCCAGCTCGTGCAGGCCGGGGCCAGCAGGACGACGTCCCCCGGGGCGGCCGCGTCGAAGGCCTTGCGGACGACATCCCGGTAGTCGGCCGCCGGCTCGACGGGCACGACCCCGCCGAGGGCCTCCCGGATCTTGTCCGCGGCCTCGCCGACGAGGATGACGGCTCTCGCCTTCCGCCGGACCTCCCGCCGGAGAGGCGAAAAATCGCCGCCCTTTCCGCGGCCCCCCAGGATGAGAACGACGGGGCGGTCGAAGCTGGCCAGGGCCTTGATCGTGGCGTCCACGGTCGTGGCCTTGGAATCGTTGACGAAGCGCACGCCGCGGACGGTCATCACGTCCTCGAGGCGGTGCTCGAGCCCCCGGAAGGACAGGACGGAACGGCGGATGGACGCGGCGGGAACGTTCAGGGCGCGCCCGATGAGGGCCGCGGCCATCACGTTCTCCAGGTTGTGGGCCCCGGGCAGAGGCACGCGGCCGGCGGCCAGGAGCCCGACGGGGGGGCGCCCGTCGAGGACGATCCGGCCCTGATCGACGAAAGCGCCGTTGCGGACGCGCCTTTTCCGGCTGAAGCCGTGGACGGCCGCCGCGGCCTCTTTGGCCAGGCCCCAGACCCGGTGATCGTCGCGGTTGAGGATGGCGTGGTCCTGCCGGCCTTGGCGCAGGACGAGCTTCTTTTTGGCCTCGAAATAGCCGTCGAACGTCCCGTGCCAGTCGATGTGGTTCTCGGAGATATTGAGGAAGGCCGACACGGCCGGCCTGAAACGCTCCGTGTACTCGAGCTGGAAGCTCGAGACCTCGGTCACGTAGATGTGATCGTCCCGGCTGCGCTCGACGAAGGAGACGAGCGGGGTCCCGATGTTGCCGGCCAGGCGCGACTTGAGACCGGCCTCCTTAAGGATCTTGTGGGTCAGGGTGACCGTGGTCGATTTGCCGTTCGAGCCGGTGACGCCGACGATCCTCCCCTTGAGGAACCGGAACGCGAGCTCGATCTCGGAGAGAACGGGCACGGCTTTGGCCCGGGCGGCCAGGATCCCCGGCAGGGGAGGCACGCCGGGGCTGGGGACGATCAGGTCGGCCCCGAGGAAGGATTCCGGCCGGTGGCCGCCGGTCTCGAAGACGACGCCGCGCTGCCGCCAGAGGCCGGTCTTTTCCCCGAGTTCCGAGGCGGGCCGCTTCTCGGTCACCCGGACCCGGGCGCCCCGCGCGAGCAGGAATTCGCAGAGGGCCTCTCCCGTCCGCTCGAAGCCGACGACCAGGACTCTGCGGTCTTTCAGTTCCATATCTATCTCAGTTTCAGGGTCGACAGACTGAAGAGGGCGAAGATGATGGCCAGGATCCAGAAGCGGATGACGACCTTGCCCTCGGGCCAGCCGGAGAGCTCGAAATGATGGTGGAGGGGGGCCATCTTGAACAGGCGTTTCCCCCCGCTCGCCTTGAAGTAGGAGACCTGCAGCAGGACGGAGGCCGCTTCCAGGATGAAGACGCCGGCCACGGCGAACAGCAGGAACTCCTGCTTGATCAGCAGGGCAATGACGGCCATCGCCCCGCCTAGGGACAGGGCCCCGACGTCGCCCATGAAGACCTGGGCCGGGTGGCAGTTGAACCACAGAAAGCCGAGGCAGGCCCCGGACAGAGCGCCGGCGAAGACGGTCAGCTCCGCGGCCAGGGGCACGCGCGGGATGTTGAGGTATTGCGACCAAAGGGCGTGGCCGGCCACGTAGGTCAGCGCCGTGAGGGCCGTGGCCCCGATGAAGGTCAGGCCGATGGCCAGGCCGTCGAGACCGTCGGCCAGATTGACGGCGTTGGAGGATCCGACGAGGATGAACACGATCCACGGCAGATAGAACCAGCCGAGGTAGGGGGCCCACTCCTTGAGGAAGGGAAAGGCCAGGTTCAGGCTGAATCGTCCGCCCGTCCCCATCCAGATGAAGACCAGCCCGACGCCGGCGGCCAGGAGGAACTGGAGGGCGATCTTCTGACCGAAGCGCAGGCCGAGGGACCGTTTCCGGCGGACCTTGAGGATGTCGTCCCAGAGGCCGATGAGACCGAAGAGGACCATCGACAGGCCGGCCACCCAGACGTAGATGTTCCCCAGGTTCCCCCAGACGAGGGTCGGGACGAGCGTCGAGACGATGATCAGCAGCCCGCCCATCGAAGGCGTCCCTTTCTTGGCGTGATGGGACTGCGGTCCATCCGCCCGGATCTCCTGCCCGATCTGATGCTTCTGGAGGAGCCGGATCAGCCGGGGGCCGAGAAGGAAGCTCAAGACGAGGGCGGTGATGCCGGCCAGGGCCGTGCGGACCGTGATGTAGCGGAAGACATTGAAGAAAAAGAGGTCTTCCCGCAGCGGGACGAGCAGCCAGTACAGCACGGTTACTCCTTTCCTCTCGGTCTCAGCCCGGCGATGATCTTTTCGGTCCTCATCCCCCGGGATCCCTTGACCAGGACGAGGTCGCCCGGGCGGACGATGGCCGCGATGCTGGCGGCGGCCGCGTCCGAGTCGGGGAAGAGGTGGATCGCCGCCGCGTCCATTCCGGCCTTGGCGGCTCCTTCGGCGATGAGCGCGGCCAGGGGGCCCACGGCGACCAGGACGTCCCAGCCGCTCTCGGCCGCGGTCTTGCCGGCCTGCCGGTGAAGCGCCTGCTCTCCCTCACCGAGTTCCAGCATATCGGCCAGGACGGCCACCTTCCTCCCGGCCGGCAGGCCCGCCAGGCTCCGGAGAACCGCTTCGAGGGCCGGCGGGTTGGAGTTGTAGGAGTCGTCATAGAGGCGGATGCCGCCCGCTTCTTCCAGGACCCCCCTCATCGAGAAAGGCTTGAGGCTGGGGATAAGGGGAGCGATCTCCTGCCATCCGAGCCCGAACGCCAGGCAGACCGCGGCGGCCGCGAGCAGGTTCGGCACGAGGGCCTCGTTGACGAACGGGAACAGGACCCGGCCCTCTTCCCGGCCGTATCTCAACGTCAGGTCCGATCCCTCATAGCCCCGCCGCCGGACGTCGGAGGCCCGGACATCGCAGGACCGTTCGAGGCCGAACATCACCGTCCGGCCCTTCCATCCGGCGGCCATTTCCCGGACGAGCGGGTCGTCGCCGTTGAGGACGGCCACGGCCCCCGCGGCGGCCCCGTCGAGGATCTCCTTCTTGGCCCGGGCGATGCCCTCCAGAGAGGAGAAGAATTCCATGTGAACGGGGCCGACGCTGGTGACGACGGCCACGTCGGGCGGAGCGATCCGGGTCAAGGCCGAGATCTCGCCGGGCGCGCTCATGCCCATCTCCAGCACGGCCGCTTCGTGCTCCGGCTCGAGCCGCAGCAGGGACAGGGCCAGGCCCAGATGGTTGTTGAAGTTCCCCTCGGACCTCAGGACGCGGTAACGGGAGGAGAGGAGGGCCGCGGTGAACTCCTTGGTCGTCGTCTTGCCGACGCTGCCCGTTATCCCCACGATCTTGACGGGCCGGCGGAGCAGGGCCGCCCGGGCCAGGTCCTGGAGGGCGGTCACGGTGTCCCGGGCCTCGACCAGCCCGAAGCCCGGGTCCGGGCCCGCCAAGGGGCGGGAAACGACGGCCCCCGCGGCGCCCTTCCCTGCGGCGTCCCGAACGAAATCATGCCCGTCCCTCCGCCCGGGAACGGCGAAGAACAGCTCTCCGGGGACGATCGTCCGGGAATCGATGCTGTAGCTCCGGAAGGTCAGGGACGGGGGCCCCTGCAGGAGCCGGCCGCCCGTGATCCGGGCGACCTCGTCCAAGCGGAAGGCGGCCATGGTCACGCGGCCTCCATCCTCTCGAGGATCCCTTTGATGACCTCGATGTCGCTGAAAGGGACGGTCCGGTCCTTGAAGATCTGATAGTCCTCGTGGCCCTTGCCGGCGACGAGGACCGTGTCCCCTTTGTTGGCCGTGGCCAGGGCCCTGGCGATGGCCTCTCTCCTGTCCGGGACGACCTCGTAGGTTCGGACCCCTTCCTTCTCGAAGCCTTTCTCGATGGCCGCGATGATGTCCATGGGCTCTTCGGACCTGGGGTTGTCGGAGGTCAGGAGCGTCCAGTCGGCCAGCCGCGCGGCCACCCGGCCCATCCGCTCCCTCTTGTCCTTGTCCCGGTTGCCGCCGGCCCCGAAGACCAGGATGACCCGGCGGGGCTTGAGCTCGCGGGCCGTGGTCAGCAGGTGCTCGAGGGCGTTGTCCGTGTGGGCGTAGTCGACGACGACCTGGAAGCCCCGCCCATTGGGGACCTTTTCATAGCGGCCCGGGACTCCCGCGAGCGCCGCGATGCCCTCGACGATCGCCTGCGGCGGGACGTTGAGGGCCAGGGCCGCGGCGGTCGCCGCGAGGATGTTGTAGACGTTGTGCCTGCCGACGAGCGTCGAGCGCACGGCCAGCACCCCCCCGGGGTAGGCGATCCGGGCGTCCGTCCCGTCCTCGGCCATGAAGTAACTCAGGGCCCGGACGATGGCCGCCGGCCCGAAGCCGAAGGTGACGGTCTTGAGGGGCAGTTCGGCGATCAGCTTCTGACCCCAGGGGTCGTCCATGTTGACGACCGAGGCGCTCCGTTTGTGGTTGAGGGTGAACAGCTTTTTCTTGGCCTCGAAGTAGCCCTCCATGGACGGGTGGTAGTCGAGATGCTCTCCGCTCAGGTTGGTGAAGACGGCGACGTCGTAGCTCACGCCCCAGACGCGCTTCTGCTCCAGGGCGTGGGAGGAGACCTCCATCACGCAGTGCGAGACCCCGGCCTCGAGCATCTCCCGGAGAAGGGCCTGGAGATCGACGGACTCGGGTGTCGTGCGCGGGGCCTTGGCTCTCGCGCCGGGCCGGCGGTATTCGATCGTCCCGATGACCCCGGCCGAAAAGCCGGCGGCTTTCAGGATCTCTTCGAGCAGGTAGGTGACCGTCGTCTTGCCCTTGGTCCCCGTGACGCCGACCACTTTCAGCTGGTCGGAGGGGTGGCCGTAAAAATTGGCGGCGGCCAGGGCCAGGGCCTCGCGGGCGTCCGCCGCTTGGACCCAAGGGACATCGACGGACTGGGGCTTGGGCCATGACGACAGGACGGCCGCGGCGCCTTCGGCGACGGCTTCGGCCACGAAGTCCATGCCGTTGCGGGCCGCCCCGCGCAGGGCCGCGAACAGGAAGCCGGGCTTGACGGCCTTGGAGTTGTAGGCGATGCCGTCGATCCCGATGTCGCCGGCCGCGTCGCCGGCGATGACCGGCACGCCGGCGAGGATGTCCCGGAGCGTCACGGCCTTCCCCCTCTCTTCAAGTCCGCCGTCATGGTCCGCCCCTCGAACGGCTTTTCGGGGGGGATCCGGAGATACCGGAGGACCTGGCGGGCGATGTCCCGGAAGACCGGGGCGCAGACCTGGCCTCCGTAGTAAAAGCCTTCCTTGGGTTCGGCCAGGACGACGACCATGGTCAGGGCCGGCCGGCCGACGGGCGCGAAGCCGACGAAGGAAGCGATATATTTCTTGGACGTGTAGGTCTTCAGGATGGGATCGTAGACCTGGGACGTTCCCGTTTTCCCGGCGATCCCGTAGCCGTCGAGGCGGCCGGCTTTGCCCGTGCCCTCCTCGACGGTTCTTTCGAAGGCCAGCCTGACCAGCTCCCGGGCGGTCCTTTCGCTGATGACCCGCGGGGCCGCGTCCGGACCGGCTTCCGCGGCCGGCCGGAGGTCCGGAGCGTTCTTGACGACCCGGGGCCGGACGGCCAGGCCGCCGGTCGCGTAGGTGTTCATGGCCCGGAGGATCTGCAGGGGGGTGGCCATGAGCTCGTAGCCGATGGCGATGTGGGGCAGGGAGGATCTCTTGTTCCAATCCTTGACCGGGAAAACCCGCCCGTTGACCTCGCCCGGAAGATCGACGCCCGTCTTCGTGCCGAAGCCGAAGCCGGTGATGGCGGCGTGAAATTCCTCCATGGTCAATCCCAAGGCGAATTTCACGGTGCCGACGTTGGATGATTCGATGAGGACCTCGGGAAAGGTCAGGATGCCCATCCGGACGTGGTCGCGGATGGTCAGGCCGCCGAGGGTGATGGAGCCCTCGCGGCAATCGAAAACATCGGCGTAATCCACGACCCCCTTTTCCCGGGCCGCGGCCGCGGTGACGATCTTGAAGGTCGAGCCCGGCTCGTAGCTGAGCTGAACGGCCCGGTTCATCCAGGCGTTCTGCGGGCCGGGGAAGGCGTTGACATCGTAATCGGGGTAGCTGGCCAAGGCCAGGATCTCTCCCGAGCCGGGGTCCATGGCGATGACCGTCCCCCAGGCCGCGGAATGATCGGAGACGGCCTTGGCCAGTTCCTTTTCGACGATGTACTGGATCGTCGCGTCGATGGTCAGGACCAGGTCCCGGCCGGGGACGGCCGGTTGGATGACCTGGAATTGATAGCTCCGGGCCCGGTTGTCCTTGTAGGAGACCTGCTTGCCTTCCCGGCCCTTCAGCACGGGGTCGTAGAAACGCTCGACCCCGGCCTTGCTGTCCTCGGTGAGGTTGACGCCGCCGAGGACATGCGCGGCCAGGGACCGCAGCGGATAGTGCCGCTTCTTCGTGGGTTCGAAGCCGACCCCGGCCAGCTTCAGGGCCTTGACCCGGTCGGCCTCCTCCTTGGAGACCTTCTTCTTGACGTAAGAGAAGGGAACCTGCTTCCGCAGCCGGTCCCGGATGAGCGACGCGTCCTTGTCGGCGAGGCCGAGGGCGGAGCGGAGGGCGGATATCTTGCGCTGTTCGTCGGCCGGGGTTTCGTCGTCGACCGGGTTGATGTAGACCGAGAAGGCCGGCAGGCTGCAGGCCAGGATCTGGCCGTGGCGGTCGTAGATGTCGCCCCGCTCGGGCTCGATGGTCAAGTCCCTCTGGTTCTGGTTGAGGACCGCGGCCTTGGCCCGGGCGTGGTCCTTGACCTGGAGTTGGACCAGGCGGAGGGCGATGGCCGCGGACCAGGCCACGAGGACGAAGCTCAGGGCCAGGATCCTCCGCCGCATGTCGGTTTCGTAGAACGTCCTCATCGAATGCGCCTCAGCGGGCCGCCGCCCGCTCCTCGTAGATCGTCTCCTCGTCCCGGGGATCGACCAGCCCCAGTTTCTCCCGGGCGATCTTCTCGACCCGTCCCGGGTCGAGGAGAGCGGCCTTGCGGAGCTCGAGGGCCCGGATCGAGTCCTGGAGCTCTCTGATCCGGGCCTCGCACTTTCCGACCTCGATGCCCAGACGGACCGACTCCGTCTGATACCAGACGTAGAAGGTCAAGATGCCCACGACGGCGAGCAGGAAGGCCGCGCCGAGCGCGATCTCCTTGCCGCTCCATTTCCGGCGGACCATTCAGAGCCTCTCCGCGGCCCGCAGCTTGGCGGAGCGGGACCTGGAATTGCCGGCCACCTCGTCCGCTCCCGGGATCACCGGCTTCTTGGTCAGGAGCGTCAGCAGGGGAGGGACGTCGCCGCGGGCCGCCAGGCCGGCGAAGGCGCGCTTGACGATGCGGTCCTCGAGCGAATGGAAGGAGATGGCGACGAAGCGCGTTCCGGGCCGGGAGGACCGGACGGTCCGCTCGAGGAAATCCCCGAGCCCTTCGAGCTCCTGATTGACCTCGATCCGCAGGGCCTGGAAGGCCTTGGCCGCCGGGTGGATCCTGCCCTTCTGGGGGCGCCAACGATAGATCCGCTCGACGAGCTCCCTCAGATCGCCCGTCGTCTCGAGGCGGCCGAGCTTGCGCAGATGGACGATCTCGCGGGCCAGGCGGCGGGTCTGCGCGAGCTCTCCGTAGGCGGCGAACAGCTCGGCCAGCCGGGCCTCGGGGTAAGTGTGGAGGATCTTTCCGGCCGTCGTCCGGGTCCTCAGGTCCATGCGCATGTCCAAGGGCCCCTCCTGGCTGAAGCTGAATCCCCGCTCGGGTGAATCCAGCTGGAAGGAGGAGAGGCCCAGGTCGAGAAGGACGCCCCGGACCTCCCGGAAATCGATGCCCAGCGAGTCCAGGGACTTGAAGTCCGCCTGGAAGAGCTTGATCCTCGAGGCGAAGGGCTCGAGCTTCTTGGCGGCCTCCCGCAGGGAGCTCTCGTCGCGGTCCAGGCCGATCAGCCGGGCCCGGGGGTTCTTTTCCAGGATGGCCAAGGCATGCCCTGCCAAGCCCAGGGTGCCGTCGATGTAGACGCCGTCCCGCCCCGCCTCCAGGAACTCGAGAGCTTCCTTCAGGAGGACCGGGCGGTGTCCTTTCTCCGTCATTCCTGTTTTCCTCGAGGGATGAGGCGGGCGACGCTCTCGAGATCCTGGTCCGAGAGCGGCTTCTCCTCGAGAACTCCGTCGAGGACGTCCTTGTTCCATACCTCCAGATGATTGGAAAGGCCCACGACCTCGACCTCTTCTCCGAGCTTGGCCTTGTCCCTCAAGGCTTGGTTGATCAGGACCCGGCCCTTGGGATCGAGCTCGAGGCGGACCCCGTTGCGGTTGACCCGGAGCATGAACCTCCGGACGTCGGGCCGGAGGTGGACCGCTCCCTCGGCGGCCAGGCCGGTCATCTCGAGCCAGACCGAGAGAGGGTAGATCTGCACGGACTCGTCCGAAAGCGAAGTGACGAAGAGGTCCCGGCCGTATTTCTGCTCGATGGCCTCGCGGAATTTGGCCGGGATCTTGATGCGCCCGCTGGCGTCGAACCTCGCCGAGTAGCTGCCTATGAGAACGTCCGGCATTGTCCTTTGTCCCGATTTGTCCCGTTTCGTCCCAAATATAGGCAAGCTGACGCTGAAAGTCAAGCAAAAAAACCCAAAAAAGAAGAAAAAACGGAGGCCCCAAATATGGGTTGGGATCAGGCGGGGAGCACAGGGGATAGTGGCCGGCGTCTGAGGCGGGTCGTCAACCGCAGGCCGGGGACTCGAGCGGACGCTTCGGCCGCGGGCGCCGGGAGCGGAGAAAAGCGGGCGTCAGCCGTTTTCGCTGGGGCCGTCCTCGCCGCCCGGCGAGGGGATCGCGGTGATGAGATCCCTGGCTTTTTCGAAGTCCTTCTCCTGGACCAGGATCTTGAACTCGGCCATCCCGTCGACCGTCAGGGGATAGACGAACGGGGCCGCCCGGCCCCGTATGACGCAGGAGATGCCATGGCTCCCTAGGAAATTCTTGATGAGGTCGGCCTCGAACGGGCCCCAGACCCGCTTGACTTCCCTGAGGTCCGGGCTGTCCGTCGGCCGGTCTTTCTTTTCGTCCGGGTCGTCCATGGGTCGTGTCCTTTCCTGGATGCAATGTAGTCGTCGAGGAACTTCATGTCGTCGGGCGGCCAGGCCTATTGTAGAGGCCCCCCTCCGGCCCTGTCAATCCGCGTCGGCCCCAAGGACGCCCTGGAGGTCGGCCCGACCTGCGGGGGAGACGGCTGTCCTCTGCGCCGGACAACGTCGGTCCCGGGCCTCGAGGGCGTCGGGAGAGGCCCGGGCGATCCGATTGGCATGAAAAATGCTATATAA
>VGJC01000054.1 GCA_016867635.1 Candidatus Aminicenantota bacterium | reverse complement strand
CTTTCCGCTCAGGATGGCGGACTCGACCGCCGCCGCGGCCTGCTCGAGCGCCGCCGGGTCGGCCCGAAGCTCCTCGATCCTGGCCCTTATGTCCTCGTCGACAGACGACAGCATCCGCAGCCCGGCCAGCGTGTCCTGGCGGACGCGCTCGCCGAGATGCCAGGTCTTCTGATGGCGCTGTTCGGTCAGCAGCGAATGGAGCTGGAACGGGGTCTTGTGGCGAACGTAGTCGACCGACTCGGCCGACGGCGTGATGCCCAGGAGGCGGAGCAGCCCGGCGCCCGGTCCCTGCGCCGCTTCCTGGCCCGCGGCGGCCATCGCTCCCAGCAAGAGCGCCGCCGCCGCGACGACCCTCATGGCTTCTTCCCGTACTGGTGCTCGTCGTCCACGATGTCGCGCTCCCGCCAGTCGCGGATCCAATCCTCGGTGAGGAAGATCTTGGACCCCCCGTCCGCGGTCGAGCACACGACCCGCGTCAGGCCGGCGTTGATGAGCATCTTCTTGCAGATGAAGCAGGGGAAGGCGTCGATCGGCTTTTCGCCGTCCGGGTCGCTCCCGTAGATGTACATGTCGCCGCCGAGCAGGCTGACCCCGGCCCGGGCGGCGTTGATGAGGGCGTTCTGTTCGGCGTGCACGCTCCGGCACAGCTCGTAGCGCTGGCCGTGGGGGATGCCGAGCCTGTCCCGGAGGCAGAAGCCGTGCTGGAGGCTGTCCTTTGTTTTGCGCGGCGCGCCGACGTAGCCCGTCGACACGATCTGGTCGTCCCGGACGATGATGGCCCCGATCGCCCGACGGAAGCAGGTGCTCCGGGTCGAGACCTCCCGGGAGATCCCCAGATAGTAGAGGTCCTTGGAATGTCTCTGCGGCTTCATGCGAGGTCCTCCAGTTTTCCGCGCAGGTCTTCGATCGTCCCGTCGTTGACGATCAGGCGGTCGGCCGCGGCCATGCAGGCCTCGAGCTGCTGGGCGGTTACGCCGCCGGCCCTCTCCTCGGCTTCCTTGGCCCGGAATTCCTCGAGGCTGGCGGCCGATTCGTCCCGGCCGCGGGCCGCCGTCCGCCGCCAGCGGACCTCGACCGGGGCGTCCAGCGCCAGCAGGACGAACCCTTTCTGCCGCCTCAGATAGGCCACCTCAAGGGTGTTGCGGATGCTGTCGATGACCGCCGGGCCGCGGGCCTTGTCCATGGTCCGCCGGGCCAGAACGTCGGGCCCGAACCTCTCCCGGAGCTCGTTGCCGGTCCGGATGAGGTTGTCCCTCGTGAGCGGCTCGCCGCGCCGGCCGAGCTCCTCACGGATGATGTCGGACAGGGAAAAGAACGCGTATCCCTTGGACACGAAGTAGCGGGCGGCCTCCCCCTTGCCGGCCCCGTTGGTCCCGGTCAGCCCGATGAGCCGCGGTACGTCCTTCATTTCTTGAATATCCGGGGCAGGGCCAGGACGTAATTGAAAAGAGGCGCCGTGGCCTTGATCCTCGGCCACTCTTTGAGCAGGCCCAGGGCCGCCGCGGCCCTGGCCCGCCGGCTCCGGCCGTGGAACAGGGTGACCGCCTTCTCCATCAGGCCCGTCAGGCTCCGGTCGTAGGGGAACCACCAGGTCTGGGCCTTCTTCCGGAAATAGTCCGCCCCGACGTACTTGATGTTGACGAGCTCGTGCAGGCCGTAGGGACCGTGGGACCGGCCCATGCCGGTCTGCTTGATGCCGCCCCAGATGGCCCGGGGCTCGATGAACGAATACATGTGGTCGTTCACGGTGACCGACCCGGCCTCGAGGCGCTCGGCGAACCAGGCGGCCCGCTTCCGGTCCCTGGTCCAGACCGAGGCCGTCAACCCGAAAAGGCTGTCGTTGGCCAGGGCCGCCGCTTCTTCGGGGCTGTCGAACGGCATGATGGGCAGGGTCGGGCCGAAAGTCTCCTCGGTCATGACCTTCATCGTGTGGTCGACCCGGTCGAGGACCGTGGGCTCGACGAAGTGGCCGCGCAGGGACGGGACCCGCCCGCCGCCGCACAGGACGCGGGCCCCCTTGGCCCGGGCGTCCTCGATATGCTCGAGGACGACCTTGAGCTGGCCGGCCGTGGTCATCGGGCCCATGTCGACGTCCGGGTCCAGGGGGTTCCCGACCCTGATCTTCTTCGCCAGCTCGACGACCCGCTCCGTGAACTCCCGCACCACGCGGCGGTCGACATAGGCCCGTTCGATGGAGCCGCAGCTTTGGCCGCAGTTCATGAACGCCGTCCAGACGGCGCCCCGGGCGGCCCGTTCGAGGTCGGCGTCCTCGAGGACGAGCATCGGGTCCTTGCCGCCGAGCTCGAGGGTCAGATTGGTCAGGTTCCGCGAGCAGAGCTCCATGACCCGCTTCCCGATGCCGACGCTGCCGGTGAACATGACGGTGTGGATATCGGGATCGACGATCATTCTCTCGACCTGGGGGACCCGGCAGGGGACGACGTTGACGGCGCCGGGCGGCAGGCCCGCTTCGACGAAGATCTCGCCGAGCAGCAGAGCGGTGAAGGGCGTCGCGGTCGAAGGCCGGAGGACGACGGTGTTGCCGGCGGTCAAGGCGCTGAGGGTGTCGCAGAAGGGGATGAGGAGCGGGAAATTCCACGGAGAGATGATCAGGGTCGGACCCAGGGGATGGAAGTGGAACGTTCCCGACTTGTTGAAGAACAGGGGAGTGTGGTGCCCGGCCCGCTTGGGGCGGAGAAGACGGCCCTGGTTTTCGGCGTAGTAATTGAGGGATTGGAGGGCCCCATAGACCTCGCCGGCCAGAGCCTCGGCATAGGGAGAGCCCTTCTCCATGGCGATGAGGCGGGCGGTCTCGCCGGCCCGGCGGGCCAGGATGTTCTCGGCCCGCTTGAGGATCGCCCTTTTTTCCCGGGGGGCGAGCCACCGCCATCCCGGGAGGGCGCCTTTGGCCGCCCCGACGGCCCGCTCGCAGAGCGCGTCGGAGGCCAGGCAGACCTCCCCGACGGGCTCGAGCGTCGCCGGGTTCTCGGAGACGAGCCGTTCGGCCGTATCGATCCGTTCGTTGCCGATGATCGGGCGTCCGTCCATGGTGTCAGGCCTTTCAGCCGGCCGGCGTCGTGTCGGGATCCCGCTTCCTGTCCCGGCCGCGGCCGACGGCCATGGCGATCAGGATGCTCAGGCCGTAAAGGGCCAGCATGGGGACGGCCACGATGCTTTGCGTGACCACGTCCGGAGTGGGGGTGATGACCGCGGCGACGACGAAGACGAGAAGGACCGCGTACTTGAAGTTGCGGATCATCCAGCGGGCCGTGAGGACGCCCATCTTCGCCAGGAAAAAGACCAGGGTCGGGAGCTCGAAGACCAGGGCGATGCCGAGCAGGATCTTCAGGGCGAAGCCGAAATACTGGTCGACGGCGATGACCGGCTGGAATCCCTCGCCCATGGCCAGGAAGAACCGGCAGGCCCAGGGGAAGACGATGAAGTAGCCGAACAGCGCTCCCAGGCTGAAAAAAAAGGTGGTCATGAGAACGAACGGGATGACGTATTTCCGCTCCTTCCGGTAGAGCCCCGGGGCCACGAAATACCAGACCTGGAGAAAGATGAAGGGCGAGGCCAGGAAGACGGACGCCAGGACGGCGACCTTGATGTAAAGCATGAAGGGCGCCGTCAGCGTGGTGAAGGCCAGCTTGGTGCCCTCCGGCAGGTACTGGGTGACGGGGCGGGCCAGGATGTGGTAGAGGTCCTTGGAGAAGATCCAGCCCGGCACGAAGCCGACGAGGAGGGCCAGGAAAGAATAGAAGATCCGCTTCCGGAGGTCCTCCAGATGCTCGAGGAAGGTCATCTCGTCAGGCGATTTTCGGCCCTTCCCCGCTCTCATCTTCCGTCAATTCCTTCTTGATGTTGTCCTGGATGCCCCGGACGCCGGACTGGAGTTCGTTGACCCCGGACCGGATGTCCTTGCCGATGTCCTTGAGCTCGGAGGCCTCGATCTCCTCCTCGATCCGGCCTTTGATCTCGTCGGAGGTCTTCTTGAACTCCCGCAGGGCCTTGCCCACGGAGCGCCCGATCTCGGGCAGTTTCTTGGGGCCGAATACGAGCAGGGCGATGACGAAGATGAGGATGAGCTCCGCCGGCCCGATGCTTCCGAACATGCTGGGATTATATCCGCAAGGCCTGAAGGGGTCAAATCCGATTTGACCCCTTCCGAGGGCTTTGGTAAGATGAACAGGCGAAAAAGGTCATGAAAAAGCGGATCCTCCTCATCGGCGCGGCGGCCCTCGCGGCTCTGGCCCTGGTCCAGCAGCCGTCCCACGACCAGGATCTCTGGGCCGCCTCGCGGGAGAAGGTCCGGACGATCGCCGGGCTCATCAGGGAGGGCTATTTCCAGCCGCCAGGAGAGCAGCTGATGGCCGAGGCCTCCATCCGCGGGGCCCTCGAAACGCTCGACCCGCACTCCTATTTCCTCGACCCCTCCAGCTTCTCCCGCATGCGCGAGGAGTACACCGGCAAGTACTTCGGCCTGGGCATCCAGATCCAGAAGCAGGGCGAGAACATCGTCGTCATCTCGCCCATCGAGGGCGGGCCGGCCTGGCGCCTCGGCATCCAGCCCGGCGACGTCATCTCCCACATCGACGGCGAGAGCACGGTGCCCATCTCGAGCTACGACGCCATGCAGAAGCTGCGCGGCGAGAAGGACGTTCCCGTGACCATCACCATCGTCCGGGACGGCCTCGACAGCCCGTTCGAGCTGACCATCGTCCGCGAGGAGATCCCGCTGCTCAGCGTCCCGTACGCCTTCTTGCTCGAGGACGGCATCGGCTACATCTACATCCGGAATTTCGCCGAGCACACGCCCAGCGAACTCGAGGACGGCCTCGCGAAGCTCACGGCCCAGGGCATGACCAGCCTGATCCTCGACCTTCGCCTCAACACCGGCGGGTCGCTCATGCAATCCATCGAGGTCTCCGACCTGTTCCTTCCCCGGGGTTCGCTCGTCGTCTCCATCGAGGGCCGCAACCCGGCCTACGACAGGGCGTTCCCCGCGTCCATGAACGGCCAGTACGAAGACCTGCCCCTGGTCATCCTCATCGACCAAGGCACGGCCAGCGCCTCCGAGATCGTCAGCGGAGCGGTCATGGACCACGACCGGGGGCTCGTTGTCGGCGAGGATTCCTGGGGGAAAGGGCTGGTCCAGACGGTTTTCCCCCTGGCCTCGAACATGGCCGTGGCCCTGACCGTGGCCCAGTACCTGACCCCGAGCGGGCGGTTCATTCAGCGCGACTACACCGAGATCGACGACTATCTCCTGAGCAAACGGGCCCCCGAAGACACCCGGGAGATCAAGTATACCAACGCCGGCCGCAAGGTCCTCGGTCAGGGGGGCATCACCCCCGACTATCAAGTCAATTCGCTGCTCAAGCCCGTCACCGGCCGCCTGCGCCTGAGCGGCGTCTTCTTCTCCTACGCCCGGAGGTTCGCCCAGCACCAGACCGAACTCGGCCGGAAATTCGTCTTCCCCGGGGAGCCCGAGGCCGCCGGGAAGATCATGGTCGGCCGGACCTTCCTCGTCAACGACGACGTCGTGGCCGATTTCCGCCGGTACCTCGCCGACCGCAAGGTCGATTACGACGAGAACGCCTTTCTGGGGGCCGAGCTGGAGATCCGCCGCGAGCTCGAGCGCGAGATCGCCGGGGCCGTCTGGGGGGTCAACGAAGGGATCCGGGTCGCTCGCCTGACCGACCCGGTGGTCATGAAGGCCATCGAGGTCATGCCCGAGGCGGCCCGGTTCCTCGAAAAGAAATGATGCTGCGATAGGCCCATGAGAATCGCCCTCGCTTCCGACCACGCCGGCTACGACCTCAAGGCCCGCGTCGCCGACTACCTGCGGGCCCGGGGGGCCGAGTTCGAGGACTTCGGCTGCGGCCCCGGCGAATCCGTGGACTACCCCGATTACGCCGCCCGGGGGGCCCGGGCCGTCGCCGAGGGCGTCTGCGACCGGGCCATCCTGGTCTGCGGCACGGGCATCGGCATGGCCATGGCGGCCAACAAATTCAAGGGCCTCCGGGCGACCCCCTGTCCGACCGAGTACGCGGCCGAGATGGCCCGCAAGCACAACGACTCGAACTGCCTGACCCTGGGCGGCCGGACCCACGCCGTCGAGCTGGCCCTAGCCATCGTCGGCATCTGGCTCGACACTGAGTTCGAGGGCGGGCGTCACGCCCGGCGGGTCCAGAAGATCCGCGACATCGAAGACGCCAACTGCAAGTGATCCGTCATCGCCGATAGAGGAGCCGTCTGATGCCGTCGTTTTCCGAGAAGGTCCGGTCCCTGGCCGAGCGGGCCGAGCGCAACAGCGCCTGGCGCCAGAAGGAGTGCTTCAACCTCATCCCCTCGGAATCGACGCCGTCGTTCCTGGTGAAGATCTGCGAGATCGCCGACCCGTCCGGGCGCTACGCCGAGCACCGGACCATGAAGGGGGAGGAGGTCTATTTCTACCAGGGCATCGACTTTATCCGCGACGTCGAGATCGAGGCCCGCAAGGAGCTCGAGGCCTATTTCGGCTGCTCCGACGTCGAGCTGCGGCCCGTCAGCGGCCAAATGGCCAACGAGGTCGTCTTCAAGGGCGTCGTCAAGTTCCTCAACCGCGGCAAGGGCGAGAAGGAGCCTTCGCGCCGGCTGCGGCTGGTCCTCAACAACGACCTCATCTACGGAGGCCACCTCAGCTCCCAGCCCATGGGCGCCCTTTTCAACTACGTCGAGGAGGACCCGGCGACGGGCAAGGAGCGGGTCGTGAGCTTCCCGGTCCTCGAGGACAATCCCTACAAGGCCGATGTCGCCAAGCTGGGCGAGCTGCTCGACGCCCACCGGCCCGAGCTGGTCGTTTTCGGCAAGAGCATGTTCCTCTACCCGGAGCCGGTCAAGTTCGTGGCCGACATCGTCAAGGACTGGAAGGCCCGCCCGGTCCTGATGTTCGACATGGCCCACGTCCTGGGCCTCTACGGCGCCTTCCAGGCCCCGTTCGCCGAGGGCGCGGATGTCGTCACCGGGAGCACCCACAAGACCTTCTTCGGCACCCAGCGCGGGCTCGTGGCCGGCAACTTCCCTCCGGGGTCGCCCCTCCGCAACCTGTGGCTCGACATCAAGGGCCGGGCCTTCCCCGGCTCGACCAGCAACCATCACTTGGGGACCCTGCTCGGCCTGCTCATGGCCTCCTACGAGATGAACGAGTTCAAGACGGCCTATCAGGAGCGGGTCCGGGCGAACGCCAAGGCCTTCGCCAGGTCCCTGAAGTCCAAAGGCGTCCCGGTCGAGGGCGGCGAGGCCGACGGCTTCACCGAGACCCATCAGGTCCTCATCCGGGTCAAGCCGTTCGGGCCGGGCATGGAGATCGCCCGCCGCCTCGAGGACAACAACATCGTCGCCAATTATCAGGCCCTGCCCGACGATCCCTCGTTCCTCGAGTCGAGCGGCATCCGGCTCGGCGTCCAGGAGATGACCCGGTTCGGCATGGAGGAGAAGGATTTCGACACCCTGGCCGGACTGATGGCCGACTGCATCATCCGCGGCCGCAAGGTCAAGGAGGAGGCGGCCGGGCTCCGGCGCAACTTCCGGACCATGCGCTACTGCCTGCCTCCCGGGGAGGCCCTGCCGCTCGCGGCCCGGATCGTGGCCGCCGCCATCCCCGACCCGGCGTACGCGGCCATGTTCGTCGCCAACCTCGAGCGGGCCGTCAAGGGCTGACCGGGGAGGGGGCGCTGTCCGCAGAGGAGTCCCCGGCCTCCCGCGGCCGGGAGCGAAAAGGCATAGGAGGGTGAACCCATGAAGATCCTGGTCGTCGGTTCGGGCGGCAGAGAGCACGCCCTGGCCTGGAAGATCTCCCGGAGCCGGCACGCCGAGAAGGTCTTCTGCGCGCCGGGCAACGGCGGCACACGGCTGGTCGGCGAGAACGTCCCTCTGTCCGATACGGACGTCGCCGGCCTGGCCGACTTCGCCGTGAACGAAGGCATCGGGCTGACCGTCGTCGGCCCCGAGCTGCCGCTCGTCCTGGGCATCGTCGACGAGTTCGAAAGCCGCGGCCTGCGGATCTTCGGCCCTTCGAAGAAAGCCGCCGAGCTCGAGGGCAGCAAGGTCTTCGCCAAGGAGTTCATGGCCCGCCACCGCATCCCCACGGGCCGCTTCCGGGTCGCCGACACTTTGGAGGGGGCCAAAAAGATCCTCGCTTCCGGGGAATTCGGCTATCCCGTCGTCGTCAAGGCCGAGGGCCTGGCCGCCGGCAAGGGAGTGATCGTCTGCTCCTCCCAGAAAAAGGCCGAGGAGACGGCCGCCGAGATGCTCGTCGGGAAGAAGTTCGGGGCGGCCGGCGGGCGGATCGTCATCGAGGAGTTCCTCCGGGGGCGAGAGGTGTCGTTCATCGTCATCTCCGACGGGACGCGCGTCCAGCCGCTGGTATCGGTCATGGACCACAAGACGGCCTACGACGGGGACAAGGGGCCGAACACCGGCGGCATGGGGGCCATCTCGCCCTCGCCGTTCATGACCGAAAAGCTCTTCGGGGAGGTCATGGAGACGGTCATCATGCCGGCCGTCACGCGCATGCTCGAGGAAGGCCGGAAGCTCAAAGGGGTCCTGTACGCGGGCCTGATGCTGACGGAGCAGGGCCCCCGGGTCCTGGAGTTCAACGTCCGTTTCGGCGACCCCGAGACCCAGCCCCAGATGCTCCGCATGGAAAGCGACCTGGTCGAGGTCCTGACGGCGGCCGTCGACGGCAACGTCCTCGAAAAGGAGATCCGCTGGGCGCGGCGGCCGTCGGGGTGCGTCGTCCTGGCCGCGGGAGGATACCCCGTCCGCTACGAAAAGGGCAAGCCCATCTCGGGCCTGGCGGACGCGGACGCCATCCCCGGGGTGACCGTCTTTCACGCCGGGACCAAGCATGAGAACGAGACCTACCTGACCAACGGGGGACGCGTCCTCGGCGTCTGCGCGTCGGAGGACACCCTCGCGGAGTCCATGAAAAAGATCTACAAAGCGTGCGGCCGGATCTACTTCGAGGCCGCGCATTACCGCCGCGACATCGGCGCCATCAAGGAGGAGCGGACATGAAGGTCATGATCTTTCTCGGCAGCGACTCGGACTTCGATGTCATCGAGGACGGACTCGGGGTCCTCAAGGGATTCGGCGTCCCCTTTTCGCTGGAAGTAACGTCGGCCCACCGGTCGCCGGAGCGGACGGCCCGGCTCATCCGGGAGGCGGAGGCGGCCGGGGCCGAGGTGTTCATCGCCGTGGCCGGGAAAGCGGCCCACCTGGCGGGCGTCGTCGCCGCCCACACCGTCCGGCCGGTCATCGGTGTTCCCGTCGACAGCGACGCTCTGGCGGGCATGGACGCCCTGCTGTCGACCGTCCAGATGCCCAAGGGCATACCCGTCGCGACCGTGGCCCTGGGCAAGCACGGCGGCACGAACGCGGCCCTGCTCGCGGTCCAGATCCTGGCCCTCGCGGACGAAAAGCTGAACGCCGGCCTCGTCGACCACCGGGCCAAGATGGCCGCCGGGGTCGAAGCGGCCTCCAAGAAGCTCCGGGGTAAGCTGTGACCGCTGCCGATGCCCTCCTTCTCCGTTTGGAACTTCGGCTGCCGTGTCAACCTGGCCGAATCCTTCGCCTGGGTTGAGGCCTTCCGGCGGCGGGGCCTGCGGTTCGAGGAGGACTGGAGGCGGAGCGACGTTGTCATCGTCAATTCCTGCACCCTGACCGGCCGCGCCGACCGGGACGTCCGCAAGCTCAT
Source organism: Candidatus Aminicenantota bacterium (assembly GCA_016867635.1). Classification (GTDB taxonomy): domain Bacteria; phylum Acidobacteriota; class Aminicenantia; order Aminicenantales; family Saccharicenantaceae; genus RBG-16-66-30. The sequence goes on along the minus strand of VGJC01000054.1, from coordinate 3,589 downwards.
CCGAAAGATCGCCCTCGAGAGCCCGGGGGCCAAGCTCGTCGTCACCGGCTGCCTGGCCGAAAGGTCGCCGGAGGAGTTCGTCCGGGCGCCCGGCGTCGCGCTCGTCCTCGGCAACAAGGAGAAGCCGGAGCTCGTCGAGCGGGTGGCGGGGCTTGTGGGCGGGGAGCCCGGCCCGGGCCCGGCGGCTTGCGGGGAGAAGTTCAGGGCCAGGGGGCAGCTCAAGGTCCAGGACGGCTGCGACAAGAGATGCGCCTTCTGCGTCATCCCGAGCGTGAGGGGCCCGAGCGCAAGCGCCCCTCCGGGGGAGGTCTTGGCCGGTGTCCGGGACCTCGTCGGCCGCGGCTTTCAAGAGATCGTTCTTGTCGGCATCGACCTTTCTTCCTACGGGGACGACCTCGAGCCGAGGATGCCGCTGGCCGGGCTTCTCCGGCAGATCGTCGCGGTCCCGGGCCTCGGCCGGGTCCGGCTGAGCTCGCTCGACCCGGGGCGGGTCGACAAGGCCCTAATCGGCCTGGCCGCCCGGGGCGGAAAGGTCTGTCGCCATTTCCATCTGTCGCTCCAGCACGCCTCGGGCCGGATGCTGCGGTTGATGGGCCGGGCGGCCGACCCCGAGATGTATCGCCGGCTGCTGGCCGAACTGCGGGAGGCCTTGCCCGGAGCCGCGCTCGGGGCCGATGTCATCGCCGGCTTTCCCGGAGAGACGGAGGAGGACTACGGGGAGCTCGAGCGCTTCTTGGAAGAAGCTCCCCTATCCTATTTCCACGTCTTCAGCTACTCGCCGCGGCGGGGGACGCCGGCGGCCGGAAGGCGTCAGGTTCCGGACAAGATCATAACGGAAAGGTCGGCCGCGCTGAGGCGGCTCTCGGCGGCCAAAAGCCTCGCCTTCCGCCGGTCGTTCGAAGGCCGGGCGCTCGAGGCCGTGGTCATTAAAAGGGGCGGCGGGCCGAAAGCCAAGCGGGCCGAGCTGCTGACCGACAATTATATAAAAGTCTGGGCTCCGCCTTCACCGGCCCCGAGGGGCGAGCTCGTCCGGGTCCGTATCACCCGGGCCCTCGAGCGCTCGACGGAAGGCGAGTTTGACGTATAATGGGACCGGTTCCGGAGGCCGGAGAATGAACAAGATCCACGTGCTGCCCGAAGACGTCTCGCGGAAGATCGCCGCGGGCGAGGTCATCGAGAGGCCGGTGTCGGTCGTCAAGGAGCTGGTCGAGAATTCTCTGGACGCCGGGGCGTCGGCGGTCCGGATCGAGCTCGCCGAGGGCGGGCGCCGGCTCATCAAGGTCGCGGACGACGGGTCGGGGATGAGCCGCGAGGACGCCGCCCTCTGTTTCCGGCGGCACTCGACGAGCAAGATCGCCTCCGAGGCCGACCTGGAGAGGATCTCGACCCTGGGCTTCCGGGGCGAGGCCCTGGCCAGCATCGCGGCCGTCTCCAGGCTGACGCTGCGGACGTTCGACGGGACGGGCGAGCGCGGGACGGTGATCGAGCGCGAGGGCGACAGGCTGGTCGCCGTCACGGACATCGCCTTCCCCCGGGGGACGGCGGTCGAGGTCCGGGACCTGTTCTTCAACCTGCCGGCGCGGCGGAAGTTCCTGCGGTCGGCCCAATCCGAGCTCAATGTCATCGCCAAGTACGTGACCCAGGCGGCCCTGGCTTCTCCCGGCGCGCGGTTCACGCTCGTCCACGGGGCGCGGCAAGTCATCGACTGCCCGGCGGTCGGGACGCTCCGGGAGCGGGTCTTCCAGCTTTTCGGGAAGGCCCTCGTGGACCGGCTGATGGACGTCGCGGCCGTTGACGGCGGAAGCCGGGTCGAGGGCCTGGCTTCGCTGCCTCTGGCCGGGCGGGGGGACCGGTCCGTCCAGCACGTTTTCGTCAACGGCAGGCCGGTCAAGGACCGCGTCCTTTCGGCGGCCCTCAACCAGGCCTATGCCGGCATCCTGGAGAAGGGCCGGCAGCCGGAGGCGTTCCTGTTCATCGGCCTGCCCCTCGAGGATGTCGACGTCAACGTCCATCCGGCCAAGGCCGAGGTACGGTTCAAGGACTCCCAGGTCGTTTTCCGGACGGTCCTCAGGGCCGTGTCGGAGGGGGCGGCCAGGGGCCATACGATCAAGGAGGTCTATCCCGTATCCGAAGAAGGGCGGTCCGGGAGGGGCGTGTCCGAACGGGGCGGGCCGGCGGGGGCCCCGGGGCTCGGGCTCGATAGGGCGCCGGATAGGGAAGCGGGGAGGGCTTCGCCCTGGGCGCCTGCGGACACGGGAACGGCCGCCGCTCCCGGAGCGGGAGGGGACATGTACCGGAGGTACGTGTCCCCGTCTTCGGCGGCAGCGAGCGTTCCTGCCGGGGAAGACCCCGTCGTCCTCGGCCAGTACGAAAACATGTACATCGTCGCCGGGAGCGAAGAAGGGCTGCTGGTCATCGACCAGCACAACGCCCATGAGCGCGTCCTGTTCGAAAAATACAAGGAGATCGACCGGCAACAGGCCTGGCCCCGCCAGAGCCTGCTCATCCCCGCCCTGGCCGAGCTTTCCCCTTCTCAACGGGTGAGCTTCGAAGAGAACGCCGCTCTTCTCGAGGAGCTGGGCTTCCGGGCCGAAGCCATGGGCGGGCGCTCGGTGGCCCTCAAGGAATACCCGGACATCTTCGGCCGCGAGGCGGCCCTGGAAGTCTTTCTGGGACTCATCGAGGAGGCGGGCGGCGCGGAGGCCGGGGAGCGCCGGGACCGGATGCTGGCGACGATGGCCTGCAAGTCGGCCGTCAAGGCGGGACAGCCCCTGACCCGGGAGAAAATGGGCTACCTGGTCGCGGAGCTGTTCAAGATCTCCCGGCTCGGCCTCTGCCCCCACGGGCGGCCGGTCGTCGTCCGCATCGACCGGGCCCAGATCGATAAAGGCCTGAAACGCTAAAACGAAGATGGGGTCAAACCTACTTTTTCTCAAAAGTGGAAAAAAGTAGGTTTGACCCCTTCCGGGTGATTTGCTAAGATGAACGGGCTTTCGGGCCGGTCCATCGAGCGAGACGAGCGGGGAGTGGCGCAGCCTGGCTAGCGCGCCTGCCTTGGGAGCAGGAGGTCGGCGGTTCAAATCCGCTCTCCCCGATATGCCCTCCGCCGGGACAAGCTTCGAAGGACGAAGGCCTGGCCGGATTTGGAGAGGCGCAGCGAGGCTCGGTTCCGAACCGCCTCTCACGCGTGGCCCGATACGACGCGCCTGTAGCTCAGGGGATAGAGCAGCTGCCTTCTAAGCAGCGGGTCGGGGGTTCGATTCCCTCCAGGCGCGCCAATTTTAAGAAGGGGTCAAATCTCCACATAGTAACTTTTCGAAGGAAAGGCCTGGATTTCCGTCTCGAGCCGCAGGGGGAAAGTTAATAAGTGGAGATTTGACCCCCTCTTTCTATAAGATGAGGCTTTCAGCCTCGGGGGGGTGAGACAAAAATTGGTAATATCACCCAGCCAATGCTCACCCGGGGTGATTGACGTTATTTGGCGCTCATAGAGAATGGAGGGGTCGGAGCAGTGGCAATGTTACCCTGTAAAAGCTGTCGCAAGCGAGAATTTTCGAAGACCCCGAGCGTCTATCGTTCTAAAGGGACA
>VGJC01000053.1 GCA_016867635.1 Candidatus Aminicenantota bacterium | reverse complement strand
CGTTCCTGCTCGAGGGCCTGATGGGCGCGATCGACGTCCTCATCACCCTTAGGCACCACGCCGACCACGTCCACTTCAACCTGGTCAAGGACAACGGCAAGCCGGCTCCCAAGGTCTTGGGGTTGAAGCTCGATCCGACCACGCTCCTCATCGTCCGGGCCCCCGCCCGCCGCTCCCGATGACCTCCGGGCGGCCGCAACCCCCGTTTTTGACCCGCCGGAAGATCTGTGCTATATCCGTAAGAGCCGTCGTGGGGGTCTTCCCCCTGAAGGAAACATGCCCGTGGACAGAATGCGCCTGGCCGTCATCGACCTCGACGGGACGCTTCTCAAAGGGATGACCGCCGAGCGGGTCTTCTTCCTCCACCTCGTCGCCCATGGCCGGATCGGTCTCGGCCGGGCGGTCTCCTTCCTGTTGTCCTTCGCCGGGGACCTCCTGCGGGGCGGCTTGCAGCGGGCCATCGGCACCAACGCGAGATTCCTCAGCGGCGAAACCCCGGAAACGGTCCAGCTCTGGGCCCGGGAGTTCGGGCGGGTCTTCCTGAGAAAGGCCGTCCCCGACGGCCTTCGGGAGAAGATCCTCGGCCTCAAACAGGACGGATGCCGGGTCGTCCTCCTCTCGGGCTCGCTCCAGATCCTCGTCGACGAGCTCAAGGAGCGCTTGGGCGCCGAGATCCTCATCGGCGGGGAGCTCGAGGCCGCCGACGAAAAGCTGACCGGTCGAAAGACGGGGATCCATCCCTACGGCCGGGAAAAGGTCGCCGCCCTCTACAGCCGGATCGACCCGCGGGCTGTCGACTGGGAGCGCTCCTGGGCCCTGGCCGACAGGATCTCGGACCTGCCGGTCCTCGAGCTCGTCGGCAACCCGGTCGCCGTCCACCCCGACCGCAGGCTGCGCCGCCTGGCCCGGAAACGGGGCTGGGAGACGATCGGCTGACGGCCGAAGGCTAGAAGGAAAAGGCCAGACCGGCGCTCGTCCTGGTCTCGAAGCTCCGGTCCTCGATGTCGTTGATCCGGCCCCAGCGGCGGAGGCCCTCGTGGCCGGCGAAGATCCGCAGCGGCGCGCCCGGCATCTTCCAGGAAGCTCTGAGCAGATAACGGACCCTGGTATCGACGGCGTTGCCGTCGTCCTCGATGTCGGCTTGGAACCTGTCGATGCCCTCCACGGAGTCCCAGATGTGGCCGCTGACGAGCCCCCTGATCCGGAAGCCCCGCCAGTCCAGGTCGACCCGGGTCGAGAAGCTGGCCCCGAGGGCGTAGTGATAGCCGTAGTAGTTCAGGGTCGTTTTCAAACCCTGGATGGTCCGCAGCCGGGAATACTCGTTGATCGCCGTGGAGCCGGCCATGGCGAAATCGAGGTAGGCGTCGGTGACGGACCGCAGCTTCCAGCCGCGCCCGAAAGAGGTCCAGTCCAGAACGGGCCCGATGATGTGAACCGCGGTCATCTTGTCCCTGAAGTCCACGGGATCCACCGGCGGCGGGTCGATCCCGACCCGGATGCTTTGCGCGTCGTAGGTCACCGGCCGCCTTCGGATGTAGGTGAAGGCGGATCCGAGGCCGAAAGACAGCGCGTAGCCTCGCGACAACTCGTCGATCTCCTGACGATAGGAAGCCCAACCCACGACGCGGGTGAAGAAATGGACATCTTCGTCCAGGCCGGCGCGGGTTTCGACGTCCGAGGGGAGCCGCTGGCGAAGGGCCATGTCCAGGGACATCTCGCTGAAGACGGTGTCCCGCAAGGCCCGCCGGAAAACTCCGGGCTTCCCGTATTCCGGGACATGGATGAGCTGCATGTCGAAGCCGACGACGGCGCTGTCCACGATCTCGCGCCCTGTAACGGTCTGCCTCCGCCATCCCGCCCAGATCTCCATCCCGTGCCAGCCGGGCTGGTCATAGACCTTCGAGGCCGGTTTCTTCCGGTCGAGCCACTGGTTGAACTCGACGATCGGGTTCAGGAAGCCGAGGACCCTGGGGAAAAAGGATGTCTGGTGGTGGAAGTATTTCCCCAGCTGGTACCAGGCCTCTCCCAGGGGATAGCCGCCGACGGACGTGATGATCATGTCGTTGACCGAAATGACCTCCCGCCACTCCCCGATGTATTCGTAAAAAAGGGACCCGCCGGTGGTCATGAGAAAGGATTCGAACGCGGTCAGGTGATTGGCCCGGGCCGTCTGATAGTAGAGGCCCCCCGCCAAGGCGTGCGTCCAGTTGATGCTGAAGCAGTTGGAATCGAAGCGCAGGGCCTCGGTCGTGAAGAACCTCGTGTACTGGTCCTCGCAGGTCAGCTCGTACTGCCAATCCTCGATGAACTCGCCGTAGGCCAGCCAATAGCGGACCGTGGAATAGCCGAGAAGAGCCCCCAGCTCGAGAAAAGCCCGCCCCCAGTTCTTCTTCATCCGGGCGGCCGGCGCGGTCACCGGTCCCGGGGACGGCGCCGGCTCGTCTCGCGGGACCGACAGGGAAAACGCCGCGAAAAGGTCAGGGGCCCCGCCGTGCGAAGGCGCTCCGCACAGCGCGAAATCCGGCCGGAGGGGATCCGGGGACGGGGCACCCGGCGTAAATCCCAGCGGAAAGGCGCCCGCCGAGGCTACGGCCGGCGCCGGCAAGGCGAAGATCGCCAGCACGGCCGCCGCGATCAGGGGGCCGAACCGGGGAGCTTTATGGGCTGGTTTTGATTTTTTCACAAGAACATATAAGATATGCGAATCACGAAACCCCGTCAAGCCATGTTCAAGCTGCCCTCGATCGCCCCGGAGAGTCCCTCTTCCCCGCCCCGCGGGCCGCGCGGCCGATCAACGGCCATGAGGCTCGTCGGCTGGGCCGGCGCCGGGCTGTTCGTCTACCTCATCGTCAGGACGGGGCCGGAAGAGATTTTCAAGGCCCTCGGCCGGCTGACCCTTCCGGAGATCGCCGCCCTCCTCACCATGAGACTCGCCTACTGGACCGTCCGGGCGCTGAACTGGCGGGCCGTTCTGCGCTATTCTTGCCGGGAACGGGTCCCTTTTCTCGAGATCCTCGGGGCCCGCATCTCCGCCTACGCCGTGAGCTATCTGACGCCGGCCGGGAATATCGGGGGCGAGACGGTCAGGGTGCTCATGCTGGACCGGATCGGACGCGGCAAGTGCCTGGCCTCCGTCGTCGTCGACAAGACGGTCGAGTTCCTGGCCGGCCTGTTCACGGTCGCCCTGGCCGTCCTCTTCCTGGTCACCGAATTCGCCCTGCCCCGCGCCCAGAGACTGAGGCTCTTCGCCGCGGTCGCCGCCGTGCTCCTGATCCTGGTCTTCCTGGTCCTCAAGCAGAAGCGGGGGCTTTTCGCCTGGCTCCTCGGGCTGCTTCAACAACTGAAGATCAAGGTCCCCTTCATCGAGAGCCGGCGGGAGAGGATCCTCGAGACCGACGCCCACATCTCCGAGTTCTACCGCAGCCATACCCGGCTTTTCATCGCCCTCTTCCTCTCCTATTTCGGCCAGGCCTGGCTGTGGGCCGCCGAGATCTATCTCACCTTCCTGTTCCTGGGGAGCGACGTCCCGTCATTTTTCACGTGTTTCCTGATCGTCACCCTGGGCTCGTTCTACACGTTCCTGCCTGTTCCCGGGTCCATGGGCGTCTATGAACTGACATACGTCTCCCTGTTCGCTCTCCTGCGTATCGACATGACGGCGGGCATGGCCGTCATTCTGGTCCGGAGGGTGATCGGGCTGCTCTGGGCGGGGGTCGGCCTCCTGCCGCTGATCAAGGCGAGGGCCGCCCGCTCGCTCAATGGGATGGAGGAGCGGCCGGACCCCGCGCCCGGCGCGCGAAACGGATCGTGCGGCCGATGAGCGAGACGACGGACAGCAGAAAGACCATGAGCAGCAGCGCGTCCAGCCGGCTGAAGAAGGACAGGACGAAGATGATGAAGACCACCAGGCTCTTGGCTTCGGCCCCTTCCCCGGATTTGTCCTGGCCCTTGTAGATGCTGACGACGTAGTAAAGACAGACCTGCAGGAAATAGAGGCCGATCGTCAGCAGGCCGAAGACGAGATAGCGGACGTCCTGAACATAGAAAGAGTACCCGAAGGACATCCCGAGGAGGACGGCGAAGTCGGCGATCCGGTCCAGGAAGAGATCCAAATAGGCCCCGAACCGGCTGGCCATGTTCTTGGTCCGGGCCAGCATGCCGTCGGCGCTGTCGAAGATCGTCGAGAGCATGACCAGGCACCCGGCCAGGGCGAAAAAGAGAGGGGTCCCGCCGAGATAGACGAGCCCTCCGGCCAGGCCGAGAAGGAAGGAAGCGACCGTCAGCTGATTGGGCGTGACGGAGGTCCCGAGCACGGCCCGGACGAGGAGGGCCGCCGGAGGCCGGACGATGTACCGGTCGGCGGGGAGATACTTGTGGATGAACGAGAAAGAGCTGACGGTCTTGAGCGATCGTTCGAAATCGAACGGTGTTTCGGGTTTCGACATGATGGTCTCGAAAGGCTGTATATATACCGGCCGCCCCGCCGCCGTCAAGCCCGGGGAGCGTCTCGCGGCCCAGGTAGCCGCGGGCGCGAAGTGGTATAATGTTGATTTAGGGCTTGCGGAGTCATGAGATGAAACGAAGATCCTGTCTTGTCGCGGGGATGCTGGCCGCTCTGGTATTGAGCCCTCGCGGACCGGTCCTCTTCCTTCCGGCGCAGGAGAAGATCTCCTTGGCCTTCGCTCCGGCGGCGGGCACCGAGCTCGTCTACACCGTCGGCAGCGTGATCAACGTGGACGGGAAGAGCTTTCTCGGCAAGGACCTGGCCCTCAACGCCGACGCCCGAGGCGAGATCCGCCTGCGGGCCCTGCCCGGGTCGAGGGACACCGTCCGGGTCGACCTCCTCAGCCCGGGGATCGAGGTCAACGCCCGGCTCCCCGACCGGGTCGTATCCCAGACCCTCGGCACAAAAGAGGGGGAGCCCCTGCAAGTCGTCTTCAACCGGACCGGCAAGGTCGAATCCATCCGCAACCCCGAGGTCCTCGGGCCGGAGAGCGTCTTCAACGTGTCCCTCCCCCAGATCCTGCGCGACTACTTCCCCGCGTTCCCCGTCCACCCGGTCGGGCCCGGGGACGGCTGGACGGAGAGCCGGCGCCTGAACATCCCGTTCCAAGGCCTGGATCTCGGGGTCGACCTCAGCATCCAATACGTCCTCGGCGACATCCTCCCCGGGCCAGACGGACGGAAAGCCCTCGTCTCGGCCCTCTACACGGTCGCCGTTACGGGCTCGCGCGACCTCGGCGACACGGTCGGTGTCTTCGAGGGCAGCGGGACGGGGACGGGCTTCGTCCACATCAACGTCGACGGCGGCTGGTTCACGGAATACCGGCTGGACTTCAAGACCGACGCCGTTTTCGTCATGAAGAAGGGCGCCGAGCGGCTCCTGGAATGGCCGTTCACCTTCTCCGTCTTCGCCGAGGTCGTCCTCCTGAGCGCCCTGCCGCCCGCAGGGGCCCTTCCCGGTGGAAAGCGCTAGGATCGGCCGATAGGGACCCAGGCGTCGATCGAAGTGAAGTAGAGCCCCGACTCCTTGACCTTTTCACCGGTCAGCCGTTCCCAGAGCCGGCTGTAGACGCGGACCTGCGGAGCGTAGAAGGCCACCAGACCGTCGAATGCCTTTTTCGAGGCCTCGAGGCCGTCCTCGAGCGCAGCCGTAGGGACTTGATCGCTTTTGTAGTCGGCGATGACCCAGCCGTCCTCTTCCCGGAAAGCCAGGTCGATCGCTCCGGACAGGAAAACCGGCGCCCCGGCGACGACATCCACCGGTTTGCGGCCGGCCATGGCCATCAAGGGCCCCCGGGCCGAGATCGCGGCGTGGTCGGGGTCGGCGGCGTCGATGCGGACCGAGAAGGGGACCTCGAAGCGTTTCCGTTCGGCGGACATGGCCCGGCTCCAGAACTCCGTGCGCACGATCGCGCCGACGAGGCCCGCCAGATCCTTCTCCTGTCCCCTGCTCCACCCCGCGGCGGCCAGGGCGTTGCCCGCCATTTGGAGGAGCTTATCGTCGCTCAAGACAGGACCGCCGGCGCCGGTCCGGCCCCAGGCCCGCCCGAGGGCGTTCAACAGCGAGTGGATGGCCGTCCCCCATTCCCGGCCTCGGCCTCCGGGCCCCCAGGCCTCGGGCTTCGGGCCGCTCTTGACCAGGCCCGTGACGGTCTCGAGGCGATATCGGGCCCTTGAGGCCTGCCCTTTTCGTTCCCGGATGCGGCGCTCCGCCGCGGCGATCTCCTTGGCCGACGGAGCCGGGGCGGCGGGGGGCTCGGGCGCCTTCTTCCCCTCCGAAGGGAGCTCGAGCTCGGGCATGTTCTCCAGCCGCTCATCGAGGGCCTGCCAGGCGCGCTTGAACTTCGGGCCGCCGGGATAGGCGCTGACGACGAGCATATCTCTGGCCCGCGTGGCGGCCACGTACATCAGCCGGTGCTCTTCGGCGTCCCTGTAGAGGGCGGCCGTGTCGACGACGTCCGCCCAGCCGGCCGGCTGGGTGAGAAGCTTGACGCTGTATCCGTTCCGTTTCTTGAACTGGAAATAGCCCCTCGGGCTCCGCCGGACAGGTTGGCCGCCCGTCCCGGCGCCGGGATCGAGCCGGACGATATGCTTGTCCGGCTCCCGGTCTTTCATGCCGGCGGGATTGGCCAGGAAGACGACCGGGGCCTCGAGGCCCTTGGCCTTGTGGAGGTTCATCAGGCGCACGGCGTCCCGCCGGCCGGGCGTCAGGCTCATCTCCTCCACCGTTTCGAGCCGGTCGCCGTCGGCCAGGAAATCGACGACCTCGGCGAACGAGGCCGTCCCGTCCGTTTCAAGGCCGCGGACGATCTCGACCAGCTTGAGGACGTTCCCGGCCCGGGAGCTTCCCCGCTCCGACGACACGAGATAGCAGAGAAGGCCGGCGGCCTCGAGGATCTTTTCCAGGGCCACGGAAGGAGGGAGCGATCTCGTCCAGCCCCACCACTCGCGCAGGCTGGCCAACGCCCTGCGGACGGGCTCCGCGGCCGGGACGGCCGCGGCCGTCTTCCCGGCGAAGGCGAACGACCCTCCCGCGGCCCGGTGGTCGAGAAGGGCCTGATCGCTCACGCCGAAGAAGATGCCCCGCAGGGCGGCCACGGTGAAGACGGCGTTGGCCGGGTCCTTGAGCGCCTGGAGAAGGGCGACGATCCCGGCGATCTCCGGGCTTTCGGAGAACGCGTCGCTGCCGGAGATCTCGTAGGGGAGCCCCTTCTCCTCGAGGCTCCGGGCGTAGATGTCCATGTTCTTCTTGTACCGGAACAGGATGAGGAAGTCCCCGGGCCTGGCCGGCCGCGGGCGCTCCCGTCCTCCCGGGCCTTTCTCCAGGACCTGAAGGCCCCCTCCGACCGCCCGGTCGATGAACCCGGAGATGGCCTCCGCGTCGAGGCCGGCGATCGGCTTCTCCGAGTTGCGGGGAACCTTGGGCAGGACGATCTTGAAGACCTCTCCGGCCGCGCCGCCGGCCCCTGAGCGTCGGGTGAGCAGCGGGGCGAACCGGGCCTGGACGCCCGTCGCGGCGGCCGGGAAAAGCGCCCCCGAACCGTCGCCCGGCCCGAAGACCCCGTTGACATAATCCGCGACGCACGTTTGGGAGCGGAAGTTCGCCGTGAGCTCGAGGACCTCGCCTCCGGCGGCGGCAATGACCGCTTTGACGAGGTTGTAGGTGTCGATGTCCGCCCGTCTGAACCTGTAGATGGATTGCTTGGGATCGCCGACCAGGAAAAGCGAGCCGGGAGCCGGGCGGAGACGGGTCCAGTCGGTCTCTTCCGCGTCCGCGCCCGTGAGATAGAACAGGATCTCCGCCTGCACGGGATCGGTATCCTGGAACTCGTCGACCAGCAGGCGTTCGATCCGTCCCTGAAAATGCCGGCGGACCTCGGGGTTGTCGCGAAGCAGGGAGGCGGTGAGAAGGAGCTGGTCCCCGAAGTTCAGCTTCGACTCGGCCCTGCGCCGCTCGTCGTAGAACCGGAGGGCGGGCTTGAGAAAGGCCAGGGCCTTGTCATGCCGGTACTCCCGCCATGTCCCCAGGACCGGGTTGACCGTCCCGGTCCTGAAGGCCTCGAGGGATCGGGCGAACCCCAGGGCCTCGTCCTTGGACGGCCAGCACTTCTGGGTGACCCCCGGGTCGCTTTGAAGGAGCTCGAAAGACTCCATGAGCATGGCCGGGTCCGAGAATCCCAGACGGTCGCGGCGGCCGAAAAGGCGCCTCATCAGCTTTTGCGTCTTGTCCCAACCGGGCTCGGGACGGTCCGCGGGTATCAGCGACCCCGCCTCGCCCAGGAAGCTTTCGAGCGAGGCCCGCGCGGCCCGCAGGTCCGGCGGGTCCTGGCGTCCCGGTTCGGGCTCGACCTCGGGATACATGGCCAGCTCGTCGAAGGCGTCGCGCAGGTCCTCCGGCGCGAGCCCGGCCTCGTCGAGAGCCTCGAGGACGTCGCCGGCCTTCAGCCGGGCCTCGGCCAAGTGGTCGTGCCAGCAGGCCTCCCGGAACACGGCGTCGTCGATCTCCTCCATTTCGACGAACTCGGGATCGATCCCGCACTCGACGGGGCGCTCCCGGAGCAGCCGGGCGCAGAAGGAATGGATGGTGCCGATGAAGCCCTGCTCGAGGTCGCGCAGGGCGGCCTCGAGACGGGCTCGTTCCCGCGGCCCCGGCGGCCGCCTCTCATCTTCCGGCGCGGCCCGGAGGCTTCGCTCGAGGGCGACCTGGAACCGCCCCCTCAGCTCGGCCGCGGCCTTGCGGGTGAAGGTCACCGCGGACATCGTCTGGATGGTCGCCCGGCCGGTCGAGATCAGGGCGATCATCCGGTCGACCAGGCTCTTGGTCTTTCCCGACCCGGCGCCGGCCTCGACCAGGAAGGTCGCGTCGAGGTCTTCCGTGATCCGGCGGCGGGCCGCCTCGTCGCCGGCCGCTCCGGACCGCTTCTTCCTATTCATAGGACTTCAACCTTTCGAACGCCGGCCCGATCTTCGGGTCGGCGTCGAGCTTCTCTTTCGTTTCCTTGTGCCGCCCGCCGCAGACCGTCGAGAGATCGCAGAACCGGCAGTCGTCCTTGGAGGTCCGGACGAAATAGCCGTTCGAGATCACGGCCATGATGTCGCGGAGGAGCGCCCGGAACGTCTTGCGGTCGAACTCCGGGACGAGGATCTCCCGGCCCTCGCCCCGGCGGGTCGGGAAGAAATAGCCGCTTTCGGTCACCCGGGGCCGCTCCGCCAGGCCTTCCTCGGCTATGAGATGCTCGGCGGCCACGGCATACAGGGCGTGCTGGATCATCCGGCCCCGGCCGAAGAACTCGAGGCTTTCGAAGGGGCTGGGGTTGCCCGACTTGTAATCGATGATGCGGAACGTCCCGGGGCCCGTCCGGTCGATCCGGTCGATCCGCCCCTTGAGCCGGAACGACCGTCCGCCTTCGACCTCGATCGGGACGGCGGAAAAGCCCTTCTCGAAGGCGAACGGGACGATATTCGGGGGACGTCCGCCCTCGACCCGCAGGAAGACCTCGAGGGCCGCGCGGATGTCCTGCCGCTCCCGTTCGAAGATGCCCTCCGACGGCGGGGGGACGGCCAGCTTCCAATCGGCGATGATCCTGTCGGCGATCTCCTCCAGGACAGGGCCGTGGCGTCCGGGGTCCGCCCGTTCGCCCTCCGCGGTGATCCCGGTCATGAACTCGAACAGGATGTCGTGCAGGAGGCTTCCCCGGTCCATGGGGTCGAGCCAGCGGGCCCGGTCGAGCATGAGCTCCTCGGGCGGCTCGACGCCGAGGAGATACTTGAGGAAGTATCCGTAGGGACACTTGACCAGGCTTTCCAGGCGCGAAGCGGAGACCTGCAAGTCCGGGTTGAGGAGCGGGTCGAAACGCCGGCCGTCGATGCGGACAACCCCTTCGTACTCGGTGAGCCTGTCCCCCGCCCGGGCCTCCTCGGCCTCGATGCCGGCTCCCAGTCCCGGGAAGTTCCTGCGGACGACGTTCAGGGCCGTCGCCGGCCGGTCCCTGCCGGCCAGACGCGCCAGCCACCAGTCGGTGCCGTCGATGGCCCTTCCTATCCCGCCCGGCAGGAAGCCCGCCGGGTCCGGTCGTCCGGCGCGCTCGGCCGCTTCGGCCAAGGCGGACTGGAGGCCCTCGTAATTGCAGTCCGTGTCCCCGGAGACGAGACGGTGGGCCTGAAGGACGAGCGACGACGGGAACGCCTCCCGTTCCTCGAGGATATTGTAGGCCGGATAGCTGAATGTCACCCGTCCGCGGAGCGAGGAGGCCAGGGCGGCCATGGCATAAAGACGCTCCCGGAGGGAGTCCGCCGTGGTCGGGAGCCCGGACGACAACCTCTCCCGTTCGGCGTCGAGGAGAACGGGGTCGTTGCGGCCATGGCCCGGAAAAGCGGCATCGTCGAGCCCGAGGATGAACGTCTCCGGCCGCCCCGACATCCCGCCCGAGGGAAAGCTCGAAACGTGGAGGTGGCCGGGCTGGGGGGCCGACGCTCCGACCGAAAGCGAGGACACGGCGGTCCGAAGACGGTCCAGGCACGCCTTGAGATCGAGCGCCGAAGGCGCCGAGCCCCCTTCCTGCGGCGCCCCCCACGGCCCTCCGGCCATGTTCCGAAGCTCCGCGGTGATGAGTGCCAGGGCCTGCCCGTCCATGCCGTCCCCGCCGTCACGGAGAATGGAACAGGTCTCGACGGCCCGCGCGACCCCCGTGCCGACCGCCTCGAACGGGACCGGGCCCCCGGCCGGCAGCTCCGGGATGAGGCCGAGAAAGGAGCGCGCGGCTTCGATCAGCCGAACGACCTCGGACAGGTCCCGCTCGAGGTCGGCCCGCCTCTTGTCCGCGAGGCCGCCGTCCGCGTCACCTCTGGGGTCGCGGAGCTTGGCCTCGATCGTCTTGCGCCGGGCCAGGAGTCGTTCGACGTATCGTTCCCTCCCCCAGCCGATCATGGCTTCCCGCAGGTGACGGCCGACGCTCTGAGGCGCGACGTCCTCCTCCGGCCCGCGGAAGGGGAGCTTCAGGTCCTGGGCCTCGATCAGACGGCAGAGGTCCGAGGCCAGGTAACCGTTCTCGATCCAGTCGACGAGACCGGCGAAGACCCGGCCCGGCGAGGTCAAGGAGAGAGGAAGGCCGTCGGCGAAGGTCACCGCGAGCCCCATGCGGAGAGAGAGGCCGTGGAGGACCGTCGTGTAGCCCGCGCCGGGGGGAGCGATGAGCTCGACCTGGTCCAGGACCGCCCCGCCGTCGAGGATCCGCCGCAAGGCCTCGCGGCACTCGGTCATCGGGCTCAGGGCCCTGAAGATGTCCACGGAGCCGTCCCTAAAAGGCTTGGGGGCCCGGCCGGGATCGAAGAGCCACGGCAGGCGTTCAGCGTCGGAGGCCGGGCCGGGCGGGGCGCCGGACCCGCTTTCCACGGCCGGTTGGAAAAGGCGCGGGCGGTCGAGCCCGGACACCGGGGCGCCGGCCGTAAAAACACAGCGGCCGCCCGATACCGCTTCGAGGAACTCCTTTTCGACCCGGCTCAGCGCGGAGTCCGCCGGGCAGAAGAAAAAAGACTCTTCCCCGGCGCCGGCTCCGCGGGCCGTCTCGGCCGCCAGGGCGTAGAGGCCGGCGGGATCGACGCATCCGGCGTCGCTCAAGCTCTGTTCGTAGCGCCCGAGGAGCGCCCGGATATCCCGGCCTTTCGCGCCGACCGAGAACAGGCCCGGGTCGATCCGCTCTCCGGTGAAGCCTTCCTGGCGCAGGCTTTCCAGGGCCCGGAGAAGGGTGCGGGCCACCCCGGGCGAGGGCCGCAGGCGGCCGAAATATTCGAGCCTGCCGGCGGCCTTCAGCTCACGGAACAGCGAGTCTACGAACACCAGCCGCTCGGACCCGGCGAGGAGGCGGAGCCCGAGCCGGCTGAGCTCGAGAGCGGCCGTCTCCTGAGCCAGGGCGGCGAGGGTCGTGAAGCGGAGGTTGATCCAGGATCCGGCCTCCCGGGCCAGGGCCTCGCCGAGCTGGCGGCCGGAGATGAAGGACGGAACGATGAAGACCTTCTCCTCGAGCGGGTGCTCGCGGCAGAAGCCGGCCAGGAACCGGACGGTCGCGCTCATCGGACCGCCGGCATCCTGTAGAGATAGATCTTGTGCTCCCGGCCGGTCTCGCCCGTCAGGGCCTCCTCACGGACGATCCGGTCGTCCCAGCCGGGGATCCGGTAGCTGTGGGACACGATGCGGGCCCCGGGCCGGAGCTCTTTCTCGAAGAGGGGCTTGAGGGTCTCGAGCGATTCGGGAAGGAGGTAGAGGGCCACGACCGTCGCCTCCCGGACATGGGCTTTGGTGCCGTCCATCCGGACGAAGCGGACGAGCCCGGCGACGCCTTCCTCGCGGGCCCGGGCCCGGGCCTGTTCGACGAGGGCTTCATCGATATCGATGCCCACGCCGCGGGCCCGGTACTTCGACGCCGCGGTGATGACCATCCGTCCGTCCCCGCATCCGATGTCGTAGACCACGTCGTCCCGTCCGGCGCCGGCCATCTCGAGCATTTTCTCGACGACCGGGTAAGGCGTGGGCACGAAAGGCGCAAGGTCCTCGGCGTCCGCTCTCCCGTGAGCCCCGGGATAGACCTTGACGACGCCGGCCTCGTCATATCGGAACGAGTACGGCTTGCCCGGATGGAGGGTGTGGGCGCCGGTCCTCGATCCGTTGTCGAATTCGATCTCGACCGGCTGGTCGGCCGCGATCCGGTCGACGGCGCCGGGCTTGAGGGTGCGCGCGAGGGGCGCCTTGCGGTAGGGGCCCGGCCGGATCGTGTACGCGATGTCCTTCCCGAGGACGTTCCGAAGAGTGGCGTCGTCGGTGAAGACCGCGCCCGCCGCGCCTCCCCTTCCCAGGATGACCCGGTCGTCGACAACCGCCGGCGGCTTCATGACGAAGTACGCCCCCAGGGCCAGGGCCGCCAGCCCGGCGATCCGAACGATCAAGGGGGTCCGGTTCATGTCCAGGGGTCCGGAGGGCGCCCGTTCATCGGACGGGGCCCGCCGTCGATCCCAACTTAGAACAGGCGGGGCGCGTTGTCAACCGTGGGCCGGGGAGCCTTGGTGGCCCTCGGCGAGCGGCCGGCGCGCATCCCTACAACAGGGCCAAAAGGATGGCCAGCGCCACGATGAACGCCACGGCCACCCACAGAATGAGCTTCATTTGTCTTCCTCCCGCCCCGGCCGGAGACGGCCCGTGCGCCGGACCGCCTCCTTGAGGACGAATTCCATCTGGGCGTTGACGCTTCGCAGCTCCGCCGCCGCCCATTTCTCCAGGGCGTCGTAGAGCGCGGCGTCGAGCCGCAGCAGGAATTTTTTTTTCTCGCTCACCGGGCCTCTTTCATCCGGAGTAAAGCGTCCCCGTATTGATGAT
>VGJC01000052.1 GCA_016867635.1 Candidatus Aminicenantota bacterium | reverse complement strand
TTCGGGATCGCCCTGCTCGTCCGGGCCGCGACGCCGCTTCCGGCCGCCGTCTCCCCCTGGTCGGTCATCCTGGGCCTCGCTGTGTCCGTGAGCATCGGCCTGTTCTTCGGCATCTTCCCGGCCCAGAAAGCGGCGAGGATGGATCCGATCGTGTCGTTGCGGTACGAATAAGGCCCGAGGATACCTCCCTATCCGTTCTGGACAATGGCCTTCATGCTAGGCCCTCCCGAGCGATCGTGATCACGACACTCCCCCTTCTTCGGCCATCTTCGACATACCTGTGAGCTTCGGCTGTTTTTTCCAGGGGGAAGGTCCGGTCTATGATCGCCCTGAGGCCCCCCGCCTCAGCGAGGTCTCTGATATGGGCCATATCCTCATGCTTCTCGCCGGCAAAGACGCAGAGGACCTTCTTCTTCCCCGCGATCTTCGTCCGGATCATTTGAAGGATCTTGCCTGTTTTAAAGCTGGCGTTGAGGTAGGTCCCGTTATCCGTCAGCGAGTTCTTGCATTTGGAGAACGTGCTCTTGCCGAGGATATCATAGACGACATCATAGGCCTCGCCGTTCGTCGTAAAATCTTCCTTACCATAATCGATGACGTGGTCCGCCCCTAGGGACTTCACATATCCCTGCCCATGGGGTCCGCAAACCCCCGTAACCTCAGCTCCCAGATATTTGGCTATTTGAACACCGGCCGAGCCTATTCCTCCGGAAGCTCCGTTGACCAGGACCTTCTGGCCGGGCCGGATCATGACCCTCTTCAGATGTTCATTGGCCATGATGGCTCCATAGGGGATGCTGGCCGCCTCCTCATGGGTCATGTTCCTGGGCTTGTTCCCCACCATCCTATCTTCTGGAATACAAAGATATTCGGCATAGGTTCCCATTCTTTGACCGAGGTAGCCGAAAACCTCATCGCCTTTCTTGAAATCCTTGACGTCCTTCCCGACCGATTCGACCACGCCGGAGAATTCACTGCCAAGGATCCTGACCCTGGGCTCATTCCATCCAAAAGCGATTTTTACAGGGAGCCACAGGGGCAAGGGCATGTAGAACTTGCTGAGAGGAGTGTTCTTGAAATTTCGGGCAAGAAGATCCCCGAAGTCTACTGTCGTCGCATGGACCCTGACCAACATTTCATTGTCCTTCGGTGTGGGTCTTTCCACCTCTTCGAGCTTCAGCACATCCGGTGGACCGTACTCTTTGTAGACGACCGCTTTCATTAGCCCCCTCCAAGAAACGATGGTTAGAGGAACGCTTCGATCTCGGCCCGGGTCGGGGCCGAAGGCTGAGCTCCGGGGCGGGTGACGGAGATGGCGGCGGCGGCTTGGGCGAAGCGGAGGGCGTCGGCGAGGCTCATCTTCTCCGCCAGGGCCACGGCCAAGGCGCCGTTGAAAACGTCGCCGGCGGCCGTGGTATCGATGGGGGCCACCCTGAAGGCCGGCATCAGACCCTCGAAGCCGTCACCCAAGGCATAGGCGCCCCTTCTTCCCATGGTGACGACGACCAGGCCCGGACCGCGGGCCCGGAGCCGGGCGGCGGCCCGCTTGGCATCCGCTTCGTCGAGGACCTCGAAACCGGCCAGCGCCGCGGCTTCGGACTCGTTGGGCGTCAGGACGGAGACGGCCTCGAGAAGGCCGTCGCCGAGCGGCCGGGCCGGAGCCGGGTTGAGGACGACGGGGACTCCCCGTTCTTTGGCCATGCGTGCCGCGGCCTCGACCGTTTCGAGGGGCGACTCGAGCTGAAGAAGAACGATGTCGGCGGCGGCCAACGACCCGCCGGCCTCCTCGATATCCGCCGGAGAAAGCCGGGCATTGGCCCCGGACGCGACGGAGATGCTGTTCTCTCCCTTTCCGTCCACGTTGATCATGGCCACGCCGGTGGGCGCACCCCGGTCGACGCCGACGAACCGGACGTCGATCCCGTCGCCCTCGAAGTTCCGGACGGCCTCGTGTCCGAAGAGGTCATCGCCGACGCGGGTCACGAACGTCACGGAACCGCCCGCCCGGGCGGCGGCCACGGCCTGATTGGCCCCCTTGCCGCCGGGGGCCATGGCGAATTTTCCGCCCAAGACGGTCTCGCCCGGCCGGGGAATGCGGGGCACCCGGATGATCATGTCGATGTTGGAGCTGCCGATGACGAGGATGCTCTTCATGGCCCGGGTTAAATGTCGGCCTTCACCAAGTTGGCCTCGAGCCAGGACCGGGCCGACTCGACGGCCTCCGCCAACCGGGCCTTTTCGGGCGTGACCAGCTCGACGAGGGACGGCCCTCCCCCGCCCTTGACGGGGACGACGGCCGAGACGACGGGCACGGCCATCCGGAGATCGACGTCCAGAGCTTCGGCCCGGGCGAGGACCATGTGCCCCTGGCTTTCTCCCCGGGACCCGTAAACGACCGCATAGGCCCCGCTCCTGGTGATGTTGAGGGCCAGAAAGCGGGCCTCGTCCGGAGTCTTGTCGTCGAAGACGCCGGAAATGACGGGGCCGGGGGCCCCTCGCACGATCTCCCGGGCCTCGAAAGCGGCCAGCCGCTCCTCGAGCCGGCGGGACCGTTTCTTCATGGCCTTGGCCTCGGCCGCGAGCTTCTCGACTTGAGCGCCGACATCATCGGCCGAGCACGAATAGGCCGCGGCCAGCTTGCGGACGGTCCGGTCCTTGCCCCGGTGATCGCGGAGGGCCCGCCCCCCGCAGAGGAATTCGAAGCGCAGGTTGCCCCGGATCTTTTCGATGCCCCCGAGCTTGATCGCCCCGATCTCGCCGGTCCGGCGGCAATGGGTCCCGCCGCAGGCCGAATAGTCGAAGCCGTCGACCTCGACGACCCGCAGAAGCCCGTGCTTCTTGGGCGGCCGGCGCAGGGGAACCTCGCCGATCCTCTCCTCGGGCACGAGATAGGCCTTGACCTCGCGGTCCTCCCAGACGATGGCGTTGGCCCTGTCCTCGACCCGGTCCGCGTCGGCGTCGGTGATGGCCCGCAGTCCGATCTCCAGAGTCGACATATCCGGTCCCAGGTGGAACGACAGGGTCTCCCCTTTGAGGACCTCCCAGAAAGCCTGCGACAGGACGTGTTGCCCGGTGTGCTGCTGCATGTGGTCGAAGCGCGTCGGCCGATCGACCAGGCCGCGGACCCGGGGCCCGGCGATCTCCTTGACTAGGACGTGGAGGATGGCCCCGTCGTCGTCGACGACCTTGACGACCTCAACGCCGTCGAGCGCCCCCGTGTCCCATGGCTGGCCGCCCGACTCGGGGTAGAACGCCGTCCGGTCGAGGACATAGGCCGGCAGGCCCTCGTGCTCCCGCCGCTCGACGATCTCGGCCTCGAACTCCGCGAGATAGGCGTCCTCGTAATACAGCCGCTTCGTTCCGGGCTTGTTCGTCGGGCTGTTGGTCTCAGCCATCGTGCTTCTCCTGGGTCCTTGGGACTCCTCGTCATTATAGCGAAGAACGGGCGGACATTGCACGCTTTCCCAAAGTCCCTCTCGAACGCGTGGACTCTTTTCCTTCCCGGTCCGCAAGAATTTTGGCCGCGCTTCGCCTCGGGTTGGGGCGAAGAGGATCGAATAATTTAAGCTGCAAGCCTCAAGCTCAAAGCTTTATGCTCTGCGCTCCTGCCAGCAAATAAACCATATATCCGACATAAATACCCAGCAGCAGCCCTCCTTCCCAGCGGCGAAGGGTGAATCCGGTTTTGATGAAAGGAAGCAGCAGCAACGCCATCACGATCATAACAATGAGATCGATATAATTGATATCAGGCGTGGCGATAGGTTTTATCAGGGAAGCGACGCCCAGGATACCGAGGATGTTAAAGATATTGGACCCTACCACATTGCCGATGGCGATATCGGGTTGTTTTTTCAATGCGGCAACGACCGATGTGGCCAGCTCGGGCGTACTGGTCCCAAAGGCCACGATGGTCAGGCCGATCACCGCCTCGCTCATTCCAAGCCCGCCGGCGAGTTTCACTACATTTTTCACCAGCAAATCGGAACCGAATAATAAACCACCAAGGCCCAGGATAATGAACAGAACATCCAACGCCCCGTGGCGCGAAATTTTCGGTACCGATTCGTCATATTCCTTTATGACTTCGGCTTGTTTTTCTTCCTTTGACTTAATGATATTGAAAACCAAATAAGCGGCGATCATGATAACAAAGGCCAGCCCTTCAAGCCTCCCGATCTTTTGATCGAGGAAAAGAATGATGAAAAGCAGGGAGACCAAGATCATGAATGGCGTATCGACCCGGATGAGCTGCATATGCGCCTTCAAAGGGAAGATCAGGGCCGAAAGCCCCAATATAAGGCCGATATTGGCGATATTGGAACCGACGACGTTCCCGATGGAGATCCCCCCGAAACCTTCCAGAGCAGCCTGTACGCTGACAATCAACTCCGGGGAGCTGGTACCGAATGAGACAACCGTAAGTCCTACAACCAGTGCCGAAACCCCGAGGCGCTCCGCCAACGAGGCCGCACCTTTCACAAGGGCATTAGCACCAAAGTACAAAACGATCAGTGATCCAAAAATGTAAAGAATATGAACCAGCATTTTGAAAACCAATCCATTATAATCCAGAATTCAATATTTGAAACTCCGACTTTCCCATCGTGAAATAATGCAACGCTGGGATCGATAGAAATTTCCTTATCAAAAGACACGGAAGATGAGGAGCTCGAGGAGGACCGCGGCGAAGACGACGGCCACCGGCCCGATGAGAATGCGGTAGACGTCCCTCATCTCGGCCTTGAAGTAATCGGCCGTCAGGGCCAGGCACAGGTGGGCCGGCGAGAGGAGGATGCCGCAGAAGCCGCTGACGTAGGCGAAGGTCATGAGGACCATGTCGGGCGAACCCGTCCCGACGATGGGAACCAGCAGCGGGAACGAGATGGCCACGAAGGCCTGGTTGACGCCGGTCAGGAGGGCGACGAGGAACGGGGCCGCGAAAAGAAGGACATAGGCCGACAGCCCGTGGGGCGGAATGACCCGGACGACGGCGTCCAGGGCTCCGGAGGCCTCGAGGACCTCCTTGAAGATCATCAGGGCGACGATCAACCAGACGATCTTCGGCGAGAAGCTGCGGACGACGATCCCCCATCTCGAGGCCCGGCCCATCCGGACCGTGACCTGGGTCAGCGCGGAGGCGAGGGCCAGGGCCAGGAGCATGTTCATCCGGAAGGCGAAGATGAGGACGATGGTCAGGACGATGGGCCAGATGCTGCCCACGACACGGGCCGCGTCCCGCCAGGTCCCTCCGTTCGAGCTTTCCCGGGGCAGACGCGGGATGTTCCTCAGCAGGACGAACAGCCCGGCCCCCACGGCCACGAGGGTGAACGGGGCCTGGTAGAGGCTGACCTTCCAAAGAGGCACCTTGAAGATGGCCGCCGCCAGGATGATGTTGAGGTAGAGCGGCCACCAGTATTCCCAGATGTGGCGGAACCAGTAGTTGAAGAACGTCTTCCAGGCGGGCGTCAGGTTCCAGCGGCGCCCGGCCTCATCGACGATGGGCGCCCCCATCATGGCCCCGGCCATCATCGGCAGGAGCCCGATGAATGCCGAGGGCACGGCCAGGATGAGGCGGTCGTCGCGGATGAGGTTCTTCAGGGCTTCGACCATGGTCCGGAAGGCCCCGCTCGACTGAAGGAACTCGCCGAGGTAAAGGACCAGGACGATGATCCCGGCCAGCTCGAGGGTCTCCCAAGAGGTCGCTCCGGTGAGGGCCGCCCGGCCGAAAGGAACGGGCCGCATGCCGAACAGGACGGCCGTCAGGCAGGTGTTGAGGAACAGGACCAGCCCCAGGTCCCACTTGAGCCGGATGAGGACCAGGAGCAGGGCCACAACGAGACCGATCTTGGCCAGGACGATCATCTCAGACGAGCCTCGCGACACCGGCCGCGGCCAGCACGCGCACGGTCGTTTTGAAATGGAACTTGGCGACCTTGTCCAGCACATCCGGCCCCTTGGCCTTGACCAGCCGGACGGCGGCCGCTTCGACCATGGCCGACGCGCCTTTGGGCAGGTCGACGCCGAATTCCCGCGACAGCCCGCGCAGGCGGGTCAGGAACTCGGCCCGGGCCAGGATGGAGGCGGCCGCAACGGCCGTATCCTCTTCGGCCCGCGGCATCTGGACGAGCTCGATGTCGCGCCCTTTCTTGAGCAGGGCGTTGCGGACGAACTTCTCGTCGCCGAACTGGTCGGTGACCGCTCTTCCGGCCGGGACGCGCTCGAGGATGTTCTCGATGGCCCGGGCGTGGCCCCAAGCCAGGAGTCGGTTGAGGTTGCGGAGCTTTCCCCAGAGCTCGTTGTACTTCTCCGGGCCGACGGCGACGACCGAGTGATGGGGGTAGGCCCGCTTGAGCGTGGCGGCGATCTCGAGGCAGCGGGCGTCCGAGGTCCGTTTGGAATCCTTGACCCCAAGCTCGCGCAGGACCCCTTCCTGCCCTTCGGGAAGGAAGAAGGCGGCGACGACCAGCGGCCCGAAGAAGTCGCCCTTGCCCGATTCGTCGGTCCCGATGCGCCCCGGCTCGGGCGGGAACAGGCCCGGGGCTATCATCGCCGTGCCCCTTTCCACTTGGATCTTCTCCCGTTTCCGGGGATCCAGGAACAAGACATGCCGATAGATGTCCCCCTGAAGACCCCCATAGCGGAGGGGGACCCGTCGGCCGCCGACGGGGGAACCGTCGGGACTGGTTCCCGGGGGTCTGGGGGGCAAGGGGGGACATCTATCGGCAGAACTCGTCCCAGAGGATCCCTGGAAACGGGAGCAGCGAATTTCATTTTTCCCTGTTCAATCCTTCCCGTATACGATCCGGCCGTCGAAGACGGTCATGAGGACCTTGACGCCGGCGATCTCCTCCGCCGGGATGGCGAAGATGTCGCGGTCGAGGACGACCAGGTCGGCGAGCTTGCCGGCCTCGATCGTTCCCCTCTCGCCCTCGACGAAGCCCGCCCAGGCCGCGTTGACCGTATAAGCCCGCACGGCGTCCTCGACAGAGACCTTCTCCTCCGGCACCCAGCCCCCGGGATTCTTCCCGTCCTTCGTCCGGCGGGTGACCGCGGCCTGGATCCCGATGAGCGGGTCGATGGGGGCGACGCTCCAGTCCGAACCGAAGACGAGGCGCGCCCCCGCGTCGCGCAGGGACCGGAACGCGTAGGTCGTCCGGGCCCTTCCGGGCCCGATCTTCCTTTCGGCCCAGCAGCCGTCGTCGACCAGGTGGGCCGGCTGCACGGACGCGGCCAGGCCCAGCCGTCCGAACCGGAGGATGTCCTCGGGCCGGAGGTGTTGGGCGTGCTCGATCCGCCAGCGCCTGTCCCTCGGGCCGTTGGCGGTCATCGCTTTTTCGTACATGTCGAGGAGGACGCGGTTGGCCCGGTCCCCGATGGCGTGGATGGCGAGGGGCAGCCCGGCCCGGTCCGCTTCCATGATCCTTTCTTCCATGATCCCCTGGGGGAACATCTGGCCGTGGAAGAGGCCCGACGAGGCCGGTTCGTCGTCGTACGGCTCGCAGAAACAGGCCGTGCCCGAGCCGAGGGAGCCGTCGACGAAGCCCTTCAGGCCGGCCAGCTTGAGAGCCTGGCTTCCGAAGGGCGGCCGGAGCTTCAGCCGGGCGATGACGCCGGCCTCGGAGATGGGGACGTAGACGTGGACCCTGGCGGTCAGCGCCCCGCGGCGGTCCATCTCGGCGAAGGCCTCGAGGCTCGACGCGTCGGCCATCTCGTGGACCGCGGTCACGCCGAACCCGGCGGCGTGGCGGAGCGCGGCGCCGGCCGCTTCGAGCTTCTCGGCGAAGGACGGCTCGGGGATCTTGGCCAAAACCAGGTCGGCGGCCGCCTCCCTGAGGAGCCCGGTGGGCTCACCCGTCAGCGGGTCCTTGACGATCCGCCCGCCGTCGGGGTCCGGCGCTCTCCCGGTGATCCCGGCGATCCTCAGGGCCGCGCTGTTGGCCAGGACGGAATGAAGGTCGATCCGGTTGACGCAGACAGGGTTCTCGGCGGTCGCGGCATCGATCCATTCCCTGCGCGGCGGTTCCGCCGTGTCGAAGCCTCGCTCGTCCCATCCGCCGCCGAGGACCCAGCGGCCGGGCCCGAGATCGCGGGCCCGGCTGGCGATCCGGGCCGCGAACTCCTCCCGGCTCTTCGCTCCGCGGAGGTCGACCCGCCGGAGGGCGGATCCGCCGTCCAGGAAATGGGTGTGGGCATCGGTGAAGCCGGGCAAAACGAGCGCCCCGGCCAGGTCGACGATCTCGGTGTCCTCCGTGACGAGTCCCTTGATCTCCGCCGTGGCCCCGACCTCGATGATCGTCCCGCACCGCACGGCCAAGGCCTCGGCCCGCGGGCGGAGGGGATTTCCCGTCCAGACCCGTCCGTTGATCAGAGCCAGATCGACCATCATGCCCTCCGCCGGATGCCGGCGCGCCGAGCGGATCCCCAGGGCCGGGACCGCGCGAGGGCGACGAGCCGCACGGACGCCCTGCTCATTCGATCGCCAGCCTGTCCATGTCGGACGGCATGACCAGCCGCCCCTTGTAGTTCATGCGGATCTCCTCCTCGATCTCCCGGACGTCGAAGCCGAGATCGACCAGGAAATGAACGGCCGCGAGAAGGCGGATGCCGGCTCTTTCGCTCAGCCGTCCGAGGTCGAGAGCGCTCGCGTGGACGGACCGGAGAACGGGGTAGCGGACGAAAAAGCGCTCCGGCGCGCTGCAGTCGTGGACGAGCGCGTCGGCGCCCTTGGCCCGGACGAAGAATTCCGGGTCGGCGGGCGTGTCACCGGAGAAGACAAGCCTCTTGCCGTCCCCGGCGGTGCGGAACTCGAAGGCTAATGAAGACGGCTTATGGGGGACCCTCCAGGCCGTTACGCCGGTGCCGCCGGCGAGGACCGCCTGTTCCCCTTCCGAAAGGGTCACGTACTCCACCCGGGTCCGGTGCCGGGGCCCGTGGAGACCGAAGAGATCGAGGAGTCGGCGGCAGACGTCGACGGTCTCGGCCGACCCGTGCAGGCGAAGGACATGCTCCCGGAGCATGAGCCCGTGGACGAGCGACGGCAGGCCGTAGACGTGGTCCGGATGGACGTGGGTGATGAAGACGTCGCCGACGCGGAGCGGGTCGATCCCGGCCAGGGCCAGCTTGCGCAGCGGGCTGCCCGGGCAGTCGATCATGGCCGCGCTTCCGTCGGCTATCAGCAGGAACGACGCGTTGTCGCGGTCGGGCGTGGGAACGTAGCCCGACGTGCCGAGAAAGACGATCTCCGCCATGTGCGCACCTCAGAAGTCCGGTTATAAAAGAAATCCCCGCATAAATCAATCGCCGGCAGGGGCGCGGTCTCGGGGACACGTACAAAGAGGACATGTCCCCAGGTGCATCCCCAGGCGCATCGCGGGTGTTGGGGGACATGTACCGGAGGCGACCGCCGCAGGCGCGTGTCCCCCGTGACAGTGCATTCGGAGGCCGCGTGTGGTAAAATGGGCGGCTCGACGGACGCTTCGGCGCCCCACCTTCGGAGGACCCCATGATCGACGCGACCCAGATCCGCAAAGGCATGATCATCATCAAGGACGGGACCCTCTTCCGGGTCATGGAGATGCAGCTCATCACCCCGGGCCGATGGAAGGCCATGGTCCAGACCAAGCTCCGCAACATCGAGAGCGGCTCCCAGACCGAGCACCGGTTCCGCTCCGAGGAGAGGCTCGAACAGGCCTTTCTCGAGGAGGTCGAGATGGAGTTCCTCTACCAGCAGGACGATGACTATATCTTCATGAACCTGATCAACTACGAACAGCTGGCGATGACCGCCGAGACGATCGGCGACGGCGTCAAGTACCTCATCCCGAACACGGTCATCACGGTCGAGATGTTCGACGGCCGACCGGTCGGCATCGACCTGCCCAACTCGATGGACCTCAAGGTCGTCAGGACCGAGCCGCGCCTCAAGGGCGCCACCCAGACAGCCCTTTACAAACCGGCCGTCCTCGAATCCGGGGCGGTCGTCCAGGTCCCGGAGTTCATCAAGGAAGGGGACGTCATCCGCGTCGACACACGGGACGACAAGTATCTCGAGCGGGCCAAAACGAAATAGCCCGGACCTCAAAAGACCTGACGGTGGACCCCGACGTTCCCGAAGCTGTCCCGGATCCGGACGGCGATCATGTTGTCGGCCCCGGACGGGAGCTTGACCGTGAACTTGAACGTCTCGGACCTCGAGTCGGCGATGCCGTCCGTCGGGAACACGACGCGCCAGGGGCCGGGCCGGACCATGAACCTGACCTCCTCGATGGACGAGGCGGCATCCTCGGCCGTGAACGAGACCTCGAGCGACCCGCCGCTTCTCACGGCCTTGAAGTCCTTGACGACCGGCAGGGAGTTGTCGATGACCAGGGGCGGGCTCGTCCGGTCCGATCTGAGCTCGAGGCCCGGGGGGTTCGAGGGTGAATCGGACGCCGTCAGCCTGAGAAAATAGACGCCGTCCGGGAACGACAGGGTGTCGAAGGCATACAGGGTCTCCGCCCAGTCCTCCTCGAGGGTGCGCCATTGGGTCTCCCCGTCTTTCCTCAGGGAGAGCGTGTAAGAGAGAGTGTCCTCGTTCTCGTCGGAGGCCTCCCAGACGACCGTCCGGAAGCCCTGGCGCTCGGCCCGCCTGGCAGGGAAGCTGATCCTCAGATCGTCCGTTTTCGCCGGCCGCTCGGGAAGGTTCCTCTCGACCCCCAGGATGACGTCCTCCTGCTGGGGCAGCTTGAGGAAGACCTCGTTGGGCTTCAGGAACTCGAGCCGGGTGACGGAAGGGGCGATGTTCGACTGGAGGTAGAAGAGCGTCAGCGTGTCGACGACCGGGGTGACCTTGCCGGTCTGCGTCCGCAGCAGGACCTTCAGCTGGAGGAACCGGGCCTTGGGGCTGAGGACGGGCTCATCGTTCTTCTGGTAGAGCGGCGACCAATCGCTCCACGTCGAGTTCGGCTCGGCCGTGTTGCCGCTGCGCGTCTGGAGCTGGACGGTCGCTCCCGCTCCCGTCACGGCGTCCCAGGAGAGGCGACCCCACGCGGCCAGCGTCCGGGCGTCCAGGACCTGGCTCAGGTACTCCCCCGAGAATCTCTGCTCGGTCAGGAGCTGGCCGAAATAGCACGGATTGTTGGATAGAACGTAGACCCTGGAGTCGACAGGCACGAGCTCGTAGACCTGCTCGGAGCTCTGCTGCAGGAGCAGCGAGACACGATCCTCTCTGTCCAGGGCATAGATGCGCCCGCGGCCGCCCGTGCCGAA
This sequence comes from Candidatus Aminicenantota bacterium, assembly GCA_016867635.1. GTDB lineage: Bacteria > Acidobacteriota > Aminicenantia > Aminicenantales > Saccharicenantaceae > RBG-16-66-30. Next base: position 2,122 of record VGJC01000052.1, on the reverse strand, counting down.
AATGACCTGGTTCTCGGCCTCCTTCCAGAGGACCGAGTAGATCATCTCCTCATCGGAGCTCCAGAGCCGGGTCGTCATGCCGTCGGCGGCGATCCGGAACAGCGCCCCTCCATCATTGCGGACGGATGGGGCCGCGGGCCGGTCCTCGGCCGCACGGGCGCTGACCGTGACGGTGACCTCCGCGTCGGCCCGGACAGGCGCGGGCGACGGGTCCTCCTTGCGGGCCCGGGAAGGGGTCCCTGAGGCCGCCGCGTAGATCGAGCCTTCCCGGTCCAGGGCCAGGCTCCTGACCTCCTCGAAAGGAGTTTCGAAGAGGACCGAGGCCCGCCCCTCCGCCGAGATCCGGTAAACGAGACCGTTGCCGCCGCTGCCGGCGACGACGTCCCCCCGGGCGGTCTTCTTCAGGCAGAGAATATGGTTCTCCTCGGCCTTGAAGAACAGTTGCCCCTCTCCCTGGGGGCTGATCCTATAGACCCCGCCGCTCTCGCCGACGGCCGCCCAGAGCTCGCCCGAGTCCATGAACATGAGGTCCCAGATGTACTTTTCGGACGGATTGAAGAACTCCTCGCCCTGACCCTTGGCGGTGATCTTGTAGATCTTTCCGTTGGGGGATGTCGCCGCGAACAGGACGCCTCTCCTGTCCTGGGCCAGCCTGGTGACGTCCATCTCCGGGGCCTGGAACCAGAGCTCGGACTGCCCGTCCCTCCCGATCCGGTAGACCTTGCCGCCGTGGCCGGTCCCGAGAAAGGAGACGCCGTCGGCCGCCGCCAGAACGGACAGATAGAACTCCTCGACGGGGGCCGGGATCCTTTCTTCCTTGGGGGCCAGGGCCAGCGTCCCTTCGGCGGACACCGAGATGCCGTCGAACTTGCCCTTCAGGAAATCTTCCCGGGTCCGCAATTCCCATTTCCGCGGCACGACGGCCTGCAGCGAAGCGGCCAGGGCCACGATCCCCAGAGCGATGAAAACGATCGGTTTCTTCATGGGTCCGGACTCCTAATTCCTGATCCTGACGGGGATGGTCGCCCCGCCCCGGAAGACATAAGGGACGGGGAGCTGGTATTCGCCGAGGGTCGACCGGGTGAGCTCGGTCGGAGGGGACGCCGCCGCCCTCGGCGACGCGAACATGGCCTTCAGGGTCGGGGGCAGATTCGGCATCTCCTCGCCCTTCAGGAACAGCCCCGGCTTGGGGGCCATGACCTTGAAATAGATACGGTTGTTCTTCCGGAGGTTGCCCAGGATGCGGAGGAGCTGGCCGAGGCTGCGAGGCGTGAAATCAGGGGCCCTGTACTGGGAGCGCTCGACCTGCTGCATCGCCGCGGCATCGCCGACAACGATCTGGAACTCGGTGCCGGCGGGCAGGGCCGGGGCCTGGAACGTGACCTCCTCGACCAGGCTCTCCCGCTTGTGCGTCCGGTAGTAGACCTTGATCTGGATCGGTTCGCCCGGGGAGACCTCATACTTGTCGAGGAGGACCTTCTCCAGCGCGCCGATCCGGGCTTCTTCGACGGCCCGGACGCTGAGGTCGATCCGAAAGATGCCGACGTCCTCGAACTCGTTGTTGGTCAGATAATGGACGACGGCGGCCACCAGCCCGGACAGGCTGACGGGAGCGCTGTTGTAATTTCCGGAAAAGAGGTCCTCGAGGCGAACGCTCAAGCCGCCCTTGTCCAGAAAGATGTCGCCTTGGAAATCGAGGGTCAGGTCGCCGTAGCTCCTCTCTTCGGCCGTGATGAGGGACGACAAGGCGATGTTGACCAGGGCCGGGCTCAGGAACTTGTCGTTGACCAGCCTGAGCTTGTATTCCTTGCGGGCGTCCGGACCGGTCTGCAGGTTGATATGGACCGGGATGAGACGGGGCGTTGCGCCGAGCTCCCCGGCCGCCCCCGCGGTCCTGTCCTGGGTGAACCGGCCGATGACCGCTCCCGCCGTCGCCAGCTTGAAGGAGCTCTGCAGATTGGGCATCACGGTGATGACGCTGGCCCGGGTCATCGCGTAGTCGACGGCCCCCAGGTTGTAAAGGGGGTGGCCGAAGGCCAGGACGTTCAATCCGTCCACGTATGTCACCGTCCCCACGGCCGAGATGTCCAGATCGCCGCCGATGAGCTGGAGGCCCACCGCG
>VGJC01000051.1 GCA_016867635.1 Candidatus Aminicenantota bacterium | reverse complement strand
GCTGACAACGAAGCGGAAGCCCCGGGCGCCTCGCGCCCGGGGCTTTTTTTTTATTCAAGAAGGGGTCAAATCTCCACTTATTAAATATTCTCGACGCCGGGTTGGAAGCATGGCAAATATTTAATAAGTGGAGATTTGACCCTTTCTTGTTTTATAGTTGGGGCGCATGCTGAAGACCGTCGACCGCTATGTCTTTCGCGAGATGGTCCCGCCGTTCCTCGTCGGGCTGCTCCTGCTCGTCTTCGTCCTGCTCATGAACCAGGTCCTCCTGCTGGCCGAGCTGTTCATCGACAAGGGTGTGCCCGCCGGAGATGCCCTGCGCGTCCTCGCCCTGCTGCTGCCTTCCATCCTGGCCTTTGCCGTGCCGATGGCCGTCCTGACCGGGATCCTCGGCGGCCTGTCCCGCCTGGCCGCCGACTCCGAGGTCGTCGCCTTCCAGACACTGGGCATCGGCCCGCGGCGCCTCGCCCGGCCCGTCCTCCTGTTCGGTCTTTGCGGCTGGCTCGTGACGTCCCTCCTGGCCCTCTATCTCGCCCCCCGGGCCAACCATCAGTGGGTCCAAGCCATGACCGACTCCGTCCTGGCCCGGGTCCGGCTCAAGGTCCATCCTCTGGAGTTCAACGAGACCATCCCGGACATGGTCTTCCTGGTCCGCGACGTCGACCGGACGGGGGCCTGGGAGGATGTCTTCGCTCATATCGGCAGGGATCCGCTCTCCCCGAGGGTCGTCATGGCCCGCCGGGGGAGGATCGTCCTGTTCCCCGAGAAGAAGCGGGCCGTCCTGGAGCTCTCCGACGGGGTCCTCTATACGGGCTCTCCGGCCGAGCCCGGCAAGGACAGCGTGACCTCGTTCGAACGGCTCGAGGAGGACATTCCCGTCGAGAGCCTGTTCGCCTCCATTTCGAGCGAGAAGCGGGTCCGGGAAAAGGATATCGGGGAGCTCGTCCGCGGCCTGAGGGAGCTGCGGACCGCCGAAGGCCCCCAGGCCCGGCGCGAGACGACCTTCCACGCCATCGAGATCCACAAGAAATTCTCGCTGCCCTTCGTTTGCCTCATCTTCGTCCTCCTCGGCCTGCCGTTGGGCGTCCGCACCGGCCGCGTCGGGCGGACCGGGGGCTACTCGCTGAGCATGGTCATCATCCTGCTTTTCTATGTCCTGCTCACGGCCGGGGAGAAGCTGGCCGCGGACGGCAAGATCAGCCCGTTGCTCGGCATGTGGGGCCCCGATCTCGTCCTGGCGGCCGCGGGCCTGGCTCTCTTCCTCCGCTCCGACCGGGAGCGGCCGGTCCGGCCCCGCCTGCTCCGCCTCTTGGCGAAGCCTGAGAAACGCCCCCCGGCGCCCGGCACGCGGGACCGGCCGAGGCCCGGCCGGGCGTCCCGCTTCCCGTCCCTGCCTTTCCCCAACGTCCTCGACCGCTACGTCGCCCGCAGATCCCTGGCCGTCCTGGGGCTCGCTTTTTCAGGGCTGCTCGGGGCGACGGTCCTGGCGCTGTTCTTCGAGCGCCTGGACGAGCTCTTGCGGCGCGGCAAACCCATCGGGCTCCTCGCCGGCTACGTCGGGTTCAAGATCCCCGAATTCCTGGCCTTCATCCTTCCGGTCTCGGTCCTGGCGATGACCCTTCTCGCCCTCGGCCTCATGGCCAAGTCCAACGAGACGACGGCCGCCCTGGCCTGCGGCGTCAGCCTCCGGCGGCTGACCCTTCCGACGCTGGCCCTGGCCGCCGTCGCGAGCGGGGCGGCCTTCCTGGTCCAGGAGAGGATCGTGCCGGCCGCCCACGCCAGGGCCGAGGAGGCCTGGAGCCGGATCACCGACCTGCCGCCGCGAAGCTACAGCTACATCAACCGGCATTGGATCCTGGGCCGGGACGGGGACCGGATCTATCACTACGATTATTTCGATCCGGCCGGCTCCGCCGTCAGCCGCCTGACCGTCTATGACCTCGACCTCGGCCGCTGGTCCCTGGAGCGCAGGACGTTCGCCGAGAAGGCGGCCCTTTCGAACGGGGATTTCCTGTTCCAGGGTGGCTGGTCCCGGGACTATTCCGGCACGGAGGCCGCCGCCTTCTCGCGGCGCGAAAGCGGGAAGATCCCGGCCGGCGAGGAGAAGACGACCTTTCTCAAGGCCCGCCGGGAGCCGCTGCAGATGACCCTGGGAGAGCTCAAACGGTACGTCGCCGAGGTCCGCGGCATGGGATTCCGGGCGACGCGCCTCAGGGTGGAGCTCGGGCAGAAGACGGCCCTCCCGTTCGTCAGCCTGATCATGGCTTTCCTGGCCGTTCCCTTCGCTTTCTCCATGGGCAGGAAAGGGGCCCTGGTCGGCGTCGGCCTGAGCGTCGTCATCGCCATGGCGTACTGGGGGACGTTCGCCGTTTTCCGGAGCCTGGGTTACGCCGAGGTCCTGCCTCCCTTTCTCGCGGCCTGGGGGGCCAACCTCATCTTCGGGTCGGCGGGAGCGGCCGGTCTCTTCCGGCTGCGGACCTGATCACATCTTGTAGCGGCCGAAATCCTCAGGGCCCAGGGTCTCGAGCCATTTCAGGAGCCTTTCGGAGGACTCCCCGCCCTCGTCGAACTTCAGGCCGTTGGCCTTGCGGACGACCTCTTCCTCGACGAAGATGGGCGAGCTCATGCGCAGGGCCAGGGCGATGGCGTCGGAGGGCCGGGAGTCGACGACCATCTCCTGCCCGGCCCGGCGGCAGTGGATCAGGGCGTAGAAGGTGTTGTTGCGGACGTCGTTGACGACGATCTTCTCGATGGCGATCTCGAGCTTGTCCAGGAAGCTCTTGAGGAGGTCGTGGGTCATGGGGCGCGGGGTGGGCACGTTCTCGATGGTCAGGGCGATGGCGTTGGCCTCGAACACCCCGATCCAGATGGGCAGGATCCGCTCGTCCCGGGGGTTCTCGAGGACGACGATAGGCATCTTGGAGATCGGGTCCACGACCAGCCCCTTGACCTTCATTTCGATCGCCATGTGGTTTTCTACCGACTCTAATATAGGTGGCGGGTCCGCGCTTGTCAAGAAAGCCTCGGGGATCGTCCTCGGTCGCTGCGGTGATTCCGGGCGCCTTCGAGGGGACCGGACTCGGCGGCTCGCGCTCGACACACGGGCCACGGAGACCCTCAGTTCAGAAGAGCGGGAGCTGGGTGTCGCAGCCGCCGGCCGGGGCCTCGTCGTCGAAGAGGCGGATCCTCCCGAATTCGCCGTCGTGGCCGGGGTCGATCCGGACCCGGCCCTTCCTCATCCGGTCGAGGCCCTCGCCGACCGTCTCGGGCGCCACCCGGCGCAGGTCGGCCACGGGGACCTCGGTCAGGACCCTGAACTCGGTCCCGAACTCGCGGACGAGCTTGAGGTAGAGGTCCCAAACGGCCTGGCACTCGGGCGTCCTGCCCAGGGCTTCGGCGATGACCTCATTGAGGGGGATGAGGCTGCGGAACGGGACCACGCCCGGCCGTTCCGCTCCGTCCGGCCGGTCGGCCAGCTCCTCGACCCGGTGAAGGACCCCGATGGTCAGGCGCTTGCCGCACTTCGGGCAGAGGTCGCCGGTCTTCATGCTCTCCCGGGGCGAGCAGGCGACGCCGCACTTGCGGTGCCCGTCGAAGTGGTACTTGCCCTCCTCGGGGAAGAACTCGATGGTCTCCAGGAACTTCGCGGGGTCGTTCGTCCGCAGGGCGTCGACCAGGCCCCGGTAGCTGAATTCCGTGTCGAAGACGTTGGCTTCCCGCCCGAGCTTGGACGGGGAGTGGGCGTCGGAATTGGAGATCAGGGCGTAGCGGTCGAGGGCCGAGAGGCGGCGGTTCATGGCCGGGTCCGACGACAGGCCCGTTTCCAGGGCGAAGATGAACGGGGTCATGTCCTCGAAGCACTCCTCGATCGAATCGAACCCCGAGTTGGCCCCGAACAGCGAGAACCAGGGCGTCCAGATGTGCGAGGGGATGACGACGCACCGCGGGCAGGTCTCGGCCACCATCCGGCAGAACAGACGGACGTCCATCCCCAGGATGGGCCGCCCGTCCGAGCCCAGGTTGCCGACGGCCTGGAGCCGGCCGTTGACGCGCTCCACGGATTCGAAGTCCGGGGCCAGGAGCATGACGTGGATCTTGCGGACCTTGCCGCCCTTGGAATAGATGAAGCTCAGCTCCGTCGACAGGACGAAGGCGACGTCGTCCGGCGAAAAGGGCAGCCCCCGGAGCGGGGATGACTCGGGCGCCTGGGTCTCGCTCCTCAGGCGGAGAAAGCCGTTCCCTGCCGGCTCGAGCTTCTCCTTCATCAGGAACAGCCATTCGGGGTGGGTGAAGTCCCCGGTCGCGAGAAGCGACAGGCCCTTGGCCCGGCCCCAGCGGGCCAGGGAATCGATGACCATGTCCCGCGACGTGGCCCGCGAGAACTTCGAATGTATGTGAAGGTCGGCGATGAACCTCATGGTGGAAGGTCCAGTGTAAGGAATGCGGGAGATGAAAGCAAGCCTTTTCGCCCGCTCCCGGGAAAAGACATTTTCGGCGCGAACGGATATAATGATGTGGCCCACATGGCCAAGAAAAAGCGCGGACGGAGACCGGCTAAGCCGCGGTCCGAAGTCCGGCCGGCGGCGGCCGGCGAAGCGCCTGTCGCGGACAGGGCCGAAGGTCCGGCGACGCGCCAACGCGGCCGGCGCCCGCGCGTCCTTGCCGCGGCGCTCCTCCTCGCGGCGGTCGCCGCGGCCGCCTTCCTCCTGCTGCGCAACGGGGGCCATCCCGTCGTCCGCGACGAGGGCATGAACGTCCTGCTCATCACCCTGGACACGACCCGCGCCGACCGGCTGGGATGCTACGGGTACGCCGACGGCCGCACGCCGCATCTCGACGAGCTGGCCCGGTCCGGGGTCCTCTTCGCCGACGCCTACTGCCAGGTCCCGATGACCCTTCCCTCCCACGCCTCGCTCTTCACCGGCCTCTACCCGTTCAACCACGGGGTCCACAACAACGGGACCTACGTCCTCGGTCCCGAGCCCCTGACCCTGGCCGAGGCCCTCAGGCGCCGGGGGTACGCGACCGCGGCCTTCACGGCCTCGTTCTCCGTGGATTCCCGGTTCGGCCTGGACCGGGGGTTCGACGTCTACGACGACACGTTCCAGGAGGATTCGCCCTTCAAGGCCCTCAATTCCGAGCGGCGGGCCGAGCGGGTCTCGACCGCCTTCGCCTCCTGGCTCGAGAGCCGGGGAGGGGAGCGGTTCTTCGCCTGGGTCCACTTCTTCGACCCCCATCTGCCCTACGATCCCCCGCCGGCCTTTCGGCGCGAGTTCTCCTCGCGTCCCTACGACGGCGAGATCGCCTACATGGACCATCACGTGGGCGAGGTCCTCGGGCTCCTGAAGGACAAGGGCCTTCTCGACCGGACACTCGTCGTGGCCGCCGGCGACCACGGCGAGGCCCTCGGCGAGAAGGGGGAGTCCGGTCACGGCGTCTTCGTCTATGAGTCGACGGTCCGCGTGCCTCTCATCTTCTGGGCCGGGGACCGCCTGCCGGCCGGCACGGTCGTCCCTTCCCGGGCCCGGCTCATCGACGTCATGCCCACCGTCCTCGACCTCGTCGAGGCGCCGGCCGCTACGGGGATCGACGGCACGAGCCTCGTCCCTCGCATCCGGCGCCCGTCCATGGCCCCGCTCGACGCCTACATCGAGTCTTTCTATCCGCGGGAGAACCACGGCTGGTCCGAGCTCACCGGCCTTCTCTCCGGCCGGTGGAAATACATCCAGGCGCCGCGCCCCGAGCTCTACGACCTCCGGGCCGACCCCGGCGAAACCGCCGACCTGGCCGCCTCGGAGCCGCGGCGGGCGGCGGACATGAAGGGCCGGCTCGAGGCCGTCCTGCGCAGCGCCGGCGGGCAGGCCCCCGGCGGCCGCTCGATGACCTCCGAGGACCAGGAGCGGCTCCGGTCCCTTGGCTATATCCAGTTCGGCGGGGACAAGGGCCCGGGCGCGGACTATCCCGATCCCAAGGACAAGGTCGGCGAGCTGCGGCTCTTCCAGCAGGCCCAGCACCACGAATTCGAGGGCGACTTCGCCGGGGCCGAGCGGGTCTACGGCGAGCTGCTCGAGCTCTACCCCGGTGTCGCGGCGAGCTATGTCAACCTGGCCCTGGCCCAGGCCCGGCGGAAAAAGTTCGACGCGGCCATCGAAACCCTGAAACAGGGCGCCGACGCCGTCCCCGATTCGGACGTCATCCTCTCCCGGCTGGGTCACACCTATCTCGTCACGGGCCGCCCGGGCGAGGCCCTGGAAGCCATGCGCCTGGTGCTCGCGACCAACCCCGTTCACTTCGACGCCCTGACGGTGTGCGCGGTCATCCTCGAATCGGCCGGCCGCGACGCGGAGGCCAGGGCCTACATGGAACGGGCCCTGGAGGTCGAGCCGGAGAACAAGTTCCTCCGGGTCAGCCTGGCCCGAAGCCTGGCGACGGGAGGGCGGGTCGCCGAGTCCATAGAGCTCTTCCGGGGGCTGGTCCGCGATTACCCGTCCGAAGCCGGGCTGGCGCAGAACCTGGGGATCGCCCTGGGGATGACCGGGGATTTCGCCGGGGCCATCGAGAACCTGGACCGGGCCCTGGCGCTGGAGCCCACGCCTGCCGCCCTGTTCAACGTGGCCGTCGCCTACCGCGAGACCGGGCGCCCCGAGGAGGCCATCGGGGCCTTGGAGCGCTTCCTGGCCTTTCCGGGGAACGACGACGAGGCCGGGAAGCGCGGCGCCCGGGCCGAGATCGAACGGCTGAAGGCCCGGCTGAGATAGCCGGCGCCGCTCAGCGCCGCCCGGATGTCTCGGCCGCCAGGGCCTGTCCCCGCCGGGCGTAATCCATGGACAGCCGGCCGTCGCCCAGGCGGTTGTAGAGGTCGGCCAGCAGGAAATACCCCAGCGCGAGGTCGGTCTTGTCTGGCTTGAGCTCGATGCCCTTCTTGACCAGGGCCACCGCGTCCTCGTATCCCTCCCCCTGGTTGAGCCGGATGCGGGCCAGATAGAAATAGGTCAGGGGGAACTCCGGCTCGGCCTCGAGGGCCGCCTGCAGGGTCGTCCGTTCGTCGTCCGTGCGGCCCATCTTCCGGTAGACGCGGGCCAGGTTGAAGAGGGCCTTGAAGTGCCGGGGCGACGAGGCCAGCTCCTCGCTGTAGGCTTCGGCGGCCGCCCGCAGGTCTCCCCGGGCTTCGAAGATCTGGGCCTGGTTGTAGTGGACGCTGGTCAGCTTGGGGTTGAGGGCCAGGGCCGACCGGACGTGCTCCTCGGCCCGGCCCAGGTCGTCCTTGATGATGTAGATGGCGGCCAGGGCGTTGTGCGAGCCCGCCGAGTCGCGGTTCCGGGACAGGGATTCCTCGAAATACCCGGCGGCTTTATCGTAGTTCTTCCTGCTGACGTTCATGTTCCCGAGGAGATGGTAGAGCTGGGGGTCCGAGAACCCCTTCCCCAGGTATTCGAGGACGAAGGCCTCGCCTTCCTCGAACCGTCCCATGGAGAGGTAGGCGTTGGCGACGTTGATGACCGTGAAGGAGTCGTCGGGCTTGAGCTCGAGGGAGCTCTTGAACGCCTCGACGGCCTCCGGGAATTTCCTCTGCTTGAAGTAGATGTTGCCCAGGGAGAAGTGGGCGCTGGCGATGTCCGGGTCCTGTTCGATGATCCCGCGGATGATGCGGGCGCCTTCTTCGGCGTTGCCGCTCATGCCCAGTTCCCTGGCCCGCGACAGCTCGTTGAAAACGCCGATCTTGTCCTTGGGGTTGGCCAGCGCCCGGCCCTCGTCGCGGGACAGGTCGGTGAAGGAGCCGATGTAGCCGAGGGCGGCCAGCTTTTCCCTGGTGTCCTCGTCGATCTTGGTGAGATCGACCTCGATGGCGTTCAGGCCGGCCTTCTCGATGAACCGCTCGGCCTCGGCGCTCAGGTCGTCGAAGACCTTCCTTTCGAGGTACACGAGATTCTTCTGTTCGCCGGGGTCGGCCCGGAGGTCGTAGAGCTCCGGAACGGGGGCCATGATCAGCTTCCAGCGGCCGTCCTGGACGCTCTTGAGCTCGGACCAGCCGAAGTGGAAGCGCGGGTAGAAGCTCTCGGCGTAGGCCAGGGCGCGGACCGTCTTTTTCGGCTTGAAGAAGGCCGGGACGAGGCTCCGCCCCTGGACGTCTTTTGGGACGGCCAGGCCCGACATCTCGCAGAGCGTCGGCAGGACGTCGACCAGGCCCGACACTTGGGCCGTGGACACGCCCTGGAGCCGGTCGAAGGGCGTGACGAAGATGAGCGGGACGTGGATGGCCGCTTCATAGACAAAGAAGCCGTGGGTGCTCTCCTCGTGCTCGCCCAGGCTTTCTCCGTGGTCGGAGGCGAAGACCAGGAACAGGTCGTCCGTGAGGCCGTGGCCGGCCAGGAAGTCCCAGAGCCGCCCGAGCTGGCTGTCGGTGTAGGCGATCTCCCCGAGATAGGGGTTGTTCGGGTACCTGGCGGCGAATTCCGGCGGGGGCTCGTAAGGCGTATGAGGGTCGTAGAGATGGATCCAGGTGAAGAACGGCCGGTCCTTGTGGGCCTCGATCCAAGGCAGGGCCTCGTCGAGGACCTCGTTGGCCGGCCGCTGGACCGAGCCCAGGGAGATCCTCTCGAAGCGGCTGAGGTCGAACTGGTCGAAATAGTGGTCGAAGCCCCGGTCGAGCCCCCACTTCGAATCGAGGACGTAGGCGGCGACGAAGGCCGCCGTGGCGTATCCCTTGGCCTTGTAGAGCTCGGCCAGGGTCGCGAGCTCGGCGGGGACGACGAAGCCGCCGTTGTCGCGGACGCCGTGGTGGGCCGGGAGAGTGCCGGTCATCAGCGAGGTGTGGGAAGGCAGGGTCAGAGGCGTCGGCCCGTAGGCCCGCTCGAACTTGACGCCCCGGGCCGCGAACAGGTCCATGGTCGGGGTCTCGATCCGGTCGAAGCCGTAGCAGCCGATGCGGTCGGCCCGCAGGGTGTCGACGGTGATGAGGATGACGTTATAGTCGTCGCGGGCCTTGAGGCGGCCGAAATCGGCCTTGCGGGGTGCGAGAAGGAACAGCGCGGCGAGAAGGGCCAGGAGCAGAACGGCTCCGGTGAGGAGACGGGCATTCTTCTTGCGGGACATATTCCAATTCTAGCATATCGCCGGGGGTTCCCGGAAACGGGAGAAGAACATAAAAAAAGAGGGCGGCGGGACATCCCGCCGCCCTCGAGCGTGTGCGGAGAGCGAGGTGGGTCTAGAAGACGAGCCGGATCCCGACGCGCGTCTGGCGCGGCCGGACGATGCCGTAGAGAGAGTGGCCTTCGGTGGAGGGGGTGTCGCCGGGGATCCAGTCGTAGCCGATGCGCGTGCCCCAGGAAGTGATGGTGTCGGCGTTGAAGACGTTGAACACGTCGGCCATCAGCCCGAGGCGGTACTTGCCGGCCAGGGTGAAGATCTTCTCCAGTCTCAAGTCGAGGATCTTCTGCATGGGATAGTGGTATTCGCCTCGCGGTTCGGCGAGGAACGTGATACGGCCCTGGTTGTACCGGGCCGTCCGGATGCGCGTTGTCCAGGCGTTGCCCGTGATGGCCCGGAAGTAGGCGTTGAAGTTGATGTCGAAGGGCAGGACGTAGGTGCCCTGGAGCTTGATCATGTGGGTGGGGTCGTTGGTCAGGTTGCCTTCGGTGTTGATGTAGTTGTTCGGGTCGCTCGGGTTGGCGCCCCAGCCGATGTCGCCGCCGAAGCTGTTGTCGCGGGTCCCGGTGGCCTTGGAGTAGACGTAGGAGGCCAGCAGCTGCCAGCGGTGGGAGAAGCGCTTGTTGAACAGGAACTCGACGCCCTCGTACTTGCGGTAGACGTCCGTCAGGATGTTCGGATAATCGGCGCTCTTCTCGAGGTTGGTGATGAAGTAGTCGTAGGTCTCCAGCGTGGCCAGGGTCCGCTCATAGACCGTGAAGGTCTCGTCGAGGTAGGAGTTGTAGAAGGTGCGCGGGGTATACACGCCGGCCCGGTCGTAGCGGCCGATGAGGTCTTTCCACTCCCGGTTGATGTAGGTGACGCCGAAGGAGGTGTCCTTGAACAGCTCCCTCTCGATGCCGACCGTCCACTGGGCCATGTAGGGGTGCCTGATGTCGGGGTCCATCGTGTAGGCAGGGGCCGAGATACGGAACATCTCGTACCAGTCCTCATCATACTGGTCGTAGTAATACCCGATGTAGTCCTTGAAGTTGGCGAGCGGGTTCATCTTCTCGTGATAGGCGGTCAGCATGGCCTCGGTGTAGTGGCCGTAGTGGGCCTTGAGGATGGTCGACTTGTCGCCCAGGATGTCGAAGGTGAAGCCGACGCGCGGGGCCAGCCGGCTGGTCTTGAAGACGGAGCCGCTGATTCCCTTGACGTCGCCCCAGTTCATGCTGTAGCGGACCCCGAGGCTGAGGTTCAGGCGCTTTCCGATCTGCCAGGAGTCCTGCACGAAAAGCTCGGTCCGGGTGTACCGCGTGTTCGTGTCGTAGCCCTCGTACTGGTAGGCGAGATAGGGGCCCGTGTAGCCGTAGCTGAAGTAGTCGATATAATTGATATTGTCGCCGAGATCTCCGCCCGTGCCCGTGTAGCCGAAGCGGCTGCGGGCCATGGACCGCTCGAACTCGGCGCCGAACTTGAAGTCGTGGGAGCCGGCCAGAAAATCCTCGGCGTAGTGGGTCATGCTGACGTTGGTCCCGAACCGGGCCCGGTCGGCGTAGTAGAAATAGCCGGCGCTGTCGTAAAGCATGTTGTCGTTGAGGTCGAAGCGCGAGTAGACGTCAAACCCGACCTCGGGATCGAGATAGTAGCGGCCTTCGAAGTAGTTGGTCTTGATGTCGAAGAAGGTCTTCGGGCTGAGGATCTTGGTCAGGTTGAAGCTGACCAGCCAGTCGGGCGAGTCCTGCGTGACACAGGCCTCGGGGGAGGTCGTCGAGCTGGCGCCGCGGTTCTGGCCCTGATAGGCCGTCGTCTGGAACGCGGCGCTCATGTTGAGGGTCGGGGTCATCTGGGAGGTCAGCTTGAAGAAGAAGCGCGGCTGCTTGTAGTCGACGTCCTCGGGGAACCCGGAAGGCCGGTTCTGGGTCCGGTAGAACTGGGCCCCGGTGTAGAACCAGAGCTTGTCCCTGACGATCGGGCCGCCGAGGTGGCCGTTGATGTCCATCAGCTTGCTGGTCGGCGAGGTCAGGCTGGGGAAGTCCTCCAGATAGGCCTGGTTGTTGGTCGCCTGCCAGAACGCGGAGTCGTCCCTGTAGCCCTGGAAGTTGAACTCGAAGTGGCCCGAGAACTCGTTGCCGCCGGACTTGGTCACCAGGTTGAAGATGACGCCGGTGAAGTTCCCGTACTCGGCCGGCAGGCCGATGCCCATGATCTTGGCCTCCTCGATGATGTTGTGGTCCGAGAAGACCCAGGCCGAGCCGCCTTCGGGGTCGGCGACGTTGACGCCGTCCATGGTGTAGGCGATCCCGGTGTTGGCCGAGGCGCCGTAGGCGACGTTGTTGTTGACACCGGGGGCCATGTTGACGATGTCGGCCGTGAACTGGTTGTACGGCATGTTCCTGAGGATCTCGCTGGTCAGGGTGACCGAGGCCGTCTCCGTGGACTTGACGTCGACGGTCGGGGACTGGGCGATGACCGTGATCTCCTCCGAGAGCGCGGACGGCTTCATGACCAGGTCCAGGGTCAGGATGGTCGTCGAGGTCAGGCGGACGTTCGGCTGGACGAGCGCGCCGAAGCCCGCGAGCTCGGCCTTGAGCTCATAGGTCCCGGGCGGCAGGGCCGGGAACCGGAACTCGCCGTTGGCGTCGGTGACGACCGAGCGCACGCCCATCAGGGTCGTGCCGGTCACCGAGACGTTGACGCCGGGCAGCGGGGTGTTCTGTTCGTCGAGGACGAAGCCCCGGATGGCCCCGGTCTCCCTGGATTGGGTGAAGGCCAGGGGCGCGCACAGGAGGGCGACGGCCAGTAGGATAACGAACTTTCTTTTCATACATTCCTCCTTTGTTGGTTGACTGAAATGATCGCGTGTGACGCTTGTTGGATCAGGCCCTTTTCGATTCTCACCTCCTCAGTGGATAATCTCATATCCCTTTGACTATGCAATTTAGGTGCCAAGATGAATGGCCGCTTTTCAATAATAAAATCAACAACATCCGCTCATCTCAGGTGAGGCGGCAATCCCAATATTTTGAATTTAATCCAAAATTCCGGATTTAATCAAGCGATTTTTTTTGCCTCCCCGCCGGGCGTTTGAATCTTCAACAGGCGTGTGCTATCGTAGATTCGATGAAGACCGAGAGGCGAGGAACGCCGGCGGCGGCCGCCGCCTTGGCTTTGGGGATCGCTCTCCTGGCCATGACCGGATATCCGGGCCAAAAGGTCCCGGCGCTCCTTCCCGAACATAAGCTCTGGCTGGAGGACGTCGGCCCGATCATCACCCGCGTCGAGCGCGAGGTCTTCATGAAGCTGGCCACCCCGCAGGAGCGGGAGACGTTCATCCGCTTCTTCTGGAAGAGCCGGGACCCGTCCCCCGACACCTCGGAGAACGAGTTCCGGAAGGAGTACTACGAGCGGATCCGGTTCGCCGACACCTACTTCGGGATCGGCTCGCACGGGCGGGGCAGTCAGAGCGACCGCGGTTTCCACTACGTGCTCCTGGGGCCGCCCCTCGAGCGGTATCAATACACGACGCAATCCCAGATCTGGCCCCTGGAGCTCTGGTTCTATAAAGGCGAGCCCGAATACGGCCTGCCCGGGTATTTCTACCTCATCTTCTACCAGCCCCAGGGGGTCGGCGATTTCCGCCTCTATTATCCCGGGGCCGAGGGCCCGGAGAGGCTTGTCGTGCCCTCCCAATATAGCGGCTCGGCGAACCGCGCCGGCGCCTACAAGACCGTCCAGCAGGTCAGCGGCGAGCTGGCCAGCGCGACCCTGAGCTACCTGCCCGGAGAAGCGCCCGTCGGGACGGAATCCTTCTCGTCCGAAACCATCATCGCCTCGGTCAGGAGGCTCCCGGAAAGGAAATACGCGGACGGCTACGCCCGCAACTACCTGGCTTTCAAGGATGTCGTGGAAACCGACTATCTGGACCGCTACTTCGACAGCGCCCATCAGGTCAAGCTTTTCCGGGAGGGCGGCCAGACCTTCCTCCACTGGTCCATCGAGCCCGAGAAGATGAACTTCAGCCAGCAGGGCGGCTCGGTCTACGCCAGCTTCGAGCTCGTCCTGAGGGTCGAAGACGCCCGGGGGGCGGCCGTGTTCGAGAGGACCGAGGAGATCCCCCTGCGGATGACGCCCGAGCAGTACAAGGCCAACGAGAGGAGACGGTTCGCCTTCCAGGACATCCTCCCGGTCATCCCCGGCCCGCTCAAGCTCCAGTTCTTGCTGAAGAACAAGACGGCCCGGGATTTCACCTCTTTCGAGGTCCGGGTCACGGCCCCCG
>VGJC01000050.1 GCA_016867635.1 Candidatus Aminicenantota bacterium | reverse complement strand
TCTATGTCGCCCTCAGCCGCTGCACGAGCTTCGAGGGCCTGGTCCTCAAAACCCCCATCCGCAAGAGCCACATCTGGATGGACTGGCGCATCGTCCGCTTCCTGACCCGCTTCCAGTACCGCAAAGCCGAAGAGGCCCTTCCCGCCGCCGACAAGCGGTCTCTCGTCCTCGAGGCCATCCGCACAGGGCGGGAGCTCGACATCGTCTACCTCAAGCCCGACGACACCAAGTCGCGCCGCCGCATCCGGCCCGAAGCCGTCGAAATGATGGAGTTTTGCGGCCGCACGTTCGAAGGGGTCCGCGCCTACTGCCACACGCGCCGCGAGTGCCGCACCTTCCGCCTCGACCGCATGCTCGAGGTCGCCGAGGCTTGACTCCCGCCGCGTCAGGCCGTCCCCGCTATCCCCGCCGGCCCCCCGCCCGGCCGGGCCCCTCCGTTACCTCGGCCCCGACCGAATCAGGAGGAACCGCGTCTGGCGGCCGTCGATGAACCGGCACCCGCCGGCCTCGGTGAAAATGGCGTTCTCCTCGAAGCCGATATAGACGTCCTCGCCGTCCCACTCCGCGGCCGGGGTCCGGCAGTTGAATTCGATGGCATAGGCCGTGTCGGGGTACAGGGGATAGCTCCACTTCGAGACGTTGACCTCGTCGATCGTCGCGGGATCGCGGGCGTCGGGCGTGCAACCGGCGGCATGGCCGTGGAAGCCGACCGGGTGGGAGTAGATCATCAGGTTCAATCCCTCGGCCTTCCCCCGGGCCATGGCCGCCCCGACGATCTCCGCGCCTGTCCGCCCCGTGCGGAATTCTGCCATCAGGAGGTCGGCGACGCGGTTGGCGTTGTCGAGGGCCTTCTGCAGGCCCGCGGGCGCGTCGGTCTCTCCAGGCCTCAGCACGTAGGCCTGCCACTGCATGTCTGTGCACAGCCCGAGATAGGTGATCCCGACGTCGCAGTGGAGCAGATCGCCGGGCCGGATGACCTTGTCGTCGGGGTCCTTCTCCATCTCCCTCTTCGGCCGGCGGATGTCGATCGTCGGCTGGAACCAGCATTCCATCCCCAGCGAGGCGACCCGCTGCCGAACCCACCAAACGACGTCGTCGGTCGTCGTCACCTCCGGCGTGATGACCCGGTTCGAGAAGAACTCGGCGATCAGGGAATGGGCGATGGCGCAAACATCCCGATAGGCCTCCATCTCCCCGGCCGTCCGCGTCTCGAGCCAGCCGACGCAGAGGTCCTCGGCCGAAACGAGCCGCCGCGAGAGCTCCGGGCCGAGGGCAGCCTCGAGCCTGCGCTTCAGGGACGCGGTCAGGCCGTCGGCCAAAGGCCACTTGTCCGAGACGTTGACGCCGATCCTCTTCGGATCCGCGGCCCGGATGAAGTCGGCAAGGTTGTCGAACTGGGCCTTGTCCCGAGGCCGCCAGATGTTCCGGTAGCCGGCCACGCCGCGGGGCCCGCTGCAGAGCCGCTCGACCCCCGCCTCCGAGCCCTTATCGTGAAAGATGAGGGCCACAGTGCCCATGGAATTCATGGCCGGGCGGGGAACCATCGTGAGATAGACCGGGTCCTCGGCGTATTCCCGGTTGATGACGAGCCACATGTCGATGCCCGCCCGTCGCATCAGGCCGGGGAGAAGCGTCGCCAGGCGCGTCTCCATCCACGCGTTGATCCGGACGGCCTGTTCCCGATGCGAAAGGACCTCGGGGAATTGGGACTCGGAAGCGGCTTCCGGCCGGCAGGCGAGCGGTCTCGAAAGCAGGCCCGCCGCGATCACGAGCCCGAGGACCGCGGCCCTCATCGGGAACCGGCGGGCGGCGAAGACGACGGCCGAGGCCGCCGCAAGGGCGAGGACGACGATCGGGGACATGTACCTCCGGTACGTGTCCCCTCTTCTCATGGCGAGCCTCAATTCGTTCCTTGGCGGCTTCTTTTTTAAAGGTCGAAGAGGGGGAAGGTCTCGGCGAAGACCAGCCTCCGCACCTTCTTCAGCTCGACGGCCCGGGCCGTGGTCACCGGCCTCCCCGCCGCGGCCTCCGGCTCGTCCGACACGAACTCCTCGTACTCGCGCACGGCCACCCGGTGGGCCTTGAGCTGGAGCCCCCTGGGGATGGTCAGCTTGCCGGTCCATGTGAAATGGCCCGGCGCGGCGCCGGCCACCCGCTGGGCCTTCAGCTCGACCGTCGTCTTGGGCACCTCGGTCCAGCCGACCTCCTCGGGCAGGGCCAGGTTGCGCGTCTCGAGGGCGACCTCGACCGTGCCCGGCCCGCTGCCGGCCGCCGCCTGCACGTAGGACGCCCCGCTGACGGTGACGTTCATCTCGGCGAGGTTGGCCTTGTTGAAGGCCAGCGATACCGTCCGGTCGGGCGCCAGCTGGATGAAATCGGCCGTCACGACCTTCGACAGATGCGCCCCCGCCACCGACACCGGCTGGAACCGGGCCAGCGCCAGGCGCACGAACGGGAAATAGGCGTCGTGAGGGTCGATCTCGATGTCGCTGAACCACAGCCCGCGCTCCTCGTCGTAAGCCACGGCGTGGCCGACGGCCGTGAAGGACCGCGTGTCCGGCAGTTCCGGGATGGACAGCCCGCCCAGCGTCTCCACGGCCCCCGCGAAATCTCCGGGCGCCGGGTACTCGGGCGTGGCGATCGTCCCCGCCCTCCACAGCGGGTCCATCCCCCAGAGGGTCACATAGGGCCGCAGCGCTTCGGGCACGGGCGGCAGGGAAACGACGCCCTTGGCCATGATCTGCGGCTGAGCCTGGACCTTGGGCCGGGCGACCTGGACTTTGGCCCCGACGGGCTGAACGATATCCGCACGGACCGTCCCCGCCCCGGCCGCTGCCGCCCGCTCGGTCGGCACCCCCGGGATCGAGGTCAGGACGACCCCGAGCAGCTCCCCGTCGCCCGACGAGAACCACGGCCGCTCGAGATAGACCCTCAACCCGCCGCCCTTGCGGATGCTCGTGAACTTGCCCAGCTCCCGCTTGCGCTCCCAGCCGAAGGTCGGCACGACGTATACGACCCGCGGCATGGCCGGCGGCGCGGCGTTGGGCACGTCGACCGTGATCGGGTCGCTCCGGCGCACGAGGAGCTCGACGTTCGAGGCCACGGCCTCGGGCATCTGCTCCCGGAACCGGGTCGTTTCGGTCAGGGTATATGTCACTCGCCGGTGCTTCGTGTCCCCGAACTCGTGACGGTGGCCGGACCGGCCGCTCATCCTGAACGACGTCGCGCCGCGCTCGAGCGGCTGCTCCAGGACGTGGGCCGCCCCGTCGAGCGTCTTCCAGGTCTTCTCGGCGACGTTGTCGACCGGCTCCTGCCAGACCGCGCCGAGGTCGAACTTCTGGCTGCTCGAGCCGTGGACCTCGAGCTCGGCGTCGAACGACGCGTGGGTGTCGCCCAATCCGCGGACGGCCCCGAACGTCTTCCGCCCCGGCCGGCCCAGCGGCTGCTGGACGGCGTGGGTCAGGACCACGGTCCGGAACGGGGTCATCATCCAGTGCGAGGCGTTGACGGCCAGCGCCTTGATCTTCGGAAGATCGATGCGCGGCAGCTGGAAGACCGGGGCCAGCTCGCGCGACGGCGCGACCTGGGCCCGGGCCGCCTGCGGCTGGGCCTGGACCGGTTGAGCCTGGATCTTGACGGGCTGGACCGTCCGGGCCTCGACCTTGGCCTCGGCCTTGACGCCCGGGCCCGCCCCGGCCGGCTCGACGACCCGCGCCGGCGCGTCCATCCGGACGCCCGCGGGCACGACGAGCAGCGGACCGGTCGCCTGCGGCGCCTGGAGGATCTTCTTGGGGATGGCCAGCTCGGGCTTCTCGAGCCAGCGGAAGAGCCCGACGTCGGGCAGCACTGGCGCCGGGAACCAGCAGCTCAGCCGGAGTGTGGCCACGTCCGATTTCTTCAGCCAGACCGCCAGCACCCGGGCCGACTCGTCCCAGGCCGCCGGCCGGTCGCCCTCGGCGACCCGTATGCGGAACGGCCTCGCCTGCGGCCACTCGCCCTTGAACTCGATGCGCATCGGCTTGTCGGCCGGAACGCCCGGCAGGCCGCGGACGACGACGCCCTTGGCCCACGGGTCGGGGAAGTACGGCAGCTCGATCTCCTCGGCCGGCTCGATCTCCCTGAGCTTGCCCGGGTCCTTGGCGGCGATCAGCCCGTAGACGTCCTCGCGCAGGCCGCCTCCCTTGGCGTCGAACATGCCGTGGGTCTCGGCCCCGAGCTCGGAGGTCTTGGGCGGCACGATGTGACGCTCGGCCGTCGCGGCGGTCGCCACCGCGTCCTTCTCGACGGCGTCGTTGAAGCTTCGGATGACGACCTCGTCGACGTCCTCGCCGCGCTGGGGCTCCTCGCGGAGCACGACGACCGGCGGCGCGACGGGATCGAACCGGGCGTACGACACCGGCTCCCTGGGCGGCGCCGGGATGGCCTTGGAGGCGTCGTCCGACTCCGGCCCGACGCTGTTGCCGGCCAGATCGACGGCCCGGGCCCGCAGCCGATAGCGTCCCCCGAACCGCAGCCGCGGCAGCGAGCCGGGCGCGGGCTTGAACCGGGTCTCCAGCCGGAAGGCCGTGGCCGCCTGGCTCCGGATGTCGGCCGCCAGGTCGTCCTTGTCGATGGTCCTTCCCGGGCGGGGCGCGACCAGGCTCCAGCCGTCCCAGCCGAAGATGCCCTCGTGGGCGAAGAGGTCCTCGGACGACCCGTCGACCGCTTCGGTGACCGAATCCGAGACGAAGCCCTCGTCCTCGAGGGTCTCCGTGCGCCCGCTGCGCAGGAAGTGATACGAGCCGACCCGCTTGCAGAGCGAGTGCCAGCGCTTGCTCCCCTCGTCCCAGACGTCCACCCGGTAGCCCTGGACGAGGTCCTCGGCGTAGAACGTGGGCTCCCTCCGGCCGACGATGGCCTGGTGGTGGTCGAGCGACGTCCGCAGGGCCTCGGCCAGGACGACGGCGTTGCCAGTCCGGACGACCGACAGCCCGCTCGACCGCAGGGCCGGCAGGTTGCCCGCCGTCTCGTCCTCGGCCTTGTCGGCCAGCTCGGCCGTCTTGAGGGCCGCGGCGTCGACGTCGATCTGGACGAGGTCGAACGTCTCGTCGTCCGAAAGGTCCAGGAAGCCGTCGACGACCTCGGGCTTGGAGGACCGGGCCGCGGCTTCGAAGGCCCCCTTGGCGACGTCGAGACGGCAGCGCGTCCAAGGGGACTTGTCGTCGGGCCGGCCCCGGGGGACGACCCGGGCCGGGAACGCCGCCGTCGGCTTGCCGAAGGGCATGTCGACCTCGAAGTCCATGGCCAGGCCCATCAGCCGCATGAGCGCCGGGTAGTTGGTCAGGGAGGCGACGGCCTGGTGGAAGTCGAGCTCGGGCGGGGCCAGCGGCACGCGCTGGACGACGGGCTTTTTGGTCTTGGGATCGAGGACGGCCCGGCCCCGCGGCTGGTGATAGAGGCGCAGGAGGTAAAAATCCTGGGCCGGCTGGGGCTTGTCCTGGACGGGCATGGCCCTGACCTTCTGACGGTCGACCGTGGCCCGGACCGTCTGGGCCATGACCGACTCGGTCGTCCGCGGCTGGACGGCCTCGGCGAAGCGCGGGCTGGCCACGGGCTTCAGGCGGACCATGGCCAGGGCCTCGCTGCGGAAGACGCGCTCGATGGCCGGCGGCTCCTCGGGCGACTCGGCGGCCACGGCGAGGTACTGCTGGGCGACGAACGACTGGACGTGCTTGACCGGGAAGGCCAGGACGGGCCGGCGGCTGAGGTCGGCGAATTTGAAGGGCACGACCGGCGAGTCCGGCTGGAAGACGGCCTGCCACAGCCCGGGGTCGGGGTCGGGGCTCACGCGCTTGGCCTCGACCGGCGCGGCCTTCTCGAACTGGACGTCGAAGGCCAGGTCCTTGACCGTCCCGGCCCAGTCGAGGACCTCGGGGAACAGCCCCAGGTGGGGCTTGGGCCCGGCCTCCTCGGGCAGGCGGATGGAGACCGCCGCCGAGAACCTCAATTTGCCGTCCTTGACGCCGTTGGGCAGGAAGGCCCACACGATCTCCGGTTTAGCCATGGCGTGTCTCCTTTGCGCTCATCTCTGCGCTCATCGTGCCGTCCGGATCATGCGAACGCCTCGCAGTAGTCGAGCCAGTGGCTCTCGTCCATGATGTCGGTGAACAGCGGCGGCGGCGACTGGCGGAACGAACGCTCGACCTTGAGCGAGACCGAGGCGCTGAAGAACAGGACCTTGATCTTGACCGTCAGCTTGGCCTGGCCCCAAACGCGGTTCGAGGCCTGCTCGTAGGTCAGCGACAGGTCGAAGCGGGCCGAGATGCTGATGATGCCCAGGACCTCCAGGCAGCCGACGACCCGGACGTAGCCGCTGATGGTCACGTTGTCGTCCTCGTACTTGAAGTAGATGCCGGCCATCAGGGTGACGCCGCCGCTGGCGACGCCGATGTCCATCGAGAACGAACCGCCGAACTCGAGGGCGCCCTCGATGAGCTTGATGCCGTTCGGCTGCAGCTCGATGGCGAAGAAGCCGCCGCCGCCGAACATGGCCACGGTCAGCAGGAAGGGGTTGGAGCGCTCGTTGAAGGCGAAGCGGAAGACGAGCGGGTCGCCGGTGAAGGGCAGGGTGACCAGGGCCGTGAACTTGATGTTCTGGAGGGTGAAGACGCCGAAGGCGACGTCGGGGATGTTGAAGGTGTAGCCCAGCCGGGCCCGCGAGGTGTCGACGTCGACGATGGGCTCGCCGAGCCCGCCGGCGCCCCCCATGCCCGGCAGCTTGACCTTGTCGAGGAGGTCCTTGACGAAGTCGAGCGGCCCGGCGAACTGGATGGCCGAGATGGTCGGATCGAAGACCGTCTTCTGGCCCTTCTTCGAGGTGAAGGCGAATTTCGAGAACTTGATGCGGATGAGGGTGATGATGGGATTGATGAGGTCGAGCGTGAAGTCCTTGAGCTCGCCCTTGAGCTCGTAATACGGCTCCCGGCCGTCGAGGTAGGCGATGTTCTTGACGTCGATGGTCAGCGTGGCCTTGGTCCCGTCGCGGTCGGCGATGAAGATGGTGAAGTTCTGGAGCTTGGGCTTCCAGGACATCAGGGTGTGGACCTCGGCGGGCAGGCCCGAGGGGCTGTTGCGGACCTCGTTCTTGATGGTCAGGGCCTCTTCGGGCCGGCTCAGGAAGTCGGTGACGGCCGCGATGATGTCCTTGAGCAGGATGCCGCCGAGGAGCTTGGCCTTGTCGTCGAAGAACTTCCTGGGGTCGAAGCGTCCGCCGACGACGTCGGCCAGGGCCGATTCGGCCGCGGACATGGCGTCGCCCGCGCCCGGCGGCAGGAGCCCGCCGACCGGGCCCAGGGCCCGCGACAGGCCGACGATGGGGAAGCTCGGAGTGGCCACACCTCCGGCCTTGTCGCCTTTGCCAGCGCCGAAGTCGAGGCCGGGAGCCCCGGGGAGGGCGGCGAAGACCTCGCCCTTGTTAGCCCCGCCGAGCCCGTTCTGGAGGTAGGTCCTGGGGTAGCGGATGGCCGAGCCGCCGAGGCCGACCATGGCCTTGAGGGCCGGGATCGACACGGCGGCCTCTTCCATGACCGGAAAGAAGTAGGGCTGGTCGGCGGCCTGCCATTCGTCCTTCTTGAGGTGGGTCCCGGGCAGCTTGGCGGCGAAGGTCAGGCTGGCGACCTCAAGCTCGGTGTCGCCCTGCTTCTTGGGCCGGGCGAAGGCGATCTTCTGGCCGTTGAGCGGCGGGCGGCGGCGCTCGAGCTGGCCCGCCTGGTTGTAGACGCCGACGGCGGCCTCCATCTTCTGGAGGTCGAAGGCGTAGTTGGCGTCGACGAAGGCCATCGGGGTCGCGAACTCGGAGCGGTTGCCCGACCAGTCGGTGCCGACGCAGTGGAAGCGGAAGTCCTTGTTCTGGACCCGGGGCCAGAAGGCCGACTGGAGGGCCGCGCCGAACATTTGGCTCGCGGCCGGATCCTCGAGGGGCGGGGTCATGCGGGTCGTGATGCGGACGTTGCGGAAGGGCACTTCGCGGCCCTCGAAGGCCTGGAAGGGGGCCGGGAAGGACTTGTCGGGCTGGCGGACGATGATGTACATCCGCTGGAAGAGGTAGGCGATCTGCTTGCCGTCCTGGCCCTTGCGGAACTTGCGCTCGGTGATCTTGACGAGCGAGGCGGCATGGCCGAACGGCATGAGGAAGCCCTTGTAAACGACCTTGACGTAGTGGTCGCGGCCGAGGGTCGCCTTGTGGCGCCACTCCTCGACCGAAAGCGGCGTCGGCAGCCACATCCCGGACGAGTCGAGCCAGCCGCCGAGCGAGGTCAGCATCAGGCGGTCGACATCGACCGGCTTCGGCTGCCAGGGCGAGCCGGCGTAGGTCATCCCGAAGTTGCTCGTCAGGTGGACGATCTCGTGGCGGTCCTGGCGGTCGAGCGACATGCGGAACGGGGCGTTCGAGTGGCCCGGCCCGGAGGACGGGGCCTCGACGTTGCAGTCGGGCGACCAAACGGCCCGGATGGCCATATAAGGGCTGCCGGTGTCGACGATCGAGCCGTCGGGGTTGGCCGCGGCCAGGCGCGTGTGCCAGAGCTCGGTACGGCCGTTGCGGGTGACGGCCCGGATGGAATGGGCCCAGAGGTTGAGGGCGTGGGGCGAGAGGATGAGGCGGTAGGGCAGCTCGAGCGCCGTCTGGTGGGCGGCGGGCTCGGCGATCTTGAGGAGGGCCAGGTTGAGTTGGGCGGGGACCTTGGAGACCCGGGTCTGGTGGATGTTCTGCCGCGGAGCGCCTCCGGGGAGGATGATCGGCGTGTAGGCCGGAGGGGTGAAAGAGACGGCGTCGGCCGGGGCGACCTTGGCGACGGGACCGGCCAGCGTTTGGCCGCGGGAGACGGTCCCCCTCGCGGGGACGCGGGGCGGAATGGCCACGCCGACGAGGCTCGGCTCGAAGCTCTCCCAGGAGAGCAGCGACTCGATGGTCAAGGGGATCTCGGAGATCTCTTTGGGGACGAAGAAGGCCAGGCGGGTCGGGCCGGCGATGCGGGCGAGGACGGGCGGGGGCGTCGGGGTCTCGGCCGTGGTCGGCTCGGGCGGGGCCTTGGGGTCGGCCTTGACGGCCGGGTCGGTCTCGAAGAAGGCCTGCTCGGCGATGTGCTGGGGCGGGAAGTGGACGATGATGTAGGCCGGGTTGGCGGCGTTCTGACGGACGAGGGCGGGCCGGGGGCCGTCCTGGACGCGAAGGTTGACGCACTCGAACTCGAGGGCCAGCAGGTCGTCGGGCCGCAGGACGGAGAACTTGAGGTTCTGGATGGGCACGAGAGCTTTTTCGGCGACCTTGGCCTTGATCTGCGGCCGGGTCGTCTGGGTCAGCTGGAGGGGATCGACGCCGTTGACGACCGGGGTCATGCCGACGACGCCGGCGAAATAAAGGAACCGGCGGCGGGTGAGCTCGCCGGGCTTGTCCGGCCCGTTGCCGGTCCCTTCGCGGTCACCCCCGGGTGTTCCGCCGGGGTCCGTTCTTTCGGCCGAGTCCGGCTTCTTGCCGTCGCGCTCGTTGTCGCTCATGGTCTCCCCCGTTGGTCGATTCTCATGGGATGCGCCCGGAACGGGCCGGGAAAGCAACGGGGACATGTACCGCAGGTACGTGTCCCCGAGAACGGTCGCTCATAACTCCGAGTTATTTATAGAACTCTCCGAACGGTCCGTCAAGCGAAATCGTCGCCCCGCGACGCGCCCTGGGGGTGCCGGTACGCGACCCGGAAGGCCCTCTCCCGGTAGAGCCACTCCATGGCGTCGTGGAAGCGCTGCCCGAGGAAGGCTTCGACGCCCTCTTCATAGCGCTTGATACCGTCCACGTAGATGAACTTGTACTGCAGCGGGCACTGCTCGAACTTGCTCAGCTGCGAATGCGAATATTCGGCCATGATGGTCGACTCCTTATCCCTTTCGTACGTATCTTCCCGTTTTTTTCCCACCCACGCGACGCACGAGCCCGGCCTCGAGGAGCGGCTTGATGAGCTTGGCCGCGCCCTGGCGGGTCATGCCCAAGGCTTTCCACACTTCGCGCGGTGTCAATCCCTCGGGGCCTTCGAGCAGCCGAAGCAGCTTTTCCTGCTTGGGTTGGATGAAGATCGTTCGCACGCTCGATCCGGTTACGATCGACCGCACTCGGCGCCAAACGCTCTCCAACGATCTCTCGAGCCCCTCGGCGGCGTATTCAAGCCACGCGGACAGGTCGCCGCCGGCCGTCCGCACGCCTTCCAACTGGGCATAGTATCGGGGCCTGTCGCTCCAGTAAAATTCGTCCACTGAAAAGATGCGCTGGGAATCGAAGCCCCGTCGATAGAGCTCCCAGAGCGCGATCGCGCGGCCCGTGCGGCCGTTCCCATCCGCGAAGGGGTGTATCTCCTCGAATCGGTAATGGAGAACGGCCGATGAGATGACGGGCGAGAATTTCCCCGCTTGACAGTTCCACCACTCGAGGAGCTCACGCATGAGGCCGGACACCTGCCCCGCGGCGGGCGGTACGAACCGGCCGATGCGAACGGAGATGGTCCGGTATCTTCCGGCGTCCCCCTGGTCCATGACCCCGCCCGCAATGATCGCATGCAGCCGCAGAATGTGGTCATGCGTGACACGCTTGACCGCGGCGTGCTTCTGAATAAACCTCAGCCCGGCGAAATAGTTCATGACCTCCCGTCTGGCCAGGGCGGCCCGGCCGGGGAGTTCCCGCCCTTCCGCGAGCGCCCGGACCTCGGCCAATGTCAGGGGATTTCCCTCGATCGCCGTCGAGCTGTGGGCCGTTCTGATCATCGCTTCTTTCTGCAGATCCGGGACCCAGGCCACCCGGACTGAGGCGGAAAGGATCCGTTCACGCAAGACGGCGATCGATTCCGTCAAGGCCAACAAACGCGGCGTGATCTTGAAAATCGGTTTGTATCCCATGGTCCCAGAATACTTATTTGTCAACCATAAGTCAACTGGAAAGTCAACCGCATGGCCCTCCTCAGATGATCCGGTAGCCGCGGCGCGAGCTCATCCCGGCGATGTTGCCGGCTTTCTCGGCCTCGTCGACGCGGAAGAAGGCCATGTGGACGACGGCCTGGTCGACGGCCAGGGCCGAGCCGACCATGGCCGGGCCCGCGTAACGGAAATACGAGCCCATCCCGACCGACTCGTTCTTCTGCTCGTCGCAGGCGCCCGCCGCCGCGAGGAAGGCACCGGCCTCTTCGGCCGAAGGGCTCTTGGCGGCTTTTCCCGTCGCGGCTTTCTCCCCCGCGCCCTTCGCTTCCTCCGGGCCCTTGCCGAAGAGCCTCGTCCTTTTCCGGCCGGCCCTTTGCTTTTCCGCCTCGGCGGCCAGCATGGCCTCCATGGCGTAGCTCTTGACGAGCTTGGGGAACAGCAGCCCGAAGGCGGCCGGCCTGGAGACGAAGTCGAAGCCGACGGGCTTGCCTTCGAGAAAAACGAGCATCCCCTTCTGGCCGTCGACGACCCGGAACGACTTCAGATAGTCGTCGAGCTCGGCGCCCTTGGCGTCGTAGACGTCCTTCATGGCCCCGGTCCTCGTGGGCACGGCGGCGGCGTGGGCGATCTCCGCGACCCGGTCCCAGACCAGGCCTTGGTCCGACCGGAACTCTTTGGAAACCCTCAGGCTGGCGTGGACGGCCTCCATGTTGGCGCTCCGCAGCTTGCGGTCCATCTGGTGTCCCGACTCGGCGAATTCCCTCGACATGTAGCTCCAGCGGCCCTGCTCGGTGCAGCTGACCGGGACCTTGAGGCCCGACTTCGGGCCGACGAGGATGGTCGTGTTGATGATCCGGTTCTGCTTGGCGCCGGCCAGCTCCTCGCCGTCGAGCATCAGCACGGCGACGTCGCCCTTGTTCTCGACCCGCAGCTCGGGCACGGACCCGCCCTCGCTCGTCTCGGTGACCGCGAAAACGCCCCTCTCGAGGGCCTCCCGCAAGGTGATGTACTCGGGCCCGCCGTTCGACGACCGGGTCAGCGGAAAGACGGCCATGTTGTCGAAGGCCTGGACCTCGCCGAGCCCCATGTCCTTGAGATAATTTTCGATAGTTCTCCCCATTTGATTTTCCTCTCTTTCTCCGGTTTCTTTTGCTTAAAAGACCCTTAGCCCCGCGCGCGACCGCCCTCAGGCGGCCGCCGGGCTAAGGCGGGTTGTTTTTCGAGGTTCCCAGCATCGACCTTCCTCCTCAGCTATTAAAAAATGTCTCCCATTTCGTCTTTGAGCTCGGCGGCCGGAACACCGGCCAGTTCCGCGGCCCGCTCGAGGTCCAGGATGTCGGCGGCGACGGCGTTGTGGACGAGGCGCCTGAAGCGTGTGGCCCGCTCCACCCCCGCGTACTCCACGGGCTCGGTCACCGTCCAGCCCCGGGCGTTGACGGTCTCGCGGAAGGCCCGGAATTGCCTGTCGCCGACCAGGCCCAGCGACTTGGCCCGCCACATGATCGCCTGGAGCGAGATGCCGTAGGTCGTCTTGATCTCGGCCAGCTCGGCGAGCGTGACCTTGCGCCGCGGCCCGCCGCCGAAGGCCCTCTCGAGCGCTCCTCTCGGCAGCAGGAAGGCCCCCGCGAACCGGTGGCACAAGCTCTCGGCGCCTTCTTTATCCGGCGGGAAGCCGCACAGGATGTGGGCCAATTCGTGAGCGGCCGTGAACCGGACCCGGTCGGCGGGGACGTCGCGGCTGACGGCCACGAAGGGCACGACCGGCTCGGCGCCGAACGCCCCCGACAGCCCCTCGAAGCCCTCGATGCCGGTCGTCTCGTAGACCCGGACGCCGCGGTCTTCGAGCAAGCCCAGGAGATTGACGATCGGGCCCGAGCCGAGGTCCCAACGGCGCCGGACTTCGCCGGCGGCGGATTCGACCTCCTCGTCGGTCGCGGCCGGCAGTGTGTCGATCGGGTTGACAAAGACGGCCGGCAACCCTATGAGGGCCTCGAGCCCGAGGTATTTCTGGAAGTGGTCGGCGACTCGGTACTTGAGCATGGACGCCGACTTGGCCGGGAGCTTCTCGCCCTCGCGGAAGCGGATCCGCTCCGGGCCGGCGCCGGCCTCCCAGGCCTTGACATAATGGGCCCGGCGCTCGGCGAGCGAGGGAAAGTCGGTCTGGATCATGAAGCAAAAATGCTCATCGGGCCCCTCTTCGGGCCCCCGGCTCTCGTCTTTTAAAAGCACCGTCTCGGGCGCCGATCTTTTCAGCCATTTCCCGAGGAGCCTTTGCCTGCGGAACATCGGGCGCTCTGCGCAAGCCGCGACGCGTCCGCCGGTCTCCTCGCGAAGCAGAAGAGGCGGGGCGAGCTCGACGTCGGCCGGCTTGAGCGGCGAAGCACCCCAGGTCGCTGCTCCGAGGACCTCGACCAGCCGCTCCATCACGTCGGGCGAGGGCATCATCCGGCCGCGCTCGTACTTGCTGATGGCCTGCTTGGTGACCCGGCCGCCGAGCTTGGCGGCCAGCTCCTCCAT